>CAIQIR010000038.1 GCA_903871875.1 uncultured Schlesneria sp.
ATATCGACAGGCGGCAATTCACCTCATCAAAGAGGGAACCGACGGCATTTATTTGTTTAACTTCTTCACGTCGCGTGAAGGGGGCGAAAAGGCCTACGAACCGCCATTCGAAGTTCTTCGTGATTTAGTGCGCCCTGATTGATGTGAGGCGAGACCGTCGAACAGAATTCCCATCAATCCGGGATTTCCCCGCAACAAATCCTGAAACCCGCAGTGGCGTCGAAGACTTCGCTCAGGCATTGTCCTTTGCGGTACGGCAAGATCCGGGACACGACAATCAGTGACGTGTCGTTGAGGTTCACCGTATTGGACATCCGCATTGAAAATGCAGTTGCAGGCCCTTGCGGATTTTTCTTGATCTGTGGGTGGCGGAGGATAGAATCGCGGATGGAAGGTGTCGTTTCCGCTCTGAAGTGCTCCTTTTTGACGGAGGGTACGAATGCAAGAGCCGCCATATAGAGTTGCGTGAGAGAGCCTGCCTCCAGTTTCCTGTGACGGCGGGATCCGTTCATCCTGGTGCTTTGACCCGCACGGCGATTTCCGAAGTTCGCTCCCCTTTTGTGGGTTTGAACGAGGCTCCCCTAGAGCAAAGCCTGATCGAGTGCAAAGCGAGTGTGATGGTAAGCCGGTTGCTCTCTCCGTGATTCAACAGGCTCTCGTCCTCTTTGTGTGGCGAGAGCCATTTTTGTTATTGGGCGTCCGGAACTTCGATCCCGGCCGCATGACAAATTGACAACGGTTTCAAGAAACGTCTGACTCGGTCGCACGCAAGGTCCGTAATCGCCATATCCCTACCGGTGAACCAGGACGGCATCACGACTTCATCGACGTGAACGAATTTCCGAAACGCTGGCGGCGAAAGAAGATCCCTCTCGAAGTCCATGCGATGGACGCGTCAGTGGAGAAGTTGCGGGAAGTCAAGAAGGGGAGGGCACCAGTGCCACCTGAAACATCGAAAAATTCATCTATTGAACCCGCTCCCAACTCACGTTGGTAACACTCGGCTCAATGCTGATTCGGGATACGAGGTCGTTCAGGAACTTATCATTCCGCATCGAGCAGTGAATTTCGGCGACGATTGATGTCTGCTCAGGTTTCTCTTCATCCTGCGTGGAGATTCCCTGGAGCGAGGAATTCGGCTCCGAATTGACGTGTCGCAACAATATCAACCGGATGACGCCCTCGTGTTGATCCTGGCAAATCACACGGATTCGATAAAGCATGTCGACATCTTGAGCGACTTTTGCCTGAGCGTCGATGAGGCGAACCAACGGTCGCAGTGCTAAATGGACGAAGAGCACCGCAGCCGTCCCAACCGTTGCGGGCAAGAGGAATCCGGCCCCGGCCAATGTCCCCACGGCGGCACTGCACCAAAGGGTCGCCGCCGTGTTCATTCCTCGGACGTTGAATCCTTCCCTGAGAATTACCCCCCCCCCAAGAACCCGATTCCGCTCACAACTTGTGCGGCAATTCGAGTGGGACTCCCCTCGTGATCAATCATGCGGGACAGCGAAACAAAAAGCGCCGCTCCCACACAGACCAATGCGTTAGTTCTCAACCCGGCGGTGTGCTGGCGAAACTGGCGTTCTGATCCAATCACCACACCCATCAGCAACGCGGCCCCGATATCCCTCACGAACCACAATCCCTCATACATTGCTTTGGCCCTATCGTTCAACAACAGTTTTTTTTCTTACGACACTGTGACCGACGAAGATTAATCCGTTGACTCTATCTGACCGTCAACACGACTTCGACGGTTTCGTGAATCGTGAGCCTGGACGACTTGATTCTTTTACTGAGAAGGGACCCAACGGATCGTGATTCTGTCGCCGAACCAGGTGCTCCTGATCCATGTCCCCATAAATGCCAATGCCGCTAGGAGCATGGCTAATCCGACTTTCCTTCCCCGTCCGTGGAAGAACTCGCCCATGATTCACGCTCGGTGGTAAGGCCGCCGACTGGCCGAGATCTTCGATGACCTTGTATTGCTGTGCAGCAGAGACGATTGAAAGCTCGCTCATCGCTACATCCGTGAATCACAGCGACATTGAAGATATCCCGTCAATCGTCTTCAGGTTCCAGGCGTGAAGCGACGAAAAACACTCGCGGCATGGGAAAGACCGTGATGCCGCCTCTGGCGGGATACGCGGTCTTCAGACGACTACCGACGGCACTGAGAAACTCGGTGCGTTCCTCTTCGTGAAGACGTTCGAGAAGAGGTCGCAGGGCCGTTCCTTTCAGCCAGTCAAGGACCGGATTTTCACCAGTCAGGACGTGCAAGTAACTGGTCTCCCACGCATTGACTTCGAAGCCCAGATCATGCAAGAGATGAACGTACCACGACAGCGGCTTCACGGAATCTCTGTGTAATCCCACTTTGTGGAGCTTCGTCGCCCATCGCGAGTCTGCCGTGACTTCTTCGATCGCCGTCTGCGACGGGGTCTGAAAGCGGTTGGGCATCTGCACCGCCAACGTTCCCGCCGGGCTCAACATCTTCGACCAACGTGTCAACACGGCCGCATGATCGTGGATCCATTGCAACGCGGCATTGCTCACGATCAGGTCCAGAGGCGCCTCTGAGAACCATGTGGCAATATCAGCCTGCGCAAACTCCAGTCGGCCAGGAATCGTCAACCGAAACGCGTGCTCCAGCATTTCCGGGGAATTATCAACGCCAGTCACGCGTGCTTCGGGCCACCGCTCGTGCAACATTCGAGTGAGACTTCCGGTTCCGCAACCCAGATCGGCGATCACCTGGGGATCCTGGCAATGCACGTGGGACACAAGATCGACGAACGGACGAGAACGTTCATCGGCGAATTTCAAATACTGTGCGGCATTCCACATCGAATCTCGCTCCTTGTCGATCAGCCCGTTGATCTGGTCACAATTGATGGTCCCTTCCGGAGGCAATTTGCTTGACCATCACCTGGCTCTGTTCTCGGCAATAACATTCTCACGTCATCATGGTACAGCTCAAACAAAAGCAGTCCACAAATATTCATCGCTCATCGAACGATGTTCACCAGCGGCGAATCAGTTTTAAAATTCTGCACTCCGGCATCGGTGATCTAGGTCGTTTTCGCGAATAAATGGGTCAGCTTTTCCAATTCCTGCAGTTCCATCAAACCCGCATTCGTAATCAGAGAAGAGTCTACAAACAGCTGATTGAGGTTCTTGAGCTCCTTCAATTCTTTCAGCCCTTCGTCCGTCACATTGACTCCGATCACAGGACGTCCCAGCAACGAATCATCGCGCGTGACATTCCCGCCCAGCAATTCAAGCTTCGCGATCGCCTTGGATTCGGCCGAGTTGTCGTCCGCAACCGTGACGCAGGGCGCCAGACCAACAACAGCAATCATCAGCCAAATGCGAGCATCCATCATTCATGCCTCTCAAGCGATTTTGGTGAATCGAGATGGAAAGAGTCGTGATTGACGACAAAAAGACATTCTGACATCGTAAGTACGTGCGAATCAATCAGGCAAGCCGGTTTTGAATTGACGGGTGCAGGTCCGAGAAAGTGGAACCGAGTGAATCATGGCCGAGTTCTTCCACGGATGGCGACGAAAGTTTGGATTGTTGACACTGTTGTTGACCTTGATGCTGTTGGGCGGATGGGTCAGATCCCTTAACCGAATTGAACGGTTCACGTTCCACACGAGTCCGTACAAATACAATTTGATTGGTTCGTTTCAGGCGAACGTGGCTTGGCAGCAAATTACCCCAGTTGATGAGTTAAACTGGGCGGTCGCATCAAAGGCCTCGGCCCCCGAATTGTTCCACGAATTCGCCGAATCCGTCTCCGAGCGGTCCATTGCCGAGCTGTTGAGCGCCGAGGACAAATTCAACTGGAGATTTCGCTGTTGCGGCATTGAGTGGGGTGAACGTCAGCAAAAGACGTCATTGGGAGCCGTTCAAGTGACCATTTGGAGACTCTCGTATTGGTCACTCATCATTCCACTGACGCTGATCTCGCTGTGGCTTCTTATCTCGAAGCCCCGAAAATCGACTCAGAACAAACCCGTTAATCACGCTCCCGCAAAGACTGCGTGAATCCTGAGCGACTTTCTTTCTGGACCGCGAGATGCAACGCCACTCCGCGGGCGCAGGTCTGATCTGAGGTGACTAAAGTCACGACGGATTTTTCCTAGTCGATTTGCCGTTGTTCCGGTGGGAAGACTCGCATTTCTTCTGTTACAGTTCAACTTTGACTGGAAACGGGGGTGCATTGAAATCGCCCTGGCGCCCCGCAATCGTCTGTTTGTTCCTCCGTTTTTGATCCGTTTGTGCTGAAGCAATAGAAACCTCCTTCAATTTTCAGAGAGTCTGTTTTATGTCGACGCCCGCGATGCTTCGTAGTGCTCAGTGGTTTGCTGGACGAGAAGAACTGGCGTTCCAGAATCGGTCGTCCTTACGTTCCATGGGGCTCAATCCGGACGACTTCGCGGGAAAGCCGGTGATTGGCATCGCCAATAGCTGGAGCGATCTGAACAACTGCAACGCCAATCTGCGGGACGTGGCCGAGGCCGTAAAGCGAGGCGTCTTGATGGAAGGGGGGTTGCCGCTGGAATTCCCCACCATTTCACTCGGCGAGGAATTCATGAAGCCGTCAGCGATGCTGTATCGCAATCTGATGTCCATGGATGTCGAAGAAACACTGCGAGCCAATCCGATCGATGGCGTCGTGCTGCTGTGCAACTGCGATAAGACGACACCTGCTCAATTGATGGCGGCGGCCAGCGCGGATCTGCCCGCCATCCAGATCAATGGCGGCCCGCGCGCCATCGGTCGCTGGCGAGGAAATTCGATCGGATCGGGAACCGACTTGTGGAAGTACTCGGACGAACGTCGCGCAGGCCGATTGTCGCTGGACGAATGGCATGAAATCGAAGCGAGTTACGGCTGTGGTGTCGGCGCCTGCAACACCATGGGAACGGCGTCGACGATGACGTCATTGTCCGAAGCCTTGGGCATGATGCTGCCCGGCACCGCCTCGATCCCCGCAACCGATTCCCGGCGTATGCAAGTCGCCACCGCGACGGGCCGACGCATCGTCCAGTTGGTGCGTGAAGATCTGCGACCGTCTCGCATCCTGACTCCACAAGCTTTCGACAATGCCATTCGTACGTTGCTGGCTCTGGGTGGATCAACCAATGCCATTGTTCATTTGATCGCGATGGCCGGCCGACGCGGCATCCGCCTGCCATTGTCGCGATTCGACGAGTTGGCGCGAACCACGCCGTTCTTGGTCAACATGATGCCATCGGGGCAACATTTGATGGACTCGTTCGATTCGGCCGGTGGCGTGTCAGCGGTGATGGCGGAAATCCGCGATCTGCTGCATCTGGACACGATGACCGTCAGCGGCAGAACGCTGGGCGAGAATATCGCTCGCGCACGCAGCTTTGATCGCGATGTCATTGCGGCTCGCGACAAAGCAATCCTCGCGGGTGGGGCGCTGGCTGTCCTGCAGGGCAACCTCGCACCTCAAGGAGCCATCGTGAAGGTCTCGGCGGCGTCACGATCGTTGATGAAACATGTCGGTCGCGCGATCGTGTTTAAAAACTATGATGACATGCTCGATCGGATCGATTCACCCGACTTGCCGGTCACGGCGGACAGCGTTCTGGTCCTACAAAATGCGGGGCCAAAGGGGGTTCCCGGCTTCCCCGAATGGGGCTCGATTCCGCTGCCTCAAAAACTGCTGCAAGCCGGTGTGACGGATATCGTGCGGATCAGCGATTCACGGATGAGTGGCACCGCATTCGGAACGGTCGTGCTGCACGTGGCTCCCGAGGCCGCGGCCGGTGGTCCGCTGGCACTGGTCCAAGACGGCGATCAAATCGAACTGGATGTTGACGCTCGACGCTTGCAGCTACTGGTCGACGACACCGAGTTGTCTCGCCGAAAAGCTGCCTGGCGGCCGCCGATCAGCAAGCATCTACGCGGTTATCCAAAGCTGTATATCGACCATGTGCTGCAAGCGGACGAAGGCTGCGACTTTGACTTCCTACGTCCGGAGTCGGCCGCGGCCCTCGATTTCGTACCGCCACTGGTCGGACGCTCGTGAAACGATTCTTCGAGACGTCCGACCTCACTTGGGTTCAATCGCGCACCTGGAGATCGCACTGGCGGACCGAGACGAACGGTCCGCCTGGCGCCTCATCAGGCGACTTTGGCCAGAGTACTGCGTGAACCCATTTTTCTGATTCGCGCAAACGAGATCCGGATCAGTTTGCGAAAATTGACGTCAAACAATCCCGAGACCTGAGCGAACGCCAGCAGCGATGGCACGTTCACTTTCGGATGAACGCACACGTATCGGTTTTCATAACGCGGACGGAATCGACTTTTGAAATGCCGTAGACCGGCCACGTCGAACACGCTGCCGAGCAATGCTTCGCCCCACGTGATGCCCAGCCGGACCAGCGGACTATCACCCGGCAGCTTTTCCGAGCATCGCAGACCGGGATCCAGACACAGGTTCACCTGCCGCACGCCCTCTTGCTGCAGTTGCTGTTGGACAAAATGAAACAAGAAGGCCATGGTTCCACGCACGGCATCCTGACGCCGTCGATACAGTTCGGTCGCCCAGACAGTTCCGCCACGCATCGGTGTGCAAACCACAAAACCTTCAATTCGGCCCAGGCCTTCGTTGCTGCGTGCCAGGAATACGCGGCGAAGGCCGACTTCGTGTTCGCCGATTCGCCCTTCAAAAAATTGCATTTCCTTGCGCTGCGGCTTGTCCGCCAGACTCTCGTGGCTGACCTCCAGCATTTCATCCAGCGTGCGTTTCCATTGTTCGGCCGTCAATTCCATATGCGGGACTTCGAACACCTGGACTCCCTGACGACGACAATAACTTGTCTGTCGACGAACCCATTCGAAGGCCTTGCCTTTCCAGTCACAGCGCCCCAGATCGACCACGGGCTCTTCGCCCCATTTCGTGATCTCGAACCCGTGCGCCCGAAAGTGGGCAAGATCCGGCTCGCCAATGTTATGAAAGGCGACGCGATACTTGTGCTCGCGAACAAATTTCAGAAATTCCAAGAGCAAGGCAGGTTTATGTTCTTCCGCAGCGATCAGCCCGCCACCCACCAGAACATAGGATCCACGTCGGGTGTAAGAAATCAGTCCCTGCCCGTTGCTCAACCAGAATTCGTCTCGACCAGGTTCCGTGGCCAAATAGGAATCAAAGTACTCGCCCTGCTCGAACACCAGAGCTTCGCGTCGCCGTGCCAACTGACGATGGAGTTCCGGCCGCGCATTCAGAAAATGAACATGCTTTTCGGAATGGAAGTCACGATGTTTCGTCTTTGGCATTATTTCGTCTTGCTACCTCCCAGTTGTACACCGACAGCCTCCTGCCTGGACGCGTACAATACATCGACTGAAGCAAATGAAAACACCAACAGAATTATGGAGATTGAGCTGTAACGATAGTGACCGCTTTTGGCAACCCTTAAATCGTCACACGAGCACTCCGATGAGCACTGGAATGCGCAACCCATTTACATCGAAAATATTACGTTGAAATTCGGCACCAGAAACGATAGACGAACAGCTCCCCTGTTCGCGGCCCGAATTTTCCCAAGTCCGTTTGGCGGAGGGCCTAACAAACCGAGATTTCTCGGGGTTGGCGCAGACTTTATTCCGGACTAGCAGAGAACACCGGAATCTGAAACAGAAAATTGAGCCGAATCTACGAAAAACGGCACTATTTCGGAGATTCTTGTTGCCGTTTTAGCAAGTTAAGCAGGTCACCGATTGTCGCGCATTCCAGCACCTGCCGAGGTTTCAGCACCACAGAATAGACGTCATCCGCCATGGCAATCAGGCCTAGGAAAGTTAACGAACTCCAACCTGGAATGTCATCGATCACGGACGACAGGCTGAGTGTCCCGGGAGGGACTTCACACAATTGCTCGACCTGTGTGACAAGGTCCGAGGATTCCATGGGACAAATTCCAACTAGCGAAAAAACCGGCAAATCAGCAGAAACAGCGGAAAGTATTCCATCAACATCCATTTGCCATTAGCGGCGTGATGCGTTGCATCAGTTGGTCGGCATCCTGCCCCACGAGTTCGATCGTCAAAACCGTTCCTGCAACGGTCGCCAATTGCAGCATCTCTATCATCGAACGCCCATCCACCGAGAATGTACCGTTGGAAATCGTGATTCGGCCCGTAAAATTACGGAATTGTTCAATCAATCGCCTACACGTCCGCATCGTCAATCCGCTCTGATCGACGATCTGAAAATCCCGTTTGAAAGTCGCCGCGTGGGATTTGGCGATCTTTTCACTGCTGGACGTTGGGTCGTTGACCATTGTTCGCGAATTCCTTTTGCCATCGACAGGCCTCATCTGAACACAGCCGCACTGCGGGACAAATCGGCCGATCGGTGGAGCGATTTTCGGTCGCGCGACGCGGGAAATCGTTCGATCCGCAAATGACCGCAACCAGCCGCTCCATCGGGCAGAGGGTAGCCGTGGAAGGGAAAATCGCAAAGGTTTTGTCGATCTTTTTCACGTCGATTTAAGGATTCACACCTTCGCACTTCGAATTCCGAAACGCTGCAGACCGGCGATTCTCCGAGCCAAACCAGAAGACCAGCAGAAATGAGGTCCGAAGAAAAATGGCAGGGGGGCGACGAGCGGTCGATTCGACCGAGCCACGCTCCAGATGGCGAAGGTGTCACACACTTTTGGGGGGTGAGCACGCTGTCGATCCACGCCATTACTCCAACGGTACAGATGTCGGCAGAGAGGACGGAACGGTTTGAGGAGGGCTGGGCAGTGCTGCGTTGATTCGGGGGCGGCCATTGCGCACTCACCGCCGCCATCTCACAGGGGATGGTTCCGGAAGGTCGCGGCCCGATCGATCTGTCATTCGCGCCAACCGATCGCGTGCGTCAGACCGGCCTCGGCAAACACCGGCCGCCCCGATCAAGGTCAGCCACAACCAGGAACCAACGACTTCGACTTATGCTTTTTTTCCCAGATTCTGTGTGAAGTTCATTTCAGACATCCCGTCGCTACTTTAGGATAGACGGGGATCGGAGAACTCCCTTCCGATCGGGCAATTCTGGCATCAAACCGACTGTTTCTGAAAGTTGATTATGCCGCGGGTTGGCATCATCGCATTGATTCAAGAATCGAATACGTTTCTACGCGGTTCGACGTCACTGAAACATTTTCAGGACGATCTGCTGCTGTTAGGCGCCGATGTGCGGCGGCAATTCGCCACGGCCCACCACGAGATCAGAGGTTTTTTCGACGGGCTGAGCGAAGCCGGTCTTGAGGCCGTACCACTCTTCGCCGCCCGAGCGCTGCCCTACGGCGCGATTGAGCCTGCCGCGTTTGAAGCGTTGTGCGGGATGATGCTGCAGGAACTGAGGGATGCCGGTCCACTGGACGGACTGCTGGTTGCACCGCACGGGGCGACAGTCGCCGAATCATATCCAGACGCCGACGGAGAATGGTTGTCACGGGTGCGTCAGTATGTCGGCCCTGACCTGCCAATCATCGGCACGTTGGATCCGCACGGCAACTTATCGCCGCAGATGGTCGAATCGACCAATGCCCTGGTCGCGTACCGCACCAATCCGCATATCGATCAGGAGCAGCGAGGGTTGGAAGCGGCCGAACTGATGGCCAGAACGCTGGGCGGTCGCATTCGTCCCGTCCAGGCCGCCTGTTTCCCGCCAATGGCCATGAACATCGAGCGGCAATGTACGACCGAATCGCCCTGCCGAGAATTGGTGGGCTGTTTCAATCAAATGCGAGACCGCGAAGGGGTTCTCGCCGCGAGCCTGATGCTGGGCTTCCCTTACGCAGACGTCGCGGAGATGGGTTCTTCCGCATTGGTCGTCACCGATGGTCAACCCGAATTGTCCCAACGCCTGGCGGACGAATTGGGGCGGGAAATGTGGAATCGGCGGCAAGGCCTGGCCGGTCATTTCCTTTCCGTCGACGACGCGGTGCGACAGGCTGCGAGGCTGGCCGGTCCGGTCTGCATGCTGGATATGGGAGACAACGTAGGTGGTGGTTCACCCGGCGACGGGACCTGGATTGCTCATGAACTGAATCGCACCGGGATTGGTCCGGCATTCGTTTGCATTGATGACGCGTTCACGGTGAAAGCCGCGGAAGCGACGGGCGTCGGCAAGGCTGCTCGGTTTTCCATCGGGGGTCGAACCGACGATTTGCACGGCGCACCGCTCGAAGCAGAATTCGAAGTCCAGCAATTGGCCGATGGCCGCTATACCGAAACCGAAGTGCGCCACGGCGGCTTCACCGAATTCGATCAGGGCCGTACTGCCGTGTTAACGAATGGCAACGGGCTGACAGTGATGGTCACCTCCAAGCGAACACCGCCGTTCAGTCTGCGACAACTGACGGCCTTTGGTCTCGATCCTCGACAATTTCAGATTCTCGTAGCCAAAGGTGTCAATGCCCCGTTGGCGGCTTATAGCGCCGTCTGTCCCAGCATTCTTCGCGTCAATACTCGTGGTGTGACGGTCGCCGATATGACTCAGCTGCCCTTTCGTCACCGACGTCGGCCGATGTTCCCTTTTGAGGGTGCGATGACATGGTCCGCCTGAAGCCGACTTGGCAAAAACGCGAGATCAACCGCACGCAAGTATTCGATGTCCGAAACCCGGTCCCAGAAAACCCCGCCATCGCCCCGCTGTCCGCCATCCGGCAGCCGATAGCGCGATCATCCGCATCTCATCCGGGGACAAATCATGTCTGATAGCGACAAACTTCTGCCACACAGTCCCACGGACGCGATTCCGTTGGCCAATCAGATCGGCCAGGCCATTCGGGCCGGCCTACCGCTGGAGTCCGGACTGCGGGCACTCGCCGAACAAACGCGATCTCGGCACAGTCGTCTGGCATTGCTGGAACTCAGCCAAAATCTGGAACAAGGCATGCCCCTGGCCGACGCGCTCCGCGCGTCAAAGTCAGGATTGCCGCAATCAATGACGGCCTTGATCGTCGCGGGAGTGGAATCGGGGCGTTTGGATTCCGTGATGCGGTGCTGCATCGAACAAGTCCAGCGTACCACTTCGCTGCGACAACATATCTGGCTCGCTCTGTCGTACCCACTGTTCTTGATGTGGTTTTCCACCCTGATTTGCGGTGGAATTCTGTTGTTAATCGTACCTTCCTTCAAACAGATCTTCGACGATTTTGGCACCGAGATCCCGACACTGACTCTCGCGCTGGTCACCGTTTCGTCCTTCCTGACGTCCTGGGGATTAGTGCCGTGGATGGTGCTGCTCGGGGGAGGATTTGTCTCGTGGTTGCTCTTTATTTCGGCGGGCTTGTCGCGTTGGAGTCAAAGATGGACCACATCCATTCCGGTGATGGGGCGTCCCTTTCAGTACGCAGCCTTAACGGACTTTTGCGAGATTCTGGCGATCCTGGCGGAATCAGGACTGGCTTTTCCCAAGGCACTGACGTTTGCCGGGGGCGCCAGCGATGATCGCTGGCTGAGAAAACAATGTCATTTCATGGCGCATGATATTGAACTGGGGGCAACCCCCTCGAACGCGGCCAGGCTGGCCCATATGCCGAACACGCTCAGTCAAGTTTTTCGTGATGTCAACTCCGAACGCACCTTTGCCCAAGCACTACGTGGTCTGGCCGACATTTATGCGGCCCAATGCAACATCACGGCCCAATTTGCCAATACCGGAGTGTCCCACGCCGCAGTGACGTTTGTGATCAGTTTTGCCGGAGTGACTGCGCTCGCGATGATGCTGCCTCTGATCAGGCTGCTCAATGACCTTTCCTAATTCCTGAAAAGATTTTTCGATGCTGCTCATTCTGCATACCTGCGGCCCCTTCGCGCTGCTGATTCTTGGCGTGCTGTTGCGGCTGATCGCCACGACGCGACCAGAAACGTCCTGGAGCGGATCGCAGCGTTCGGCCCTGATCATGGTCAGTTATATGGTCACGGCAATAGCGCTGCTGGGAATGTTTTTTCTGCTGTTTGTTCAACCTCTGCTGGGCATTATCGGGATGGTCCTGGCCGGGTTGTTGACGGTGACCATCATCGAAACGGAAATCCGCTTCGCCGGCCTGCGAAATCGCTCCCGACAGGCAGAACTGCTATGGGTACTGGCCGTCGCCGTTCGGTCAGGCCGTCCGTTACCGGACGAAATCGAATCGTACGCGCGGGGCGTTTGGGGCAAACGACATCGGCTGTTGACCGAGATGGCGGACCGACTGCGTGAGGGCCAGTCATTGACCGAAGTCGTTGTCCCGCAGGGTCTACTTCCCGCATCCGCGGCCATGCAGATTCACGCGGGCATCGTATCACAGTCGTTTCCGGAAGCACTGATGCAGACCGCCGAGCGCGTCACCGAGGAATTGGCAGACGATCAAGAACCTGATTTTCCCGGAGCGGGATTGGCCTACCCGGCCGCCTTGATTGTCGTGATCTCGTTGATCGTGGCATTTTTGATGTACTGGATCATCCCAAAATTCAAGAAGATTTTTGACGATTTTGGAACCGAATTGCCCGACGCAACGTTGTGGTTGATTCGCTGTGCGGACGTGACCGTCAACTATTGGTACATCCTCGGACTTCCCGCGTTCTTTTATGTCCCCGTGGCGATCTGCGTGTTCGTGGGGATGGCCGAGTACTACGGCTGGACGGTGTTATTGCAATCAATTCTGGGCCGCTGGTTCGTCCGGTGGCACACGCCCGATATCTTGCGTGCCTTATCTCAAAGCGTCATTCGAGAACTTCCCATCGATCAAGGATTGCTACCGATCATCCGATTCGCCGGCCCCTTGAAGCTGCGCCGACAATTAACCGTTGCCGCGGACGCCATCGAGGATGGAGCCGCCAGTTGGCAATCGCTGGAAGCCGTTGGCGTCTTGAAATCTTCGGAATCGGTCATCCTCGAATCGGCCCAGCGAATCGGCAATTTGCCTTGGGCCATGGAAACCGTGGCCGACAATATTGAGCGACGACGTGCTTTTCGACTGAAAGTCTTACTCGAATTCCTTCAGCCCATGATGTTAATTCCAGTGGGAATCCTGGTCGGATTGATCGCCTGGGCGTTCTTTCTACCGCTGATCAAATTACTGACTGACCTGAGTTGACGTCGAGGTTCCTCGATCTGCCTGAAAACCTGCTGGATTGTCCCGCTGACTGCTGACGAAAGCTCGCATCCTGATGATGAGACAACACCCAACATCTTGTCGCTCGCCATTTTCAAAAACTCACCGCATCGATCGTCGGCGCGGGTTCACGATTATGGAATTGGTTGGCACGTGCCTGCTGCTGGGAATGCTGTTTTCGATGACGGTTCCGCTATTGCTGGTGATCGCCCGAGAACGACGATCGACCGAGCAACGGCAGTTCGCACTACAACACGCAGCGAATTTACTGGAGTACGCCACGGCGCGTCAGTGGGCAGAACTTGTTCCGGGAGAACAGAATCTCCCCGAAGCGGACGCCGATCTGCAATCCATCCTGCCTGGCTTGGAACGCAGTCTGGTTGTTGATCCCGTCACGGGTGAACTTCCGACGCGCCGGATCGTCGTTTCGGTTCGCTGGCAATCCAGTTCGGGACCGCTGGTGTCGCCACTGCGACTTTCGACCTGGGTCTACGATACGAAAGTAGGGCAATAGTGCGCGGCCTGTCCACATTCCCAACAACCGCCCGCGTGCGGCCATCCCCACTTCGACGTGGTCAGAACCGATTCCGCTACGATTCCTGCGGGCCGCAGCGCGCCCGTCGATGCGGCTTTACACTGATTGAACTACTAGTCGTCATCACGATGCTGAGTGTGGTGCTGTCGCTCACGGGAATGACCTTTTATTTACTCATGCGGTCCGAACGATTAGTGACACAGTCATTCGTGACCGAGCGCACGATCTCGCGACTGGCGGTACTTTTTCGCGACGATGTCCATCAGTCCGAAACGGGAACAGTGATCGAGCCGACGGAGGCTCTGCCCAATGAACTGGCCCTGGAAACGGCGAGCGGAATACGAGTGCGTTATCGGGTCACCAAGCAGGGTGTGGCGAGGCTGCTACTCGAACAGGACGAAATCGTGTCCCGAGACGATTTTCGCCTGCCGGAATGTAACGTGCAAATCGCGGCCGAAGATCAATCGGCCCTAGGGCTACGAATCCTGGAAATCAAACGGCCCACCACGACCGTGACCAAAAATTCTCATGCCCCGCGTCCGCTCAGGACACTGGCAATCCAGGCTTATTTAAATCGCCGACAACCGGCACTCGCCCAGACAGTTTCCCCTGAACCCCTGGCTCCGGCCACGAATCTTCTGCAAGAGGAAGACGTCAAGCAATGAAAAGACAACGCCCCCCTACTGCGCCGATGCCCTCCCCTCGGCGGGGATCCGCGATTGTGTTCGCGCTGGTGGCTCTGTTTGTGGCGTCCTTGATGATCGCATCCCTGTTGCGGACGGCATCAATGTCCCATCGGCAACTGCTACGAGACGAGTTTCGGACACAAGCCCATTTACTGGCCGATGCCGGCGGCGAACGAGCCCTCGCCCAGCTGCGAAAGCAGCCCGACTTCACGGACGAGGTGTGGACGGTTCCGGCCGATCAATTGGGCTTCGAGCGAACGGCGGTCGTTCGATTAAAGGTGATCACCGATCCCGTACGGTCTGCGAAACGAATCGTCGCGATCACGGCCGAATACCCCGCGGGAAATCCCGATGTCGTCCGAGTCTCGCGCGAGCTGATCGCACCCTGATGAAATCCGATTTGCCCGGATCGATCGATTTTGACATTGCACTGGAACCCTCTCATCGTTTGGAAATCTCTCCCATGTCACACTGGATCTCAATGCCGCAAGACCGCAATCGCCGAAATCCGACCGGCTTCACGTTGATCGAACTGTTGGTCGTGATCGCGATTATCGCCGTCCTGATCGCGCTCCTACTGCCAGCGGTGCAACAAGCCCGCGAGGCCGCTCGACGCACACAGTGTAAAAACAATTTGATGCAAATCGGGTTGGCATTGCAGAATTACATGGGCGCTCACCAGATGTTGCCCCCCGGTACGCAGAACAAGACTGGACCAATCAAATCCCAGGAAGATGGCGGCTATCACATGGGCTGGATGGCCCAGATCCTTCCCTATATCGAACAGCAGAATGTCTACGATCACATCGATTTTACAAAGTCTGTTTACGATCCGATCAACATTCCGGTCCGACAGCAACGGCCGAAAGTTTTTATCTGCCCCACGGATCCCTCTCCCAACATGAGCCTCACGGCGGGGATGACCAGTTACTGTGGCATTCACAACGACTTTGAAACACCGATCGACGTGAACCAGAACGGAGTGCTGTTTCTGAATAGTTCGATTCGCTACGACCAAATCCGGGACGGAAGCTCGAATACCCTGTTCGTCATCGAAAGTCGCCTGAATGACGGCGGCGATCTGGGCTGGATGTCAGGCACCCGATCGTCATTACGGAACGCTGTTATTGCCGTGGGGAACATCGCGGCCCCCACGGACGGAAGCCCCCCGCCAAAGCCCTCGTTCAGAATGCATTTGTCGACCTCATCATTGAACGGAATGACACCCGCACAATTGTCCAACGTGACCACGACCGGTCCCGATTTCGTGGGGGGCGGCAGCAGTTATCACGCTGGCGGCTTGCAGGTCGCAATGGGCGACGGATCGGTGCGATTTATCAGCCAAACGATCGACGCGGTGACATTGCGCAACCTGGCACATCGCGCAGATGGTGAAATGATGAAGGACTTCTAACGACATGGAAAAGAGACACCATGAAGGATCTGACAACGAACCCCATCGCAGTTCGCCGCAGCCGAACTGCGGGGTTCACGCTGATCGAGTTGTTAGTCGTGATCGCCGTCATCGTCGTGCTGATTTCCCTGCTGCTTCCCGCCGTTCAGTGGGCACGCGAGGCGGCCCGGCGGACGCAGTGCAAAAACAACCTCGCGCAAATTGGCGTGGCTCTCAACAATTATCTGATGATGCACGGCGTCCTTCCTCCTGGGACACAAAACAATACGGGACCGATCATTTCCAAAGCCGGCGGCGGTTATCACATGGGATGGATCACCCAAATCCTGCCCCATCTGGAACAGCAGGCCGTCTACGAGCACATCGATTTCACGAAATCGGTGTATGACGAATGCCACAAGGATGTTCGATCCCAGAACCTGCGGGTCCTAGCTTGCCCAACTGTCCCCGGTATGGGAGTTGGAATGACGCAATACAGTGGCGTCCACAACGATGTCGAAGCTCCGATTGACGTGGATCAGAATGGAGTGCTGTTCCTTAATAGTTCCGTTGATGAAGATCAGATTGCCGACGGCTGTGCAAATACGATTTTCGTGATGGAAAACGGGTCCAATCCCGTGTCCTCGCTCGGATGGATGTCGGGCAGCCGCGCCTCATTGTGCAATGCCGTGATCGCGATCCCCCTCGACACGACCAACTCCGAAAATAGCAGTGACCCCGGCCGATGGGCGGGGCGAGAACAGAAATACGAATTGCACCCCAGTACGATGAACAGCTTCTATACCAATCCTATTCAATTGAGAAAAGAAATCGCCGACGTTGGCAGCAATCG
The DNA here is from genome assembly GCA_903871875.1 of uncultured Schlesneria sp. Lineage (GTDB taxonomy): Bacteria > Planctomycetota > Planctomycetia > Planctomycetales > Planctomycetaceae > Schlesneria. Next base: position 16,616 of record CAIQIR010000038.1, read on the forward strand.
TGAATTCGTCGGCGGCCCCACCAGTTATCACCCGGGAATCTTTCAGGTCACCATGGGTGATGGATCCGTGCGTGCAATCAGCACACACATTTACGCCAAAACCCTGCGTAATCTGGCCCATCGCGCAGATGGCGCAATGATGAACGACTTTTAGGATCGAATTCGTCATTTCCTCCGCAGGCCGATTGCCGCTACGCTGGCCGATTCGGTGACAGTCAAACGGGGTCACAGTGCAGTCAGAACCAGGCCGTCCGGCACGGTGACGAGTAGTTTTTTGCCAGTCAGGCGTCTAAGCTCATTCAGGCGTTTTTCGCATTCGCGACCTGGACGAGAATAGGCTGATATGCATTTGGCGATTATCACGGCAGGCGGCGCGGGAATGTTTTGCGGCTCGTGCATGCACGACAACACGTGGGCTCGCGCTCTGCACCAGGCTGGTATCGAAGTGTCGTTGATCCCGCTGTACACGCCCATCCGCGTCGACGAGGAAGACCAGACCTCTGCGCCCCTTTTTTTCGGTGGCATCAATACCTACCTGAATGACCACTATCCGTTCTGGCGGCGCATACCGCGATTCCTGACGCGCTGGCTTGATTCACCTGCGTTGATTCAGTGGGCCGCACGCGGGGCGATCAGCAACAACGCGGCGGAATTGGGTAGCATGACCGCGACAATGTTGCTGGGTGAGAGCGGTCCGCATCGTCAGGCAGGTCAGGAATTGGCGGAATTCGTCGCGAACCTGAAACCAGATCTGGTCTGTTTCAGCAATTCGCTACTGTGCGGTTCGCTGCGGGAGCTGCGACAACGATATACGGGGCGCATTTACTGCGTGCTTCAGGGAGATGACGTCTTTTTGGACGGCTTGACCGAACCATTTCGCAGTGTGGTGATGACCCGGCTGAAGGAGCGCACGGCAGAATTCGATGGCTATCTCGTACACAGTTCCTTTTACCGCGACTACATGTCGCAATATCTGGACCTTCCACGGCAGAGCTTTACCAAGCTACCGTTAACGATCGACTGTACGAAACACGATGGGCGGCCCAAACCCGAAACCGGTTACCCTCCGACAGTCGGCTATTTTGCCCGAATTTGTCCCGAGAAGGGCCTCGATCAGCTGGTACAGAGTGTGCTGCGTTTGAAGCAGGACATTCCCGACGTCCGCTTGCGGGCAGGGGGGTATCTGGGCTCCCAGAACCAGTCTTACTTTGAAACGGTACAACGTCTGGCCGAACCACTGGGCGACGCTTTCGAATACGTCGGCAGCCCATCGACCCTCCACGAAAAGGTCGACTTCTTTAAATCGATCGACGTCTTTTGCGTTCCGGCCAAATTTCAAGAACCGAAAGGCCTGTATGTTCTGGAAGCGTGGGCGAACGGGATTCCCGTCGTGCTGCCTGACCATGCCACGTTCCCTGAATTGATCGAATCCACTGGTGGCGGCTTACTGGCGGAATTCGACAACCCGACTTCGGTGGCAGAAAAGTTGCGGCAGATTCTGCTCAATTCCAATCTCAGGCGGGCACTGGGAACGGCGGGGTACCAGGGCGTGCGGGATAAGCACGATCTGAATGCGTTGGTGGAAGCAACGAAGAAACTGCTTTGATGCGGCAATAGCCTGCCGGTCGGTGGACCTGCTTCACCTCTCTCTATTTACCGCATACTGCTCTCAGATTCTGCTCGACGGGTCTTAGGTCCCGCCAGAATGAACTCGGCCAAATCTGCCGATGCAAAACGCCGTTAGAGTTCATCCAGACGGAAAAATCGGAATTCTCGTTACGACCCGAATCTTCGGTACAGTTTACCAATTCCACTCGCCGATACTTCCGCTAAGCGCAGATTGCTGCGCCCGTTGAGTCATCGTTGCGTCAGGAAGCAGAGAACGGGCTTCCTGGTGCGGAGACGAGACTCGCATACGTTCCGAGCTCACGGCGTTCATAGTCGGGGAACGACTGATGCGGACACGGCACTGGTTGGCAGCACTTACGAGTGGATGTATGGCACTGGCAGGCGTTGGTACGGCCACAGCCCAGCCACCGGGAATGCCCACCAACGGCAATCCAGACCAAACGAACTTAGGCATCCTGCCGGCACCGTACAATACGACGTACGGCCCGATGCAGCCGGGGGCTTACCCTATGAATCAACCTGGCTATCCGCCAGGCGCGAATCAATGGCCTAACGTTTCTCCGTTTGCTGGTCCGCCGGTCAATTCCACCAGGTACGAAAATGGCTTCTGGTACAATCTGACCAGGCAGGGAAGTCGACAGTACTATCTCACGGGTGAAGCGTTGTTCAGTCACGCCTCAAGACCCAGTACAGCCACGATCGGTGCAGATGGAGTCAATCCACTCTCGACTCAAACACAATACGGGCTCAACATCGGAACCGGTACATCGACGACAGTGGGTACAACGACGACGACGACAACGTCGACATCGACAGCCACATCGACAAGCTCTTCGGGAGCCACCCAATTCAATCAGAATCCCACTGGGACGGGCCCGATCATTTCGGCCAGTTCGAGCGGGTCGACTGGGACCAGTGGCTCAACCGGAACCAGTGGTAGCAGCGGCAGCAGCGGAACGGGAACATCGAGCGGTTTGGTAAACATCTTCCCGACACAGAACTCGGGGATTTTGCCGGACCACCTGTTTTCGACCGGGATGCGCTGGACCGGGGGTTGGTTTAACAACGACGACTCGGGGTTCGTGGCATCGGGGTTCATGACGACGAATACTACGTCGAGTTGGGGACTGTCGGACCCCACTTTGAACCTGAATGTAGCCGATCGTAACTATAACCCGTTTTCGTTGCACGCCTGGTTTGGCCTGCCGCTCGCCGGAGCGGATACCGACGGCACATCTGTCGGTGGGGTCATTAATGACGGGGCCGTCATTCCTTACGATATGGGTGTCAGCGTCAGCTTTTCATCAAGACTGGCCGGTGGTAATACGGACTGGTACTTCTCTCCTGTGTACGAACAGGGCCAGGTCAAGATTCGGCCGACCGCCGGTGCCAAATATCTCCGATTGCAAGAAGCCTTCCAATTCGACGGCTTTGACAGCGGGATGGGATATACGGTCAATGCCGGTAATTCATCGAGCGGCAGCACAGGATCCACGTCAAGTTCGAGTTCGGGTTCCACCTCGGGTTCCGGTACTGGATCCAGTTCGGGCTCAGGTTATCTGTCGCCAACGACTTTCCAATCGGGCTTTTCTAACCCCAACGTCATCCATTCGCACCTGACCTCTTCGACATTGTCGGATATGGCCGGACCAGAAATTGGTTTTCGCATTGACCTGGGTGGCAAAAAATTCCAATTGTGGACCCAGACCAAGGGCGGTGCTCTAGCCGATGTGACACAGCGTAATATCAACGGGTTCGGCATCGGTAACGCGTTCAACATCACCACGGTGAATGGAGTCGCCAACACCGTTCCCGCGATGCCCAACGATCCTTCGAAAACCGGATTTAACACCAGTCAGACCACGACCACGATCGTCCCGATGTTCGAACAGCAAGTGAACGTCAAGATTCCGATCTTCAACCTGTTCCCCTACCTCAACAAGATGGAAATCTTCGAACGAGCCCAGCTGACGGGTGGATACACGTTCCTGTTCCTCGGAGACATCTACCGACCGAACAACACGATCGTCTGGAACCAGTACCCCAACACGCCGCAGTTCAATGGGGTCAAATCGAACTACTACAACTCGATGTTCAATGTCGGTATCGAATGGACATACTGAGCGTGGCGGCCACGACATAGGGCTCGAACTCTCTCTTCCAACGAGACGTGCAAAGCCGTCAGTTGAAGCGGAAGAACGGGCCTGGGGATCCGATCAAGACAGCGGACGCCTAGGATCAATACTCGTTAGCCGCTTCGCCCGCCTCGTCGAACTGCTGAAACTTCTTTTCCATGACCTGGCGGATACGACGTTCGGCCACTTCCTGTTGCAGCTTGGCCAACGCTTCTTCTACGGGCATCGCACCGAGATCCCCGTCGATCCGGTCTCGGACCGAGACCGTGCCGTTCTCGACATCTCGGCCCCCGACGACCAGCATATAGGGAATCAATTCGACCTGGGCATCACGAACTTTGGCATTGATCTTCGCGCCGCGAAGATCGGTCGTCACTCGAAAACCTGCCGCGCGGAATCGGCTTTCGATCTGTTTCGCATAGCCTTCAAACTTGTCGCTGATCGACATCACTCGCACCTGTTCAGGCGCCAGCCAGAGCGGGAACGCTCCGGCAAAATGCTCGATTAACATGCCGGTAAACCGTTCCATCGAACCAAAGGGGGCGCGATGGATCATGACCGGACGATGAGCCTGATTGTCGGGCCCGACATACTCGAGTTGGAACCGCTCAGGCAGGTTAAAGTCCAGTTGCACCGTGCCCAATTGCCATTCCCGACCGATGCAGTCTCGGACCATAAAATCAATTTTGGGACCGTAAAATGCCGCTTCGCCTTCGCGTTCGATGAAAGGCATCTGCATTTCTGTCAGCACGGTTCGCAGTGAATTCTGGGCTTGTTCCCAACTTTCGTCGGAACCAACGTACTTCGACTTGTTCTTCGAATCACGACACGACAACTGCATGCGATAGTCGTTCAGGCCAACGCTGGCCAGCACGAATCGCACCAGTTCGAGCGTCGACTTGAATTCTTCCAGCACCTGGTCGGGCGTCACGAACAGGTGAGCATCGTCCTGGGTTAAACCACGGACCCGCAACATGCCGTTCAGCTCGCCAGATTGCTCGTGACGATAAACCGTGCCGAATTCCGCCAGTCGCACAGGAAGGTCTCGATAACTTCGCTGCTGCGCCTTGTAAATCTGAATGTGATGCGGGCAATTCATCGGTTTGAGCAGATAACGTTCCTGCTGCTTTTCCCAATGACGCAGAAACTCTTTACGAGCCGGGGCTGGTCCCGTCGCCGGAAAGCCGGACAAGTCCATTCCCATCAGCTTGGCCGATTCGGCCAGTTTCTTTTCATCGTCGGTCGAAAATGGTGTTCCGTCGGTGATATGACTGTCCAACCGACGAACCCAATAGTCGACCAGAGCACCCGCATCATGACCAAAAATGGGTGCGAACTGTGATTCGCGGTAGTAAGGGAAATGGCCGCTGGTTTCATACAAATCGACCCGGCCGATATGCGGTGAATAAACTGGCTGATAACCCAGTGCGATCAATTCTCGCTTGATGAATTCTTCCAGCGTCGCACGGATTGTCGCCCCCTTGGGCATCCACAAACACAGGCCTTGTCCCACTTCCTGACTGATGGCGAACAGATTCAATTGCTTGCCCAAGACGCGGTGATCGCGACGCTTGGCTTCATTCACTTGATCCAGATAGGCATCCAGATCCTTTTGAGAAAACCAGGCGGTTCCATACAACCGCTGCAGCTGTTTGCCGCTGGCATCCCCTTTCCAATAGGCCCCGGCGACGGAGAGCAGCTTAAACGCTTTAACGCGTTTCGCGTCAGGAATGTGCGGTCCGCGGCACAGATCAACGAATTCGCCCTGTCGGTAAAAGCTGACGGTCGGATGACTGGCCAGCCCGGTATTGATGTGTTCGACTTTCAGCGATTGAGCCAATCCTTCGACCAGCTTCAGTGCCTCGGTACGGTCGCAAACAAACCGTTCAAACGGTTCTCCCTGATCAATGATCTTCTGCATTTCCGCTTCGATCCGCGGGAAATCATCCTCGCTGATCGTGTGCGAGCAGGAAATATCGTAGTAAAAACCCTGGCCCGTGGTTGGTCCAAACGCCAATTCGACGCCGGGCCACAATCGCATGACGGCCCGTGCCATGATATGGGCACATGAATGTCGCAAGATGGCGAGCGACGTCGCATCTTTTTCGGTCAACAGCTGGATTGGTACCGGACGTTGATCGGTGGCTTCGGCCAGCGGCCGCATCACGTCCGTCACCTGACCCGCAACGACGACACCCAGGGCGGCCGATGCCAGCCGCGGACTGATCGCGGCCGCAACATCGAGTGCTGTCGCGTGATCGGGATGGTCTACAACAGAACCGTCAGGCAATTGAACTTGAAGCATGGCAGGGGCAATCCTATACAAAGGGATTGGACCGAATTTTTTCGGAAAAAACCGCCTCAACTTCGAGACGATGGCAGAGCCCGGCGGTTATACGGACCGTTCTTGATGCCGTCAACCAGCCCGCAATCTCCTGTTAGCTTCGCGCGTCCCATTTCCCCCACCAGTTTGCAGGGATTGGCCGCGACATCACATCGCCGCGTGGGCGCGACCACTTGCGAGTCGGGCCGGCGTGTGCCATCCTGCCCGTGGTCGATAATCGGCCGGCTTCGTCGTTCGATCCCCGTTGCGAAGATCGACAATTCGTCGATCGATCACGCAATTGAGACAATCACGCATCGGTCCGAGTTCGTTTTGGGTTTCCGTTTTTATTGTGTTTTCCAGCCAACGATCGCTCATGTCTGAATTCTCGCAATCGAATCCCCGCCCCGGTTACGTCTATCTGGTGGGCGCCGGCCCCGGCGATCCCGGCCTGTTGACACTGCGCGGAGCCGAATGTCTGGCCCGAGCCGACCTGGTTCTTTACGACGGGCTGGTCAATCCGCTGCTGTTGCGACACAGCCACGCCCATGCCGAACGCACTTGCCGAGTCGATAGTCCGACCGGGCGAGCCATTCCTCAAGAGGAAATCAACCAGCGTTTGATCGAAGCAGCCCGGTCGGGCAAAACGATCGTCCGATTAAAGGGGGGCGACCCCTTCATTTTCGGACGAGGTTCCGAAGAAGCCGCGGCCCTCGCCGCCGCCGGTATTCCGTTCGAAGTGGTTCCCGGCATTACGGCGGCAACGGCCGCGGCAGTTTATACAGGAATCTCGCTAACCCACCGCGAACATGCGTCGGCCGTCGCCTTCATCACCGGACATGAAGACCCAAGCAAATCGACGACGCTGGACTACAAATCACTGGCGTCATTCCCCGGCACGCTGGTTTTTTATATGGGCCTTCATCGACTGAACTCCATCGTGCAGTCGTTGATCGACGCTGGTAAACCGGCGAACACGCCTGCCTGTGTTGTCAGTCGAGCCACACAGCCTCTCCAACGAACGGTGACCGGAACGCTGGAAGATATTTCCACGCTCGCTTCCACGGCCGGCCTGCATGCGCCGTCACTGGTCATCATCGGCGACTGCGTACGGCTACGCGAACAGGCTCGCTGGTTTGAAAGTCGACCGCTGTTCGGACAAGTCATCGGAATCACTCGCCCCGAAGAGCAGGCCGATGACGCCGCAATTCGCGCGGTGGAACTGGGCGCTCTGCCCGTCATGCTGGCGACGATCGAAATTTCGCCTCCCGAATCGTGGGACTCCGTGGATGCGATGTTGCCCCGGTTGAACGAATTCGACTGGATCGTTTTCTCAAGTGCCAACGGCGTGCGAGGCCTGCTCAATCGGCTATGGGAGACCGGCCTTGATACCCGGACTTTCGGTCAGGCCCGGTTGGCGGCGATCGGCCCAAGTACCGCCGCAGCATTGGAGAAATATGCATTGCGAGCCGATCTGATTCCGACAGAATTCCGGGCGGAAGCGCTGGCCGCGGTCCTGCGGCCACATGTTTCCGGTCAACGCGTGCTGTGGGCGCGAGCCAGTCGTGGTCGAGACGTGCTGCCGACCGAGTTGGTCGACGCAGGTGCCACCGTCGAGCAACTGGTCGTCTATCAGAATCGCGACGTCGATCAATTCCCTTCGGCAGCCGTACAACAACTCGAACGTGGAGAACTCGACTGGATCGCGTTATCCAGTCCATCGATCGCCCGAAATTTGGCACGACTGCTTTCGGACCAAGCCAGGTCTCACCTTGGCACCCGCACAAAACTGGCCAGTATCAGCCCCGTCACCACCGCGGCGGCCCAGGAAGCGGGATTGACCATCACGGCCGAAGCGACCGAGTACACGTGGGAAGGGCTGTTTCAGGCGATGATCAACCACGGCAAGTAACCGCGACGCTCACCGCGTCTTGGCCGAAACAACCGACGGCATACCGCACAACAGAAGTTGTGTCTTCTGACAAAACACCGAGGGCCAGCGAATTCGCTGGCCCTCGGACTTCAATCTTCAATCGACAGAATCTGTCGAACTCACACGCCTTCCAATGCTTGCTTCAAGTCGGCAATGATGTCCTGAATATCTTCCGTACCCACCGACAACCGCAAAAAGTCCGGCGTGACACCGGTGGCCAGTTGTTCTTCCGGAGTCAACTGCTGATGAGTCGTGCTGTTTGGATGAATGATCAGTGACTTGCTGTCACCAACGTTGGCCAAGTGGCTGAACAGCTTGACGCGGTTAATCACCTTGATGCCATTTTCCTTCTGCTGGGTCGGCGTCGCACCCTTAATGCCGAATCCGAGGATCGCCCCGCACCCCTTGGACAAGTACTTCTTGCCCAGCGAGTAGGAAGGATGATCTTCCAGTCCGGTGTAATTCACCCAGCTGACCTTCGGATGCGACTTCAGGAAGTGAGCAACCGCCAAAGCGTTCTCGCTATGGCGTGGCATGCGCAGGTGCAATGTCTCCAGCCCCTGGAGCAGTTGGAACGCATTGAACGGACTCATCGCCGGCCCCAGGTCTCGCAGCAATTGCGTCCGAGTTTTAAGAATGTACGCCAGATTCATCGGACCGAACGTTTCGAAGAACTTCATCCCGTGATAGCTGGGGTCTGGTTCGGTCAGTTCCGGAAATTTACCGTTCCCCCACGGAAAACCACCTTTTTCGATGATGATCCCGCCAATCGACGTACCATGCCCGCCAATGAATTTCGTGCAGGAATGGACGACAACATCTGCACCCCATTTGAACGGCTGGCACAAAATGGGCGAAGCCAACGTATTGTCGACAATCAACGGGATTCCGGCATCGTGAGCGATTTTGGCGATCGCTTCCAAGTCCGGCACGTCGACGCGCGGATTGCCAATCGTTTCGAGATACACGCAGCGAGTCTGACCGTCGATCGCCTTGCGGAAATTCTCGGGATCGGACTGCTGAACGAATTTCGTCTTGATGCCAAATTTAGGGAACGTGTAGTGAAACAAGTTGTACGTGCCGCCGTACAGGCTGGTCGCCGAGACGATATTCTGACCGGCTTGAGTGATATTCAAGATCGCCAGCGATTCTGCCGCCTGGCCCGATGCCACAGCCAAACCGCCCGCGCCCCCTTCCAACGCCGCCAATCGCTTTTCCAGCACATCGCAGGTCGGATTCATGATCCGGGAGTAGATATTGCCGAATGATTGCAGAGCAAACAAACTGGCCGCATGGTCGGTATCGTTGAACGTGTAAGAGGTGGTCTGATAGATCGGAACCGCACGAGAATTCGTCGTGGGGTCAGGCACTTGTCCGGCATGAAGACACTGTGTGGCGAGCTGCATTGAGTCGGTCATATGGAACTTTCTGTCGATCAAAAAGGATTCTGAATGCCCTAAGGGCCAAAGATCGTAAAATTCCCCATCAAGAAACGCAAACCGCTTCATCAGCGGCGCGGTTATACTCACCCGCGACCTCCCGGATTTCTCCACCGACAGAAGCGTGACTTCCGTGACTGGTGAATCGCCCAAGGGACGGTACTGCTGATCGCATCCATGCTTTTGAGAATGACAACATAAGCCGAATCTTGAACACAACGAACTGAATCCCCAAGAACACCCGCCTGTTTCGCCATTTGGCGAGCAACGTCGACGGTTGCTCGTGAATCCGACTGGCGGGAATCGCCCGAAGAACCTTTATGAAATTGACACTGAAACTGGTCTTTGCCGTCATCGCTCTGATCGTCGTGATCCTGGGTACCGACGCCTATTTTTCCGTTCAACGGGAATCGGACTTTCTCCGGAAAGAGTTAGAGCGAAAGGCGTATCGTATCGGCAACGCCATGAAAGAACTGGTCGCGGACGCCTGGCGACATCAGGGTCCCGAAATCGCCTTATCCTTAATCCAGGCGGCGAATGAGCGGGAACGCCTGACGATCATCCGCTGGGTCTGGCTCGATGAGACCCGCGAGGACCGATTCAGCCCCAAAGTCCCGTCCGACCGGCTGAAAAAGGTCCCTCATGGCGAGCCGTTCGCCATGCTTTACCGCAGTCCCGAAGGCAACTCATTGCTGCTGACCTACGTCAATGTCAATGTCGGCAAACGTCCCGGCGCACTCGAACTGTCCGAACCCTTAACCGTCGTCAATGACTTCGTGCGCACCTCGATTTATCACAAGATCATCCTGGTCGCGACAGTCGTGGCCGGCATCCTGGGAGTCATGCTGATCCTGGGAATCTGGTTGGTGGGCTGGCCGCTCACGCGATTGACCGACAAGGCCCGTCGAGTCGGAGCCGGGGATCTCTCGGGACCGATTGAATTGAAAAGCCGTGACGAGCTTTCCGAACTGGCGGTCACACTCAATCAGATGTGCGATCGGCTGGCGGTGTCACAACAACAGGCTCAGCAGGAGGCTGAAGCCCGCATCGCGACCATCGAACAATTGCGACACGCCGACCGCTTGCGAACGGTCGGACAACTGGCCTCGGGCGTCGCGCATGAACTGGGAACTCCGCTTAATGTCGTCACCGGCCGCGCGTCCCTCATCACGTCGGGTCGACTTCCCCCCGAGGCGATTGTCGAAAGTGCGGGGATTATCAAATCCCAAGCCGAACGGATGGCGGGCATCATTCGTAAACTCCTCGATTTTTCCCGGACAGGCACCTCGCACCGTGTCCTGGTCGACTTGCCGATGATCGTTCGCGAGACCGTTCAAATCCTGGAATCACTCAGTCGCAAACACGGGGTCGCGTTGATCGTCGTCGACACGCCGACGGACGATGAGAAACCGATGTCGGCCTGCGTGGACGCCGGTCAGATCCAGCAAGTGCTGACCAATCTGATCGTCAATGCGATCCAGGCGACACCGTCGGGCGGACGAGTGACCATCGGCGTATCGCGGGAGCAGATACAACCGCCCGCCGACAAGGGAACCACCATGGGCGAATACTTCTGCCTGTCGGTTGAAGATACAGGCCAAGGTATCGCCGAAGATGTGCGAGATCGACTATTCGAACCCTTTGTCACGACCAAAGAAGTGGGTCAGGGAACAGGGCTGGGACTTTCCATCGCGTATGGTATCGTGCGAGATCACAGCGGCTGGATCGACGTCCAATCGGAGATTGGTCGCGGAAGCCGCTTTCGAGTCTACCTTCCAGAAGGGAACCAGGCGTGCCAGGGCGAGTCTTAATCGTTGACGATGACCAAAGCATGTGCGAGTTGATCGAAGCCGATCTTTCCTCGCGCGGCATTCAATCGGAATGGCGCACGTCGGCGGAAGAGGCAATCCGCTTGATCCAGGACGGGCACTTCGATGTCATCCTGACCGATTTGCAGATGCCGGGACTGAATGGCCTGGCGCTCTGCGAACGGATCGTCGCCAACCGCCCCGATATCCCCGTCGTCGTGATGACCGCCTTCGGCAGCCTGGAAACCGCCGTCGCCGCGATCCGGGCAGGTGCGTACGACTTCGTCAGCAAGCCCGTTGAGATGGATGTGCTGGCGCTTACACTGCAACGCGCGATTCAGCATCGTTCACTCTCTGAACAAGTTCGAGTCCTCAGCGAACGAGTGCAGCAATCCAGCCGCTATTCGAAATTGCTCGGCGAAAGTCCTGTGATGCGACGGCTGTTCGACGAGCTTCGCCGAGTTGCCGATACCGACGCCTCGGTTCTCATCACGGGAGAAAGCGGCACTGGCAAGGAATTGGTCGCCCACGCCCTGCACGAGCAAAGCCGTCGCCGGGACCAGCCGTTCGTCGCGATCAACTGCGCGGCGCTGCCCGAACCGTTGCTCGAGAGTGAACTGTTCGGCCACAAACGTGGTGCCTTCACTGACGCTGTCGCCGACAAGCGAGGTCTGTTCTTGCAGGCGAACGGCGGCACCTTGTTTCTGGACGAACTGGGCGAGTTCCCGCTCACGCTGCAGCCCAAACTGCTGCGAGCGTTGGAAAGCCGGGCCGTTAGACCCGTGGGCAGCGAACAAGAAATCCCGTTCGACGTACGATTAATCGCCGCCACCAATCGCGATCTGGACACCGCCGTCGAAGAAAAACGGTTCCGCGAAGATCTCTATTTTCGCGTGAACGTGATTCAGATCAAGCTGCCACCACTGCGATCTCGCGGCACGGACATCCTGCTGTTGGCGCAGCACTATCTGGAGCAATTTGCCGCCTCAAACAGCAAGCAGATCGTCGGCCTGTCGGACGCCACCGCTCAGAAGCTGTTGGATTACGAATGGCCCGGAAACGTGCGAGAATTGCGTAACGCGATCGAACGCGCCGTCGCGTTGACGCGATTCGATCGCATCGCCGTCGATGATCTGCCCGACAAGATCCGCAACTATCGGGGCACCCATCTCGAATTGGGGGGCGACAATCCGTCAGACCTGCTGTCGATGGAAGAGGTCGAACGTCGGTACATCCAGCATGTGTTGAAGGTGACCCGTGGCAATCGCACCCAAACGGCCCAGATCCTGGGTTTCGATCGAAAAACCCTCTACCGCAAACTGAAGCAACTGGGCGAAGACAGCAACGAGAACGATCCTTCTTCTCGTACTTCGTAGTACGGAGGCATGTTGCGGGGGCATTCCAGTTCGCCCGAATCAGGCCCAATGGTTGCTCCGGCGGCCTATTTCCCCGCCGCAATACAAAACAGATGGTTTTCGCCGCGCAGGAAGATTTCGTTCTCGACCAGGGCTGGGGTGGCATCGACCGTTTCATCGACCGAATTCGTCGCCACGATGTTCAGTTTGTCGGCGTCTTTGATCACCACGGTCGTACCGCTTCTGGCCGTTAGATAGACATGGCCACCGCCTGCCACGGGTGATGCATAAATACTTTCGAGTCCCGGAATGCGGCTGCCCATGTAATGGGGCTTACCGGTGGTGGCATCGACACAGGATAACTGGCCTGATTTCCCTTTGTGGAAATAGATCCGCCCCGACGATAACAGGGGCGAGGCGATATCGGGCGTATCGCGATCGATCGCCCAAACGACATTTTCCGTTCCTTGGATGTCTCCGTGACCTGTCAAACGAAAAGCGCCCATGAACGAGCCTTTATGACCGCTGCCAACAAAAACCACACCCTTTTCTGCCACGGGCGAAGCAATCGGGCGTTCCGTCTGTCCACCGCAGCGCCATAATTCTTTACCGCTTTCCAAATCGTAGCTGCGAGCTGATTTCTGCCCGTTCATCACCACTTGCTTCTGACCCGCATTTTCGACGACCAGTGGCGTGGCCCAGCAGGTCGGTTCGTCGCGAGGAGTTTTCCAAAGTGTCTTGCCGGTTACCTTGTCGAGCGCATAAATCGCCGATCGTCCCTGATGATCCCAGGGAACAATAATCTTGTTGTCAGCCAATGTCGGAGAACTGCCTTCACCAAAGCTGTTCCGCGTTTCCATCTTGCCGAAATCGTCATGTTTCCAACGGAATTCACCGGTCATCGTGTAACAGTACAGGCCACGCGATCCGAAATGCGCATAGACATGCTCGCCATCGGTGCAGGGCGAGGCCGAAGCGAATCCGTTGGTCGAGTGCGTCGATTCATGGGGTTTAGCGACGATGGCGGTCTGTTGCCACAACGATTCACCATCAGACCGATTGAAGCACAGAAGTTTGAATTCCAACGTAGGAAGACCGCCCGAACTCTTTCCGGCAACGGGAACAGCCGTCGTCACAAAGACCTGATTTCCCCAGATCACCGGCGACGAGGAACCTCGGCCGGGGATGTCCTTTTTCCATTTGACGTTCTTGGTACTGCTCCATTCGGTCGGCGGATTGGCATCGGTGGCAGAACCGTTGCCGGTGGGACCTCGCCAGTGCGCCCAGTTGTCCGCGTGAGCAATGGAACAGACAGAGGCAGCCAGAACAATCAAAGACGCAGCCGTTTTCAGCATGACATTTCCTGCACGAGAGAGAACAGGGATTCAACTTCGTTCGCGGAACCACTTCGCGAATTCATCGGCGAGCGGCTTTCGTCGGCACCACGGCGATTCTAGCGGGGAAGCAGGGCGGTGGGCAGTTGCCAGACGTTCACATCGAACGAATCCCAGAACCTGACACTGCCCGGTTCAACTAACCTGAAATGGGCAAAATTCAAATTTGCCCTCAAAGCCGCTATCTTGGTGGCAGACAGTCGGCAACACAAACACGATCAGCAGCCCCCCGCATCGGCGGACCGCTGTGAAAATTAAGGTAGAAGAAACGCCCGGCAAGCATTTGCCGGGTGACTGAAAGAGGAGTTTTGAACATGCACCATCATCACCATCCGCATGACCACGATCACGATGACGAAGGACGATGCCTTCCTGGCCCGAGGATCGGTGCGCTGGCCGAATACGACAATCACGGGGTCCGATTCCAATTTCCGTCCGACTGGACATTGACGGAACAATCGAACGAAGAAGAAACCACGATTTCGCTGCAGAGTGACGGAACCTCGTTTTGGACATTGATGCTGTTCAAATCGCGACCTGACCCGGAAGAGATTCTGGACACCGTCGTCACGGCCTTCGTGCAGGATTACGAGGATGTTGACGTCATCTCGGCCATCGACAACCTGGGCGGCTTGCCTTCCCTGGGGCGTGATCTGGATTTTGTCTGCTATGACCTGGTGAATTCGGCAACGGTGCGGGCGTTTCAAACCAGTGACACGACCGTCATGGTGCTCTACCAAGGAACCGATCACGAATTAGCGACCACTGGCGATCAGTTGAAGGCGATCACCGCGAGCTTGCAGTGCCAAGACGAAGATCTCGACGAGGAATGAAATCCGTTCACACATCGTCGGTGAATCGCCGGCAACCGACCAACAATCGTACGTTGCGACAATCCGTCCCCGAATTCAAGAATTGAGTCGAGAGTACCCAATCCCTTTTGACGTATCAGCGCTCAGACATCTATAATGGTGGTTCTTGCGAACAGAAAGTCTCTCTGTCGAAACCTTCCGAACTCGATCGAATCTTCCATTCCAGAGTCGCGATGATACGAGGTGCGTCAAGATGAGCGATGCCGATATTGATGCACTTTGTAAGCTGGCAGACAACTGCCTGCAGTTGGGACAAGCGAAGCAGGCGAAGGAACTTTTCGATAAAGCGATCACGGCCAACATCGACTGTGCCGAAGCCCACGAAGGGTTAGCCTCGATCGCGGCGATGAATTCTGACTATGCCACGGCGATTGCACATTATGTGAAGCTGACACTGCTCAAGCCGATGGAGGCTCGGTATTTCACCAATCTGGGTGCAATCTATAACCGGACAGGGGAGTACCAGAAAGCGGTCGATGTCCTGCGCAAGGCGATTCAACGCGACAAACGCAGTTCAGAAGCCTATTACAATCTGGGCATTTCTCAACGGAAACTGAAACGCTGGCAGATGGCGATTTCGGCTTATCGTGAAGCGGCTCGTCTGAACCCGAAATTGGCCGAGGCGTATCAGAATCTGGGTAACGTCTACCTCGAGACGGCAAATTTGCCGATGGCCATCATCAACTTCAAGAAGGCCCTGGAAATCCGGCCCGATTTGGAGAAAGCTCGCGTCGCCCTGGAAAAAGCCGAATCGGCAACCAATACGGCCAAAGAAGCCGTTAATCCGTTCGGTCGCCTGGTCAACTCCCAATCTCATCAGTCCAGTTCCAATGCGACCATGCTGCGGGAATTGACCGATGCCGAACGATACGACGACCGGCATCAAGTGAAACATATCGCCGATGAAATTGAGCGACTTTCCAAGGGGTGCCTGGAATTCCTCAAATTGAAGCTCGAACCCGCGATCATCGAATTGCAGCGCACGATGGCAGAAGGCAACAATGCGCAGATTGCCCTGGTCGACGTCGCGGATCAATATCATGTCGCCGCGAACCAATGGGCCGAACTTCGCAAGGCCGTCCGACGGAAAGTGCTGGAGCTTCGCGCCCACGAAGAAATCGTCAATTCACCGGAAGTGATCCTCTGAAATGGCGACTCGCATTGGAATCGTCACCGTCTCGGACCGGGCCAGTCGTGGTGAATACGAAGACCGGGGCGGCCCGGCCATTCACGACTATCTCGCCAGCATCCTGACTTGCCCATACGAGACGGTCGCACGCGTGATCCCCGACGAACGTCCGTTGATCGAACAAGCGCTGCGCGATCTGTGCGACGCCGAAGGCTGCTGTCTCGTAATTACCACTGGCGGTACTGGCCCGGCGCTCCGCGACGTGACTCCCGAAGCAACCGAAGCCGTCTGTCAAAAAATGATGCCGGGATTCGGTGAACTGATGCGGAAGGTGTCGCTGGAAAAAGTGCCGACCGCCATCCTGTCGCGCCAAACCGCCGGAATTTGTGGGCAGGCCCTGATCATCAACTTGCCTGGGCAACCCCGGGCCATCCAAGAATGCCTGGACGCCGTGTTTCCCGCGGTCCCATATTGCATCGACCTGCTAGAAGGTCCGTACCTCACCACGGACGAAACGAAGCTCAAAGCATTCCGACCCAAGAAATAGTGCCCAGAGAAGACGTGGCCCCGCCACAGAATGTGACCACTCCATGCGAATTCCGATCATCGTTCCGGACGTCGGATCCGGCGAAGAACCGCTGCAATTGTGCGGTTGGCTGGTCGACGAAGGCGACATGGTCCTCGCCGGCGATCTGGTCGCGGAACTGCTGATTCCCGGCATCACGGTCGAAATCATGTCCGAAGCCTCCGGTCGCCTCGACGCGATCATGAAGCCGATTGATGCTGCGGTGCACGTCGGAGACGTTCTGGCCTGGATCGAAGACGCCCCGGCCACACCTGACGAACCCGCCTGATCGGTCGCCAACATCTTCTCGCCTCTGGATCCCGGTTCAGAATAACCGAAACACGTGACTAGCCAGCGATCCTGCAGTGAACGTCCGTTCCGTTCAGGTGACACGTCCCGGAACAGACGGCGATCGTCCAAAATTCGAAAAGAGCGAGCCTCCATCGACTTCCGCCTTCCGGAAGCCTCAAATCTGTTTCGTTGCGACGAAAAATCCGATAAACTATTGCTGATGGGAATGGGCGGGCGGCAGCTCCCTGGGAATGGTATTATGGTGGATTGGGCTGTCCCGGTTCCTGGTGGATATTGTTGATGATTCGACGACGAACGAGACTTCACGAAATGAGATGGATTGCGGCGATCATGTTCGTCGTGGGATGCTCGCTTGGCATTGCAGAGCCAAAGTTGTTCGCTCAGGACGCTGGAGCTTCGCGGACCGTCACGTTCGAATCCGATGTTCAGCCGCTGCTGACTCGTTTGGGTTGTAATGCGGGAGCTTGTCACGGCAAATCACGTGGCCAGAACGGCTTTGCCTTGTCGTTATTAGGTTTCGATTCGGACTTTGATTACTCGGCCTTGGTCCGGGAAGGTCGCGGACGCCGTGTTTTTGCCGCGGCTCCAGAAGACAGTCTGCTGCTGAAGAAAGCCGCGGGTCAGGTTCCTCATGGTGGCGGCAAGCGGTTCGACGTCGGCAGCCCTCCCTACGAGGAGATGCGCGAGTGGGTTCGCGGCGGTGCGCTACGCACGCCGGATGATGCACCGAAGCTGGTCCGTGTCACGGCCGAACCGGCCAGTTTCAGCTTGGCTCCCCAGGAACGATTTCCACTGCGGGTGATCGCCGAATATTCCGACGGACATCGCCGCGACGTCACCGAAGGTTCCGCCTTCCAATCGAACGATCGGACGATTGCGTCGATTGCTGCGGCGGGCGACGGCATGGTGCAAGCGGGACCGATTCCGGGTGAGGCGGCGATCATGGCCCGGTACATGAATCATATCGCCGTTTGTGCGGTCACCATTCCGTTACCCGGTATCGTAGATGACGCGGCCTACGAACGTTTGCCTCGCGTCAATCCGATCGACGATCTGGTTTGGAAGAAACTGAAGCAACTGGGAATGTTGCCTTCGCCGGCCGCGAACGACGCCACATTTCACCGTCGCGCCTACTTGCGAGCCATCGGACGATTGCCGCATCCCGAAGAAACGCGAGCCTTTCTGGCCGACACCGATCCCCACAAGCGACAAAGCTTGATTGACGGCTTACTGGAACGTCCCGAATACGCCGACTTTTGGGCCAATAAATGGGCCGATTTGCTGCGTCCCAATCCCTACCGGGCGGGAATCAAATCCGTTTGGAATCTGCATTCCTGGCTGCGGGAAGCCTTCCGAAAAAACATGCCCTACGATCAATTCGTCGAGCAATTATTGACCGCTCAGGGAAGCACTTGGCGTAACGGCGCCACGGTGATCTTCCGCGACCGTCCCGAATCGATCGAGATCGGCGCGTCGGTCAGCCAGCTGTTTCTGGGTGTCCGGCTGGAATGTGCCAAGTGCCATCATCATCCGTTCGAGGTCTGGAGCCAGGACGATTTCTACGGCTTCGCGTCGTTCTTCTCTCGTATCGGGCACAAAGGCGAAGGTCTGTCGCCACCGATTTCCGGCGGGGAAGAGATGATTTTCACGACCGCCAGCGGACAACTGAATCACGGCCGCACGGGGTTGCCGGTGGCCCCCAAAACGCTATCAGGTTCGTCGCTGACGATCGGACCGGACGAAGACCCGCGACAGGTGCTGGTCTCGTGGATGCTCGAGTCGTCGAATCCTTATTTCCCGCGCGTGATGGCCAACCGAGTCTGGGCCGAACTCATGGGGCACGGTCTGGTCGATCCGGTGGACGACATCCGAGCCACCAACCCCGCCACAAACGAAGCCCTGTTGGACTATCTGTCGGCCGAATTCCGTCAGCAGGGTTATGACATCAAAAAACTGATCCGTACGATCATGACCTCAACCGTTTTCGGATTGGGTTCGACTCCGGTCGAACGAAATGTGTCGGACGTCAAGAACTTTTCTCGCTATTACCGGCAACGGATGCGAGCCGAAGTGCTGCTCGACGCGGTCAATGACGTCCTGGGCACCGAAGAAGAGTTCGCGGCGATGCCGCCCGGATCGCGAGCGATGCAGCTGTGGACACACCGCTCGTCATCCCTGTTTCTCGACACGTTCGGTCGCCCCGATCTGAATCAGGATCCGCCATGCGAACGGTCCAGTGAATCCACAACGCCGCAGGTGCTGCATCTGATGAATTCCCCCGCACTCAATAAGAAACTGGTTCTCGATACGGCGCGACCGGCCCAACTCGCCGCCAGCGATCGGTCCAACGAATCGCTGGTCGACGAAGCTTATTTGCTGATTTACAGCCGCTTGCCCCAGGCCGAAGAACGGCAGGCGGCGCTGGAGTTTCTTCCCGAGCCGGCGATGCGACGACGGGCGGTCGAAGATCTGTTTTGGGCCTTGTTGAATACACCCGAGTTTTCATTTGTCGATTGAGGGAAGACGAAATCTTCCGCAGACCGTTATCCGTTTTCAGTGGAATCCTGTTCTCATGACTGTCTACCGAAATTGCGAAGGAATCGGGCGCCGTGACTGCCTCAAGCTGGGGTTGGGAACGTTGCTCGGCGGCGGGTTCGTCAACGCGCTGCGCGCTCGCAGCGCGGCGGCGGAAACAGCGACGCGTCCCACCAGTTGCATTCTGGTCTGGCTCGATGGCGGCCCTAGCCATTTTGAAACGTTCGATCCCAAGCCAGAGGCGCCAGCCGAGATCCGCGGCGAATGCCAGACCATCGCCACCAAGACCCCCGGAGTTTACTTCTCCGAGAACATGACGCGACTGGCGGCGATCAGTGACAAACTGACGATCGTCCGTTCGGTCCGTCACGACCAGAACAATCATGGGGCGGGCAACCACTACATGACCACTGGCGCACCGACGCGCATCCCTGTCAGCTGCGGCGCCTTCGTCAGCTTCCACCCCAGCATGGGTTCGGTCGTCTCGTTTGAACGTGGTGCTCGCGACGGGTTGCCACCCTATTTCTCGATCCCCGAAATGACTCGATCGGGCGGTCCCAATTTTCTGGGGGCACGGCATGCTCCCTTCGTCGTCAGTGACGATCCGAATCAAGAATCGTTCATGGTCCGCGACGTGACGATTCCCAAGGACTTGGATGACGGCCGCACCGTCGACCGTCGGAAAATTCGCGCTCGGCTGGATCAGTTCGCCAGGTTTCACGATCGAGCCGCCGGCGACCCCGTGGCCAGTGCCGACGAAAACTATCAGCAAGCGGTGTCGCTGATGACCTCGCCCGCCGCCCAGCGAGCATTCGAAATGCATCGCGAACCGGGACCGGTACGTGACGCTTATGGTCGTACGACGTTTGGACAGCAGGCCTTGTTGGCTCGACGACTGGTCGAAGCCGGTGTGCCGTTCGTCACGCTGCACAGTGGCGGCTGGGACCATCACTCCAATATCTTCAAAGCGTTCCAAACCAAAGGTCAAAGTTTCGATGCCGTCGTCGCGAGACTGATCGAAGATCTTGATCAGCGAGGTCTGCTCGATACGACGTTGGTGCTCGTCATGGGCGAGTTCGGACGGACACCGCAGATTTCAACCTTGCCGGGCCAGACGACGCCGGGACGCGATCACTGGTCGAGCGCAATCTCGGTCCTGATGGCCGGCTGTGGCACGCCGCGCGGACAAGTCGTGGGCGCCACCGATCGGCAGGGTTATTCGGCGATCGAAAAGGTTTACGCTCCGGAAAATCTCGTGTCGAGCGTCTATCTCAAGCTGGGGATCAGTCCCGACAAAATCCTCTATACCGGTGCCGGTCGCCCCACGCATCTGGTCAGCGATTCACGGCCGATCGCCGAAGTCATGTAACGATGTTCTCTGCCGGTACGGGCGAATGACCGTCGCCCGTTCCCACAAACCCGCCAAAACGTTTCCCGCCAACCGTGCTGATGATCGGCGACAAGTTCCGCCGCAAAAAAAGTCGCTCTTCATTTGTCGTGGATCCCGCAGTCATCATGACCATCGATCTCTTCCGTCAACCGCACCGCCACGATTCCCGCCGTTCTGGCGAACGATTGAGAATTCGTTCCCTTTGTCACCGATTGGTCCTGGGCGTTGGGTTCTGGTTAGCAGCCGGCAGTATCGGTTGGTCCGCCCCGCCCACGTTGACCAATCTGTTTCCCGCCGGCGGCCAACGCGGCTCAAAAGTCGTGGTGACCTGTACGGGAACGTGGACCTGGCCGCCGAAGATCTCGTCGCCCGGAATCGACGCCGTGCCAACCGCCGATGCCGGCAAGCTGGAAGTCTCGATTCCTGCCGATCTCGCGGCCGATCGCGTCTGGATTCGATTTTATGACGCCGAGGGTGCGTCGGTGCTACAGCCGTTTCTGATCGGAGGCTGGCACGAGATCGAAGAAGTCGAGCCCAACGAAAAACCGCAGCAGGCCCAAGTCGTCGCAGAGGCTGCGGTCACAGTGAACGGGGCTTTGAAAGAAGCGGACGTTGATTGCTTCTCAGTCACTTTGGCCGCGGGCCAGACGCTGGTTGCCGCACTCGACGCCAACACCCGACTCGGTTCGCCCATGGATTCGATCCTGCAGGTGGTTTCTCCCGACGGCATCATTCTCGCCGAAAACCATGATGACCTGAATCTCGATCCCCGTCTCGCATTCACAGCGGCCAAGGCCGGAACCTATATCGTTCGCCTGTTCGCTTTTCCCTCAACACCGAATACTACGATTCGTTTCCACGGCGGGGCAGGGCACATTTACCGGCTGACGCTGACCACCGGTCCGTATGCGACCCACGCGATTCCGCTCTCGGCATCGCTGGCTCAACCCGACAGTGTCGGCGTCGCCGGTTGGAATATCCCACCCGAGACACGACTGAACATCGTCCCGTTCGGCGGCTCGCGGCTGGCCGATCTTCAGGAATTGGAACCACTCGAAGAACTACGTCGTTCCCCCGAAACCCGTCTGGGGTACGCTCTCTCTGCCGACGGAACCATCTCAACCCGAATCCGCCAGACACCGCTCACAGTCGTGTTAAAATCAGAAACTGCTGATTCCGCGACGCCGATGACCGTCCCGGTCTCCTCGTCCGTCACCGGACGTTTGAAGGCCCGACGGCAACAGGACGAGTACCTCATCCCACTGATGAAGGGCCAGCAGGTTGTCATCTCGGTCGAGGCGCGCAGCCTGGATGTCCCGCTGGATCCCGTGATGAAATTGGCAGACCCCACGGGAACGGTCGTCGCTGACGTCGATGACATCGGTTCGCTACGTGATGCCTTGATCGTGCACACGGCCGCCCACGACGGGGACTATCGACTGACCGTCAGCGATCGATTTCGTCAGGGAGGCGATCGCTGCTGGTATCTGCTGACCGTCAGACTCGATCAACCCGACTTTGATCTGAGCGCCAACGCCGATGCGATCGTGACCACCTCCGACAAACCGGCGGAATTGACAGTGAAAGTTCAACGACGCGGAACCGCCGCGAATCCAGTCGGACCGCTGACGATTCAAGCCGTCAGCCTGCCGGATGCAGTCACCTGCGCCGCCGTCGTCTCGGAAACAACTGGTCCGACCGCCACCGAAGTGAAACTGACATTCACATCGACCGGCGCCCCGTTCTCCGGCCCGGTGCGCATCACCGGAAAGGCGAGTTCTCCCGCGGAAATCGAACGAGCCGTACGAACGCCCGCTCATTTAGGTGTCACCTTCGAAACAATCTGGTTGACCGTCGTCGGAAAACTCGCAGCAGAACCACCCAAATGAGTCCGCTGATGACCTGGACGAGACACCGACGGGAACCCCACTCGGTCCGGGTTAATCCTCGGCCCGGCCATCGTCACTCATCTTGACGATTTTCGGATCGAACCGTGCCACCGTTTCGACCAGATCCTGCTGTTCGCGCATGATGTCGAGAATGTTTTTGTAGGCGTACGGCACTTCGTCCGCACCCGCCGACAACACGCGGATCCCTTTTACTTCCAGATCCCGTTGAACGGCTCGCCAGCTGTATTTTTCCCGTGCCGCTGTACGACTCATGCGGCGTCCGGCCCCGTGCGATGCCGACTTGAAGCTGGCCACGTTGCCCTTACCTCGAACGACGAATGCGGGATCGGCCATCGAACCGGGAATCACCCCCAGTTCGCCGACCTCCGCCGGAGTCGCCCCTTTGCGATGGACGATCAGTTCTCGACCATCGTGGATTTCTTTCCAGGCGAAGTTATGGTGGTTCTCGACACCGGCAATGATCCTTGCCCCGGCGATCTGCGACACCAGCCGATGAATCACATCGTGGTTCGCCGCAGCATACTCGCCCATCAAATTCATTGCCGCCCAATACTCCTGACCGGCCTCATCGTCCATATCAAGCCATGCCAGACGACCAAGATCTTCGTATCTCTTCGGCAGACGATCACGCGCGATATTGCTGTAAGTATCGCACACGGCCGCACCCGTACCACGGCTTCCGCTATGGCTGAGCAGTGACACGTATTCGCCCGCATCCAGACCGAGTCCTTCGTCCCGCTGGGACAGCGACAGGACTCCAAATTCGACGAAATGGTTGCCGGATCCCGACGTTCCCAACTGTCGCCAGGCTTTGTCACGATACTCGCGCGTGACCGGCGTGACGGTCCAGTCAGTATCCATCACGTCATGTTGCTGCGGCCGTTCATGGACCGAGCCCACGCCGAACCGGGTTCCCTTATCGAGAGCATTTTTGAAGCGGTGGAAATTCTCTGAGAGCTGCGCCGTGGGCAGATCGAGCACCGACAACTTCATGCGGCAGGCAATATCGACCCCCACGGCGTAGGGCACAATTGCGTTTTCCAACGCCAGCACGCCGCCAATCGGCAGACCATAGCCCACATGCGCATCGGGCATCAGCGCCGCCCCGACCGCCATCGGCAGTCCACATGCCTGCTTCATCTGGGCTCGACAGGCATCGTCGATCTCTGCTCCCCAGACTTGATAATCAATCGGGTCCGGACGAGAAAAATTTGCCGACTCAATCAGATCCCGAGCCAGTTGGCCAAAGTCGGGATGGGCGGCATAGTCCGACGGCGCCTTCAAAACATTTCCGATCAACTGCTTGATCTCGCGTCCGCGCAACCGCCCGTGCTTCGCGGCTTCTTGAATTCCCGCAATGGCCGCGTTCAGGCATTCATTGGGAACACCCAGTTTTCGGAGTTGTGTCGTATTCATATCCTGTCTTCCCTATCCCGATCGTCATCAGGTCCTTCTGAATCGCGAACAACGGATTCGCTGCGCAATGACACAGCGAAAGACCGTCAGGTTACTGTCATTTCACAAAAATGTCGCCCAAGCCCACATCCTTGCTGGGCTTGAGATCCGCGACGTCGGCTTTTGTGAGAACGCCAAGTTCACCAGAGACCTGTTTTCAGATCTGCCCCATTAGCTCGAATGGCGTCTGAGCACACTAGCCTGAATGCAATCCAAGTTTTGTGTCATACGCATTTGCCGGGCAGGCCTGCCACTGTTACATTTTAAGGCGTGGCGTCTTTACTTTAAATCTTCGGCTCGACGAACGAATACCGTTGTCGGGCTGATCAAGTCCGTCTCCAGCGGATCCGCAACATCGCCGCCGCAATTCTTCTCTTGGACAATCCTTCCCAATCCAAAGTCTCTGAAGAACGACCGGAATCTCTCCGCTTAAAGGAACCTCAATATGAAGCGACCCGTTTTCTGGCTATCCATCGCCTGCTGCGTCGTATTCGGAACATTTTGGGCGCTGCGGACCGCGGCCTATTCAGAAGAGCCTCCCAGAACAGCTTCGTCCGAAACCGCCAAGCCTGCCACGGTGAAGGTCGAGGCAGGCCCGATCGTGGTCGAGACCACGCTGAAGGGCACGATCGAAGCCGAGAACGTCACGGAACTCTTCCTGGATCTCAAATCATGGACTGAACCGTTGATCGTGAAGTCAGCGGCCGCGCATGGTTCGCGCGTCAAAAAGGGAGACATCGTCCTGGAGCTGGACACCGTCAAGATCGACCAGACCTTGCATGAAGTTCGCGTGGAACGTGAGCTGGCGGACATCTCGCTACGACTGGCCAAAGAGGAATTCTCCATCCTCGACCAGTCCCTGCCGATGAATCTGGCGGAAGCCGACCGAGAAAAGCAGGTCGCCGAAGAAAATCTGAAGCGGTATGCCGAAGTCGAACGCGATCATGAAAAGAAGTCCGGCGAATTCATGATGAAATCGGCCGCGAATTGGCTGGAGTATGCCCGCGAAGAGCTCAAACAGCTGAAAAAGATGTATCGCGACAAGGATCTGACGGAAGAGACCGAAGAAATCATCTTGAAACGACAACAAAACGAGATCGAACAGTTCGAATTCATGATCGAATCGATGCGGCTGCATCTGGAACGGGACGAAGCGCTGGAACAACCACGACGCGGCCAGGCGATGAAAGATGCCGTCCAGAAGCAAACACTGGCTTGGCAGAAAGCTCAATCATCGTTGCCCCTGGAACTTCATCAGAAAAAACTCGCCCTGCAAAAACAAGAAATCGAGCGAGCGAAGACCGAGGAACGCCTCGAGCACCTCAAAGTCGATCGCGCCGCGATGATCGTCCACGCGCCGAGTGACGGAATTGTCTACCACGGGCAATCCGATCGAGGCCACTGGAATTCCGCAACCGTGTCGACCCAACTGCGACACAATGGAACAATCCAACTAAAAGAAATCGTCATGACAATCGTTTCCGCGCGACCCGTCTTCCTGCGCGCGGATGTCGAAGAAAAAGATTTGCATGCCCTTAAAGAGGGACTTGAGGGGCATGCCGTGCCGGTCGGTTTTCCTTCACTGAAGCTGGTTGCTCACTTGAAACATCTGTCACTGGTTCCCCGCACAGCTGGTAGCTTCGAATCGCAAATCGCCGTCGACATTCCTGACACGGTCGAGACGATTTTCCCAGGCATGGCGGCCAATGTGAAATTCATCACCTACCGTCAAGACAACGCATTGCAAGTCGCCTCGTCCGCCATTTTCCACGACGAGGGCAGCGATGTCCACTACGTCTTCGTGGCGGGCGAAGGCAAACCTGTGAAGACCAGCGTCGAGGTTGGCAAAGCCTCGGGTGAGAAAACGGAAATCTTGAAGGGCCTTCAGGCGGGCACCGAAATCCTCGCCGCCAAGCCCTGATAATTCGTCGCGTGTCGAACTTCGCTTCTCGAATTCAAGGCCACGACGATGCGTTTCATCTTCACCTCGTTCGCGCTGACTTGTCTCCTGTCGACGGCCGTCGCACAGACAGCTACGCCGACTCAGTCGACCGAGCCCACTTCGGCCGAAACCCCCAACAACGTGCCGGCCGAACCAGACGCCCCGCGGGGATTGCCCAAGCGACACCCCGATCCGCCCCAGCCGGTGACGCCGGACGAGCTGAATACTTCCATTGATCGCGGCATCGATTTCCTGCTGCGGGTCCAGAATCGAGACGGTTCCTGGGGATCAGCCGAGCGTACCAAAGAACTGAATATTATCGCGGGAATTGGTTCCCATCATGCCTTTCGGACAGCCGTCACCGCGATGTGCGTGTCGGCCCTGATTGAAGTGGCCGATGCGTCACGTCCGGCCGTCCACGACGCCATCGAAAAGGGCGAGGTGTTCCTCTTTGAACAACTTCCGGAAGTGCGGCGTGACCAACCCATGCTGATCTATAACGTTTGGACGCACGCTTACGGCATCAAGGCTCTGGTCGATATGCACGGCCGCCTTCCCGATGATGCGGCACGCCGCGCAAAAATCGTTGAGCTAATTCACGAACAATTCGAAAAGCTACGCAAATATGAATCGGCCGAAGGCGGTTGGGGTTACTACGACTTCAGCGCCGGTACGCAACGCCCGGCGTCCTCGTCGACCAGTTTCGTCAACGCGGCCGTGCTGATCGCCTTCGATGAAGCAAAACAAATTGGCGTCGAACCGCCTCAAAAACTCGTCGACCGCGCCCTCAAGATGATTCAGTTTCAGAGGAAGCCCGACAACACCTATATTTACGGAACTTACCTCCGCAACCACCCGTTGATGCCCATCAACTTACCAGGGGGCAGCCTGGGCCGCTCGCAAGCCTGCAATCTGGCACTCCGAGTCTGGGGAGACACGTCGATCCGGGACGACGTCTGCCGCGAATGGCTGGATCGCTTGATCCTGCGCAACGGTTGGCTGGATATGGGCCGTAAACGGCCGATTCCGCACGAATCGCATTTTCAGGTTGCCGGTTATTTTTACTACTTTGGACATTACTACGCGGCATTAACTGTCCCCTTGCTGCCCGCCGTCGATCGTCCGTTCTATCAGGACCATCTCGCCCGAATTCTGCTCGGACATCAGGAAATCGACGGGTCCTGGTGGGACTATCCGCTCTACAACTACCACCAACAATACGGGACCGCGTTTTCACTGATGTCGCTTCACCGATGCCGCAAGTCGATCAATTGAGGAACGCGCAATCAAGACCGGTTCGAATTTAAGGATCGACGGGACTGTCCTGCTGCTGCGGGCGGCCGGCGATGGGAAAGCAACGTTCCCTCGTCCCGTACGTACGGCCGAATAGGATTGTCTGTTGCCTTACGGAAATCCTCCCGTATCATGGGAGGATCGATTTGATTGGAGATATTGGATAATTCTTATCCGTGGCTGAACGGAGCTGCATAGCGATGTTAACCGTACGACGCTGCCTGTTTTGTTTGACGCTGTGCGCCGCGTCGATGGTGGCTCATGTCGAGTCGGCTGTCGCGCAGCCATCGAATGCCGGGCAAGATCAGCCAAACAATTCACAGCCCCGAGGCCGCAGCTTTTATACGGAGGGTGCCGTCGTCGCGATCCTGATCGGCGGGGCCGTGTTTGCCGTCTGTCGCTCCAGTCGACGGATCTGAACCAGCCCAGTGATGCACGCACGTGACGCTTGTCGAGTTGTGGTGACGGGGATCGGACTGTGTACGCCACTGGGCTCCGACCGCGAATCTTCGTGGCGCAATCTGGTCGTCGGACGTAGCGGTGTTCGTTGGTTGGCGCCACCCCACTGGACGGAATCATCGCCCATCGCCGGTGCCCCGGTCTGCCTGCCCACTGAACGCCCCTTTCGACATCGCGAACCACTGGTGGAACTCGCCCTGACCACCGCCACCGAGGCACTCACCGATGCCCGCTGGACCGCTGGTGAGCTTGCACGACACACCGTCGGTGTCGTCTACGGGACGAGTAAGGGCGGGCTGCACACTTTTTCGCGACTGTTCGAACAGTTTCGCGCTCGTGAAGGTCAGACCGCCGGAGCAGACCCGAAAGATTCCGACCCGACAGATTGGTTGGACGTTTTTCCCGATCGCGCCGCCACGTCGATCGGCCAATTGATCGGCGGATACGGCCCGATCCTGTGTCCCGTCGCCGCCTGTGCCACGGGACTGGCCGCCTGCCTGCGCGGAGCACAACTGATCCAAAGCGGTGATTGCGATATCGTGCTCGCCGGCAGCACGGACGTCTCACTGCAACCCGCCTTGCTCGGTTCCTTCCGGCGACTGGGGGTGATGTCGCGTGAAGCCGCCGATCCGACACTCGCCTGTCGCCCCTATGATCGCCAACGCTCCGGCTTTGTGATCGGGGAAGGGGCCGCCTGCCTGGTGATGGAACGGTTTGAATCAGCCGTCGCCCGCGGCGCCACCTGCTATGCCGAATGGCTCGGCGGTTTGATGCTGTCCGATACATACGGACTGACGCAGCTCGACCCCGAGGGAACCACCCTCAAACGGTTGCTGCAAGACCTCAGATCCCGCAGTGGACGCCGGCCCGACTATATCAATCTGCACGGCACGGGCACGTCCAGTAACGATCTGGTCGAATGTCAGGCGGTGCGAGAAGTCTTCGGCATCGAGGCCGACCAGTTCGACTGCTCGAGTCTGAAGGGCGGGATGGGCCATTTGCTGGGCGCGGCCGGCAGCGTCGAATTGGCCGCCACGGCACTCGCCATTCGCGACCAAGTCGTGCCCCCCACTGTCAATCTGGCTGACGTTGATCCGGGGTGCGATCTGCATCTGACCCCTCGCACGGCCAAATCGCGACGTATCGATTCGGCTTGGAAAATCTCGATGGGATTTGGCGGACATGTCGCCGGCGCCTGCCTCGGAAAACTGGAACACGGCAGTCAACGAACAAGCAATCGGTAACTCCGGTCAGCCCGGTTGCCAAATCTGATCTTGTCCGAAACCCCATTCGCGGGTATTCCAATCGAAATTCTGTCCGGCAAAATTTGCCGGACCATTCAGGGATGAATGGATTTCGACGCTGTGAATCGATGTGGGGACCAATCGCCGCTGCGCAAGCCGCCTCGCTGGCTGACGCCGGTGTGCGCCTGTTTGCTAGTTTGGACCACGACGATTTCGGCCCAGGATGACACTCGTTCCCGTTCCCGCCCACGCGAAATCTCCGGTTCCCTGCCGCTCCCTTCGCGAACGGGTCAGGCCGATGCGGAACCGGCCAAAAGCAAATCGATCTCATCTTCCAGCAGTCTGCTCAGCACCACGATCTCGCTCGGCCTGATCGTCGGAACGCTGCTGCTAGTCGGACGCTGGATGAAACGCAGCGGCTTCCGCGGCGCACCGTCGCTGCCACTCGAAGCGTTCGAAGTCTTGGGACGTCGTATCCTCGAACCGAAGATGTCCGTACATCTGGTGAAGTGCGGTTCACGCGTGCTGCTGCTGGGTGTCGGAGAAGGGGGCATTCGCACGCTGTCCGAAATTGACGATCCGGCGGAAGTCGAACAATTAACCGCCGCCTGTCAGTCGTCACCGAAGCTGGAAAAACCAATCACCGATTCCGATCGAAACGCGGCGGCCGGTCCTCCCACAGGTTCGTCCACCGTCGCACAACGCGCCTTCATGGCCTTGATCGCGATCGGTCTTGGCCTGAGTTCCGTCTCCACGCTGCAGGCTCAAAATACTCGCCCTGGATCGGGCGGCAACCGAGTTCGCGAACAAGCCGACAATGTTCCCGGATCACGATCCCGCAACGTGACACCCGCGGCGGCGGAACAACCCACACCGACCACGTTCGATCCCCAGCTGTTGATGTCCCCGCAACAACTGGGAGTATCGCTCAAGATGCTGGCGCTGATGACCGTCTTCAGCCTGGCTCCGTCGATCCTGATGATGACGACCTGTTTTGTCCGGTTCACCGTCG
This sequence comes from uncultured Schlesneria sp., assembly GCA_903871875.1. Taxonomy (GTDB): domain Bacteria; phylum Planctomycetota; class Planctomycetia; order Planctomycetales; family Planctomycetaceae; genus Schlesneria. The sequence continues at coordinate 46,750 of CAIQIR010000038.1, forward strand.
TCCTGGGCCTGTTGCGCCAGGCGCTGGGAACCCAGCAAGGACCGCCCAATCAGGTCCTGACCGCCATCTGTCTCTTTCTAACCTTTCTCGTGATGTCGCCGGTCTGGCAACGCTGTTATCACGAGGGAATCCGCCCCTATACCAATCCCGCCGCCGGAGAACAATCGATCGATGAAGCCACGGCTTTGGTTAGAACGATTGCCCCGGTACGTACCTTCATGAGTCAACAAATCGACAAAGCGGGCAATGCCGACGCGGTCTGGATGCTGCTCGATTTTCAGCAATCCGCCGAAGAATCGACGGTCTCGGACAGCGGATCGCAACCACAAAGCTATGACGACGTACCGTTCACCGTGCTGGCACCCGCCTATTTACTGAGCGAACTGAAGGTCGGGTTTCTGATCGGCTTTCAATTGTTTCTGCCGTTCCTGGTGATCGACCTGATCGTCGCCATGCTGTTGACCAGCCTGGGTCTGACAATGTTGCCTCCATCCATGGTGTCGTTGCCATTCAAACTGCTGTTGTTCGTCTTGATCGACGGCTGGTTCCTGACCATCGGCATGCTGCTGGAAAGTGTCAAATTAGTCTGACATCCCCTTGAGCAAACCGCGCCGAGTGTCACACCACCAACCGTTTAGACCCCTGAATCCAAACCCAACCACTTCCCCTCCTGAATTACTTTTTTGATCGAGCCCTGACGTGATGACCGCCGATCTCGCTGCAGAATTTTGCCAGACCGCCGTCCTGCTGGCGTTGACCATCGGCGGCCCGGTGTTACTCGCCGCGCTGGCCACCAGCCTGATCCTCGGTCTGCTGCAGACGATCACTCAACTGCACGACCAAACGCTGACATTCGTCCCCAAGCTGATTGTCATGTCGCTGGTCATCCTGTTCCTGCTGCCCTGGGGTCTCAGTCGCCTCACCGAATACGCCACCGATCTGATCCGGGGCATTCCCGGCTCGATCTAACGGTCGCTCGCCGTGATCTCGTCTCGTTCCGCTGAAATCGAGCGTTACCCCACCATGGACGAACTGCTGCAACAACTGACCACCGACCCTTGGGGCCGTCTGGCGCTGCAGTATCTGGCGACGGGCGGAATGGGCAACGTTTTCACCTTCCTGCTGGTATCGGCCCGGTTAGCCGGGGTGTTCGTCGTCGCCCCGCTGTTCATCACGAGTGGCATCCCACTGGCCGCGCGGATAGCCCTGGTCGTCATGCTGTCACTCATTATCGCACCAACACTCTCCGCAGCGGTCGCCGATCACAGCCACATCACCGTTGCCGCCTACGAGACCGCGTCATCGCACATCCTCTCCACAACCCTCAGTGATTTTGCCTGCGTCCTGGGCAGCGAAGTCGGGTTAGGAGCGATCTTCGGAATTGGCCTGCTGGCGATCTTCAGCGGCCTGAAACTCGGAGCCGAATGGCTCGATCGACACACCGGCCTGGGAATGGGCACCGTTTTTAACCCCGACTGGTCCGCCGGCCAATCCGCCTGCGGGTCACTGGTCCAACTCTTCGGCATCGCAGCCGTACTTTTGCTCGAACCGATCGGCGGCCAATGGCTGCTGTTGCAATCGCTGATTCAATCCTTTCAAGCCATCCCCGTGGGATCGGCCATCTGGTCGACGTCAGCCGTGGAACTGATGAGCGGCATCGTCCAGCAATCACTGATTCTGGGCTTACGCATCGCCATGCCCCTGGTCGCCACCATGACACTGGTCGATGTCGCGCTGGCCTTCGCCAGTCGCGGCGGCCCCCAACCGCTGAGTTCAGCCTATCTGGCAATCCGATTGGGCGTCGGCCTGATCGTCCTGGCCCTGACCATGACGACGATCCCCGAGGTGATGTCGACCACGCTGATCTCCATCCTGCGACTGGCCAGCGGGAATCTCTGAAATCCAGGCAAATCAGGCCCATTCAGCCTCACCCATTCCCACGGCCGCGTTGCAACAAAGGTCATCGCGTCACACTTTGCGACCACCACCGGGAAACCCGACTACAAATCGACAATTTTGTCGACTTGTTGCCGAAATGAGGCTCGGCTAAACTCGCCGCGTCCACAAAACACTCGGAGAGGTGGCAGAGTGGCCGATTGCACCGGTCTTGAAAACCGGCATGTCCGTGAGGGCATCGTGAGTTCAAATCTCACCCTCTCCGCTTTCTTTCAAAACAAGCCCTTCTGCCAATAGGTCGAAGGGCTTTCTCATTGTTGGTACAAGACTTACGCCTTCGAGCGTCCAGTTCAAACAGATGATTTCGAGGATTCTGCGTTTCGCAGCGTAGTCAGCCTCAAGCCATTTGGTGCGAAGGTTTTGAGAAAGTTCAAACGCTTTGATCGCTGTGTCGATGATTTCATGTCGAGTGCGATCAGCCATGTCTATTTCAAGCTTTAACCCTGCTTCCTGGTCTCGAAGCTCTCGTGATTTTTGAGCGTAGGTGTCTGCTTCAATCTCCTCAAGCATACGAAGGTTCAAGAGCCGATCCTGTTGCTGGCGAACATGGATCAATTCGCTTTGAAGCTCCATCGCCCGTTTGGCTGACAATCGTTGATCCCAGTTCGCAGCAGTCCTCAACTCTTCCCTAAACGTCTGCCGGAATTCATCGTCACCAACTCGCAGCTTGTCGAACAATGACAGTATCTGACTGTCAATTTCACGTTCGGTCAGTCGATGACGGGGATGGTCGCCTTTGCTGTAATTTGCACATCGGTAGTAGACGTATTGGCGGTCGCCAGTTTTGGTTTTCTTCGTTTTCAATTCACCCGTGATTGGCGAACCGCAATGCCCACACGTGATCAATTCGCTGGCATAAACCATTTCATGTGACCTGTAGATTTTCCGACCAAGCAGATTTTGGACACGATCCCAAGTGGCACGATCAACCAGTGGCTGATGTGTCCCTGGCAACCAATCTCCCTTGTGCTTGATCTCACCGATGTAGGAACGGTTGGTCAGAAGCCTGTGGAGCTTGCTGCGGGTAAGTTTTGGCATCGAAGGGAGGAAGGTCATGCCTTCGGTGAAAAGGGTTTCTCGAAGAGTGTCGATTGTGTGGTTGTGATAGGCGTAAAGTTCAAATGCCCGTCGAACGACCGCAGCGTTTTCAGGATGAATCTGAATGAGGGAGCGGCCATTGATGCGGATATTGAGATATCCATGTGGCGGGTTATTGGGAAACAATCCATTTTGAATCCGGCGGGCAAGACCTTCCCTAACATCCAGTGACTGCTGTTCTGTGTAAAAGCTTGCCATGCTCGCCAGCATCCGCCGCTGCATTCGACCCGCAGGGGAATTCTCGGTTGGCTGAGAAACGGAAATGAACTGGATGCCGCACTCTGATTCCAGCCGTTCGAGTTCCACGTAATCGAAGAGATTTCGTGCGGCTCTGTCGACTTTGTAAAAGAGCAGTCCGTCCAGTCGATTGGAATTCTTCTTGGCGAATGCCAGCAGTTCTTTGAAAGTTTTTCGTTCGTCATGCTTCGATGCCGTTTCGGCAATGCGGAACAGCCGAATAATTTCGCCGTTGTTGCGTTCGGCGTAGAGACGAAGAGCATCGACCTGAACATCGAGCGAGAATCCTTCCCGCTCTTGTTCTCTACTGCTCACACGAGCCAGGGCAGCGAATCGTTTTTGAGTTTTCACCGCAATCCCTTGTCGCCAAATGTTCTTCACGCAATCCTTCTCAACTGCTTCCAGCATCACCAAGTCTGTCATGTTCCTGGCGGCTCGATCGATTTTGTAGAACAGCATCCCGTCGTAGTCAGCCGCATTCCGTTTGGCGAAATTGATTGCCTCTTTGAAGATCTTCCGCTGCTCCGTTTTGGTTGCGGTCTCAGCGATCCTGAAAACCTTTTCCACAACGCCATTGTTCCGCTTGGCGTAGTGTTCAAATGCTTCCTCCTGGACATCGAGGCTGAAACCTTCTCGCTCTTGCTCACGGCTGCTGACTCGTGCAAACCCGATAAACCGCTTCTTCATGGACGATTGCTCCGCAAGACTCCAGCAGCGTCAAGCAGCCGACTGAGGGACACAATCAGGTTGATCGAATCATCGTCGGAATTCTGGCGACAGGATGTTTGAAGCACCTGTTTTGCCTGATCGATCAGTGCGGGCTTAATCCATTTGGGACAATCCGCTTGTTCGCCAGTTCCATGACATTCCTGACTTGATCCGCCCATTTGACCAGAACTTTACGCTGCAATTCGGTGGGGCAACCGCACATTGCGTTGCCATCTACTTCCGATTGCGGGAAAGTTCGGGTAACGGCGTTACCGAACCGGTAGCGGGTATTCTTTGAACGGACTCGGCTTCACGAAAAACCGTGTGTAGAATGTGGAAGTTGAATCCCATTGCCCCCAGTACGCCACTTCACGCCGAAGTCAAAAACATCGAGGGGACAATCAAATCCGTCGACACAGCGAAACGAACGATCACCGTGGAAACGGATGGTAAATCGAAGTCGCTCGACCTGAGCAGCAAAGTGAAAATCACGAAGGACGGGGAGGAAGAGTCGCTTGATTCATTGAAATCGGGTCAGCAGGTGACGATTTCGTACCATGACGACTTGGAGGTTGTCTTAAAAATTGACGTGACCACAGCGAGTGATGGCATTCCGACTCCTGCACAAGCCGAAGGAAAAAGTCCACCGAAAGATGCGGCTACTTTCAAAGGTCATTCGTACAAGTTCTTCTCTGATGTCATGTCGTGGCATCGTGCGAAAAAGCGATGCGAAGAGATGGGCGGGCACCTCGCCACAATTTCCAATGCCGATGAAGAACGATTCGTTGTAAATCTGGCCACAAAAGGCATCTCTGTGCCGACACCAATGGACGGCATCTGGATGGGAGCCACGGACGAAGAGAAAGAAGGCGAATGGAAATGGATTGATGGCACCAAGTCCAAGTATTCGAACTGGGAAAAAGGCCAGCCAAACAATAAGCAGGAAAACGAGCATTATTTGCTCTATTGGCTTAAAGGCAAAAGTTGGGTAGATCAGCCAGACAAATCGGTGCAGCACCCTGCCTATTTCGTTTGCGAGTGGGATGCTCCGAATTCCATCGTTGTCGGCAAGGTTTCTGAAAAGAACTTGGAAGCTGACGCCGAAGTACTGAAGATGCTTCAAGGTGAATGGAAATGTATTGCTGGTGAACATAATGGAAAGCCGCAAGAAAAAAGTGTAGTAAAACACGAGAACAGACGCTTCACCATTGAAGGGAATACACTCACCATGACACGGACAGGGATGGGTGGCAGATTTGGAACCTACAGCGGCAAGTTCTCAATAGATGCCTCAAATGGTCATCTCGACTGGGTGGGAAAAGTGAAGATTGGGGATGCTGAACCCACATTCATGGAATGGATTGGAATCTATGAATTGGATGGCGATACGCTGAAAGTGGTGTACATCGACGGGAAGGCAAAGAGACCTGCATTTAAGTTTGCTCCGGTGCCTAAAGGATTAAACCACATCTTCTACACCATGAAGCGTGACAATGAATAATCTATGGAAGGGCCGTTGATGCAAACGTAGCAACGATGATCGTCGTCATTAAGGGAAGTAGTTTCTTGCTCATCGGAATTCCATTTGTCGAACGAAGTGATACCTGTGTTCTTGCGAAGCGAAACATCAGAGGTCGTGTTGCTACTTGGCTGCTGCTTGCGTCGAATGAGTGATTCCTCCGTGCCAGATTCCGTCCGTGTTGCTTCCTGGGTCTTCACTTTTTCCTTTTCGCCATCACCATCCAATGCTGATTCTGTTTTGGCTTCTATCGGCGTTTCAGACAAGTTCAGAATGTGGAGACGAAGGCCATGCTTGACGTACTTCCCCATCCAGAAGTCCGTCATGAACGATCCGCCCACCTTCGTATCTCTGCTTAAAGAAGTGAGCGATCCCGGAGTCACGGCACTGCTGGTCGATGTCTCGCACCCAGGCGAGATCCATCTCACGACGCTTTCCAACACCGGCTCGTTCGCATCCCGTGATGATCCAATTGATGCTTCCGTCCAAATACGGACGGAAATCAATCGGCCCAAGCAAAGGTTCTGCGGAAACCCACCGCAACGCTGCGGGGATTGACTTCAAGGTGTCCAAACGGTGCAGTGACGAGGCGATCCCACACGTGACACCGAGCCAAACATGGGGGTAGCCGTCGCCCCAATCAGCAGGCAGTCGATCTTTGATGAGTTCGATGAGTTCGGGCCGTTTTGTCAGCACGAGCCAATCGAGATTCGGACACTGCCGAATGACCTCCCAAGCCTCGGAACGCCACTCATCCGCTCCAGGATGGAAAAAGTCTGACATCGAACAGGTGAAGACCCGAAAGCGTCTGCCCTGTTCTTTGGCCTGCCGCTCCCATTTGAACGGTTTGGACCAGTCAACGGTCCTGATTGGGCCACCGAACGGAACCCGGCCCGCACGCCGCATGATTCCGTCGATGTAGCAGTGCTGGCATTCCGCCGAGACTTTGTTACAACCCCACCAGTAATTCATGGTGTGGTGAGTCCATCCAATTTTCGAATTCTCAGCCATGACGGCTCTCCGCAAAAAAAGTAGTGTTTTCGACCTCTACCTCCTCTTGCGGGAATTCCTTGGTAATACCGGTACTGGGCGAGTATCGGCAGTTTTTTTCTGACGAGATGTGTCAAAAGCAACTGAGTTGCATTGATTTACGCCGCTTGTAGAATCTTGACGAGGTGTGGTTCCCAACCAGCCACACCTGCGATAAAAAGTTCAACTGGGGTTCTGTACTCTCCGCTGTCCTTCAAAACAAGCCCTTCGACCAATAGGTCCAAGGGCTTTCTCATTACGCAACGAGATTTACGCTGTCACCACTTAGCGAGAGAGCCGGCTTGATTACTCTTGTGAGGCGCGTTGCTCCGCCTTCATTTCTGCCAGGATCTTGTCAGTCAGTGTTGCCATGACTTCGAAGACGCCGTGGTAACCTTTGTCGCGAATGATCCCTTTGTGATCGATCACGTAGAACGTCGGCATCGAATCGATCGCCCAGCGCGAAGTGATCGGGCCTTGATAGCCTTTCCCGTCCGAGATCAGCTTCCACGTCACCTCGTTCGACTGGGTCAGTTCCCGTAGTTTTCCCACATCGTCTCCCACGTTGATTCCGATCAGTTCGAACGGTTGATTTTTGTATTGTTCAACCAATCCCCGCAGATTCGGATACAAGGCAACACAAATGCCGCACATCCGATGGCTTCCGAAATCCAGCACCACAACCTTGCCTCGAGAGTCATTCAGATTGAACGCCGTTCCAGCGATATCTGTTGCTTCAATATTCGGAGCCAACTGGCCAATCTGCAGATTGCGGAGTTCAAACAGTTGCTGCTTGGCAATCTCCGCGGCGCTTTCCGGAAATGAATTCTTCAGTTTGACGTCACCGTATTCGGCGATTACAGATTCCAAGATCGCATCCACTTCTGCCGAAAGCTTGTCGATTCCATTTTCCGTCCAACGGTTCAGGTTCTGAAAGTCGGTGTCATTTGACCAACCTCGGTGACCGATCGAGACCAACACCTGACTTCGATCGTAGGTCTCTTTCGTCATCTTCAAATACAGCCCCAACGTGAGCCTGATCGCCGCCTGAATGTCTCGTTCGTGCTCATGTTTGTCGACCGCTCTCAGCAGCTCTTCGTACGGGGCAAACGGTCCTCCATAGCGGGAATTCTGCGAGGCATACTCCGCCACCTGAGGGCCATCGGCATGTTTCTCCGCCAGGATTTTCATCGCCTTTTCACCGTCACTCCAGAACATGTCTTCCGCCGCAATCCAGAGAAGAGCATCAATGGCGGCCGGGTCATCGGGGTGGGCCTCCGCGATTTGGAAAAACTGAGGCATATAATCCTGCCTGTTCGGCTGCTTCTTGAAAACCGCGTCCCGCTCCTCATCGGTTTTGGCTTTCCTGTAAGCGTCATGGTATACGACTTTGGCCGAGTCGAATTCCTTCTTTAGCGATTCGAATTGGCTCCGAGCTGACTGCTGCTCCGCCCCCAGCGCCGCCACCAGCAAAGCAATCCATAAGCTCATACCAGATTCCTTCCCTTAATCGATCACTGACCTATGACGTGAAACCATTTGTACGACATTGTCTATATTGAGCCGCTACGTCTTAAACATCAATCCCACTCATTGGGGTTGAGGCTTTAGCATCTCGTTATTTATCCGATTCGCGCAGTACGAACACGACCACCAAACACCGTAATTCAAGCTCTAAAAGGTCATCCGCCATCTGCCGAGAAAAGAAGGGCGAGCGAACGGCTGAGATCTCAGACATCATCAGGTTTTGACGTTGGTTCATTCGCCGCTTGCAACTCTCGCAGCGAACCCAGTCTTCGTAGCTGCGGCCATTTTCCGGCCACGCTCAGGACGACCAGGATTGTTCCGATGCCGCCACCGACCACCGAGAGGACCGGGCCGAATAGTTTCGCAGTGATGCCCGATTCCAGGCCGCCCAGTTCGTTACTCGCCCCGATGAAGACTTGATTGACGGCCGAGACGCGACCGCGCATGGAATCGGGTGTCAGTGATTGGACCAGCGTTTGGCGAATCACCACGCTGATGTTGTCGCTGGCGCCGATCAGTACCAGCATGACTAGACTCAGCCACAAGTTCTGCGACAAGCCGAATACGATTGTCGCCGCACCAAACGTGGCGACGGACCACAGCAGCGTTCGTCCTGCATTCGTCATGGGTGACCGATGGGCCTGCACGACGGCCATCGCAAAAGCCCCCAGTGCTGGTGCGGATCGCATGCACCCGTAGCCGATCGGTCCGACCCCCAGTCGTTCCGAGAAGACCGGCATCAGGTAGGTCGCCCCACCCAACAGTACGGCCAACAGATCCAGTGTCATCGCCGCGAGGAGCAGTGGCGAACCGAACACGAACCGCAGCCCGGCCAATAACGCGCGTGCGTCTGGCTCGTGAGTTGTCGGTTCAGGCGGCGCGTCGTGCGGTAAGAACAACGTGATGGCGAAGCAACCCAATAAACACACGGCCGACATCAAATAGGACCACGTGACGCCGAACGCGATCAACACTCCCGAAACCGCCGGCCCGACCCACGCCGCTGTTTCGAACAGGCTGCTCATCCAGGCGAAGGCGTTCGGATAAACGGATCGCGGGATCAGGTTAGGCAAGATCGCCGCGCGTGCCGGACGCCCAAACGTCAGGGCAACCGCATTGGCCCCTAACAATGAGAGCGTCATCGCCAGCGACACATGCTGCGGGTAGACCGCATGCAGCACCGCCAATGCCCCGGGAGCAATCGCTAATGGCACCTGCGTGATCAGTAACACTATTTTACGACTGTACCGATCGGCGACATGTCCGGCCGGAAGGGCCAACAGGATGACGGGGATGGCATTGATCAATCCGATCAGCCCGATGGCAAACGGATCTTTGGTCTGTTGATAGACGTCCCACTGGGCGGTCGCGGACAAGACCTGGCTGCCGACGACGGCCAATACGTAGCTCGCGGCATACAGGCGGAACGCCGAGTACCGAAACGCCTCATAGGGATCATGCATTTCCGTGGAATCCAAATTCCTCTGTGACATCAAGACGGCGATACGATAACTGCTGCCGTTGAGATCAGCGACCAACGAAATCGTCACCGACGGAATACGGTTTTGCTGCGGTCACTCCAAGGCGCTATTCTGACACCTGGTCACAACAAATAGTTCACCAGCTGCGGGACGTGACCGTTTGAACGTCTCACTTCGCCACAACGCGAGCGGTCGTCCCTCGCTTGAACAAATCGAGAGCGGTTCAGACACGAACCGTAAACACCAGCAGAATCCGCCGGTTGGCTGTTGTGGGTCATTCCTTCCGCAGCCGGGCTTCAGATGGCCGAAGCAGTTCCTTTGACGTCGAATTCGAATTTTCCCGATATCTAGCTGATGAGGACAATGCCGTAGTTTCTGCCCAGGCTTTGGCTGTCGTTTCGAAAAAACATGGCGTACCACGTTCCGGCGTCCATGTCAGACAAACGGAAATTTTGAAAAACATGGCGTCGATCCGAAATCGAGTGGCGTGTCTCGTTCTTTGTACTCTTTGGCTGGTGGCGTTCGGCTACCGTTCAATCATCACCGGCGAATTGACGAGACAGACTTCCTTTGTCTTAAGGGCCGTCGCCGACCTGAGCGTCGAAGGCGGTCTAAGAGTCCACCGTTTTCATCTCGATCGCGGACGATCGTCGGGACATCCGGACGTGATTCTCAACTCGCGCCGGGCAACCAGCACCAGCGGAACGTCGTCGACATTCAAAGATCGTTCGGCTGTCTCAACCAATCTCGGGCACATCAACCTGAACCGATTCGCCTGTCTCTTTGCCGTCTTGATCTTTCTGACGTTCGGTTCGCCGCTCCGGGCGCAAACGCTTCCACAACCGATGACCTCTGGCGGCGAGGCAATCGTTGACGAGACGATCTTTCCGCCGTTGACATCATTGGAGTCCGTCTTTGATGGGTTACAGTCGGCGAGAGAAAGCTGCTTTGCGGACAAGCCGGGCGCGAACGCGCACGAACGTTCGATGTGGGGGACCATTACATCTCACGTATATGATCCCCATGACTACCCTCACATCACTTCGCTCGACAACGATGATCCGTCCAGTTTCTGGTACACGTTTCGACCGAATATTTTTAATATCCAGGTTCCTGATGAATGGGACTATTTCAACCTGATCAATACCGACCGTTCCGATTTCACCGACACACCGGTCTCGGTGGGAAAAGGGGTGACGTATCTGGAAACGGGCGTGACTTACAGCCGAACTCTGACCAGCGACACGCATACCGAGCTGCGTACGCTCCCCGAAACTTTGCTGCGATACGGCATCACCGATGAATTTGAACTCCGATTGAAGTCGCTGGGCTATTCGATGATCGATCAGAAGGATCTGCAGTCCGGTCAAAGCGGCTCGACCTTTGGCGTCAACGACCTGGACGCCGGATTCAAAATGGAGCTATTGCAGCAAAAGAATTGGGTTCCGCTGACGACATTTGTGGGCGGAGTGTTGTTGCCGTCCGGTACGAATTGCATCTCGGGAAATTCCGTGCAGCCCCACTTCAACATCGTGAATGGCTGGGGAATCCGTCGGTACATTTTCCTCAAGCATCAGTTCGGCTTGGACTATCTCACGCAACCCAACTTTTCTGTGGCGGCACCCGGCACCTCGACCGGACCGTATGGATTAGTGGGAAATCGCCCGACGGTCGATTCGTTCCATTCGTCGGTGTCCTGCCTTTACCAGGCGTTCAAGCATCTGGGCGGATTTGTTGAGTGGTATGCACAATACGGACACAACCAGGCCACCACCAACTTCCTCGACACTGGCCTGTTCCTTTATCTGACCCCGAACGTGCAACTCGACTGTGTGATCGGATCGAGTGTCGGATCGCCCGACAGCACCTTGTTCACCAAAGCCGGTTTCTCCACCCGCTGGTAGCGAGTTGCGAGTGAGCCGTTTTGACGCCACAGGCCACATAAGCCTTCAACAGCAGCAGGCAATAAAAAAGGGCTAACAGCCGATTGCCCCCGCTTGCCTTGAACGATCCTCGCATTCGCGCATTCGTGCGATAATGATTGACGATCCAGAAGACGGCCGGGAGAGTCGTCGCAGAACAACTGCTACGACCGAATCGAGGTTACGAGATTCAATTCAAGGACGGGGCCGCGATTCCGGGCACAAACCGATTCCACTCGTCTACAGGTTACAGCATCAAGCCCTTGATGGTTCCGTCATTGGTCTCAAGAGATATTGATTGGTAGACTCACAGACCTTCATCTCTATTGACTGACACATCGATTCGCCGCCACGAAAACACTTCCGGCCCGGCGCCGGGGAAGGGAGGGCAACGACATGTGGCATTGGTTGCGACAACTGTTTTCGTCAGGACCCGCTGCTACTCGTTCGGCGGAGCGTGGACCTGCCGCATCCCCTCTGCCACTTGATGAGTCGCGCCGTCCGTTGTTGCTCAATCAACTATACGTACAACCCGACGACGGCGAGGACTTCGACAAGGAGGCCTGCGAACGCCTGATCGCGACCATCTCCACTGCAGGGTCTCACTCGGTGGATGACGCCAACGTCTTCGTGACGCTGGAGGACTTTTTTGTTGGTAATCGCTGTAAGCATTCCATCGCGGCCAACGTCGTGACGCCAGCCCCTTACGACACGGCTCAATCGTGGTTTGAACTGCTCAAGCAGATACGCGCGACCAGCGGAATTCACGGTGTCACTATCGAAATCATCATGATCGAACCGTACGCAGACGGCCGCGTCGGCATGTGGCCGTACGCCGATACCATTTGGATCCATAGCTCACTCGATCAGGCAGCGGTCGCAGCGCTGGTGGCTCCTCTTGAACCCGACGAAGTCTGTGACGCTTCGGATGATGAGTTTGATCGCGGACCGCAACCACCTTTTCCGGCAACAGTTCAGGCCAGACCGTACCGGATTTGGTGGGACTAACCATTCCGGTCAGCCTGTTCCAAAATCAAATCCCTGCTACCATCCCTGCAACAAATGGATCTCTTGGAGCGAGCGAACATGAACCGACCTGCTGAACCCACCTCGGTTCATGAACCTGACTCGATGCAGTTGGCCCTCGAGCGGACGTTTCTGGCGCATGAACGGTCGATGATGGCCTGGATTCGAACGTCGACGTCGCTGATTACTTTCGGATTCGCCTACTTCAAGTTTTTCATGTTCTTGCACCAGCAAGGACAAACGGGACACGTTCATCGATTCCTCTCGCCCCGGGGCTTCGGACTGATGATGATCGGCATTGGGCTGCTCGCGCTCGCCATGGCCACGGTGCAGTATTGGCAACACCTCAAGCTCTTGCGAAAGCAATATCCCTTGGCCCGCTGGTCCATCTCATTGTTCATCGCCGCGCTGATCTCGTTCGTGGGACTCTGTGCCTTCATCGAGGCGATTATTCCGTAACCGGCCAATCGCTCACCAAAGCCCCCAACGACCAGACCACTCCTTCCGCCACCGGCGTCATGGCCTCCTTTCACGGGATCACCTGCGGGGCCAGCGACAGTCGAGCCGCCCCTCGTCAGTCGGACCAACAGTTCGCTTAGCAAATGACGATGCTGAGCTGTTAGCCAGTGATCGAATCCACTTTCCACGAGCGGAAGACCGCGTGCCTTGTTTCGCAGGAAATCATCGTCGTCCTCGAGACCACCGAAGTCGTCGCTCGTTGGATCTGGAGGGAATATCCGTTCGCAGGAAGGACGTGCGAACGGCATCATGAAATGAAGGCTGTTCGATCGCATTGGCCTTCGATGTCCAGATCCGATTTCCCGATTCGTTCACGGCATTTGCTCATCTGTCTCCAACGACGCTCTCGACAAACTATTCCACAGGCAGGTCGTGCACCAGACGGCCATTGCCGCGTGCAGCACCACCGCCAGCCACAACACGCCGCCCAACAGACCATAGCCAAAACGGGCGTAGGCGATGATGCATGCGGCAGCGACATTGTAAAACCACATCGCTGCGACGATTCCGCGCGCCGCACGACTTTGCGTGTCACCATACGCCAGCAGACAGGCGACACCCAGCGTCAGCAATCCGGCCCCACCGATCCGCGTCACGGTCAAAGCGGCGGCAGACCCCAGCGGCACACCAATCAGTAGCTCTGCCGAGAAAGAGGGGCAACACAGCAGCGCAACACCGGCCCCCATTTCAATCGCCGCCGACGCGGCCTGCAACGATTTCATGGATGGGAGCTGATTTCCGCGGGGGGAATCGTGTTGGTCTTCTGGTTTTCTCATCGGGACACCAACGATTGAATGTTCATGCCGAGCGGATCGTCCACCATTGTTCAGCCGCTCATTCCGGAACAGTTTCACTTCCAATCCGGGCGGAGTCGTTCGGTTGAGTTGAACAACGCCAGCACAACGAACCGAGGAGTGGCGGCCAGTCTGACGCTGCCGCCACGCACAACTCCACGCCGTCGTCTTGCGATTCGCCAACGAGGCCAGCCCTGACAGCCAACCTCGTTGGCGACCATGTTCCGGTTCGCCTGTCCGTCGTCGATGGCACTAGCGTTTGAGCTTGATCAACATCACGCCTTTGGTTGACTTGAATTCGATCGGACGTCCTTTATGAGCATAGCAAAGCTCCAGCTCTTCGCCCTTCAATTCATAGATCCCCTCGCACACACGATCCTTGGCATCCACCAGATTGATTTCCTTGGTCTTCTTATCACCCTCGGTGGTGAAGGTCCCTTCTTCGTGGTACAGCTTGGATTCGAACTTGAACCGGTTCCCATCGAACACAAGCTTCTCGCCTTTCTTCAGGTCGCACTTTCCCTCGGGTCCGTCATATTCGGCCCCGACGACAATCCACGTGCCGTGCAGTTTTTCTGCCGCATTTTTATTGTTCTGGGCTTGGACGGAAGTTGTGAAGGAAATCACAACGACAATGGTCACAATGCTGACGATGGAGCGAAACATAGACACCTCAAAGTAGGAAAGCGGCGTGGTGCGAACGTTCTCTGCTGAGAACTTTGCCCGTGATTTAACAACGATCGCGGCGTGTCAGACCAATCTGATGCGGCTCATGCAGAGGAGAGGTCTCACACGGACTTCAATCTTCAACCTTCATTTTTGCGAGCATGGCGTTACTGTTGCGGAACAGCGGCCACGTTCGGATTACTCAGTCGCACGAGCAACCATTGTTCAGTCCGTTCGGGCCCATAGTGAACGAGGGCCGGCGATTCGTCCTTCGTCAGGTTATACAGACCCGTTTCAACAACTCGGCCGGAGTCATCGCCAATCGTAAACGCCACGCGCTGCGTTTGGTTGTCGACCGAGCCTTGAATGCGCTGAGTCGTGTCAGCTTCGTTATCCGTCAGGTTACCACGCACGATGCCCGCCTTATTGACGGCAATTTGCAATGTGGCTTTCGAACTGGACTGATCGGACGTCGTGACCGCGAAGACTCCCAGCGGCAGCCAGTCGCCATCGTTCGGAGCATCCGCTGCTGCACCGGTACTCGCCAGAGAGGAAACCTGGTCGTAGTACTGCGACGAGGTTCCTGCATTCTCACCATTCACATAAACGCTATCGTCCTGATAGGTGACATTGTTGCCATAGTCGTAATAGGTCGGGTAAGCCCCCTGAAAACCACACCATCCTCGAGCCGTATTCCAGTTAGCCACATTCCAGGCAGTGGCCGCTCCCCAGCCCGCAGCGGCCCAGGCGTTCGAGTGATTGTTGTACCAACCGCTTCCATAGACACCGTAATTATTGAAACCACCACGGACAGCCGTCGCAGCCCCGTATCGAACCGAAGGTGTGCTGTATCCAAAACCCGCTCCATAGCCGACGGCATTGTTCCTGTTCGCATAGGCAGCACCTGCAGCGGCCCCTTGAGCACCCGAATACTGCGGCGAATTACGATTTGCATAGGCTGCCCCCGCAGCAGCTCCCTGGGCTCCCGAATACTCGGGCGAGTTACGGTTCGCGACAGCAGCCCCGGCGGCAGCTCCCTGAGCCCCCGAATACTGAGGTGAGTTACGGTTCGAGACAGCAGCCCCCGCAGCAGCTCCCTGAGCGCCCGAATACTGAGGTGAGTTACGGTTCGAGACAGC
The DNA here is from genome assembly GCA_903871875.1 of uncultured Schlesneria sp. GTDB lineage: Bacteria > Planctomycetota > Planctomycetia > Planctomycetales > Planctomycetaceae > Schlesneria. The sequence goes on from CAIQIR010000038.1 coordinate 62,371, forward strand.
AGCCCCCGCAGCGGCTCCTTGAGCGCCCGAATACTGAGGTGAGTTACGATTCGAGGCAGCAGCCCCGGCAGCGGCTCCCTGAGCGCCCGAATACTGAGGTGAGTTACGGTTCGAGGCAGCAGCCCCCGCAGCAGCTCCCTGAGCGCCCGAATACTGAGGTGAGTTACGGTTCGAGGCAGCAGCCCCCGCAGCGGCTCCCTGAGCGCCCGAATGCTCGGGTGAGTTGCGGTTGGAAGTGGCCGCTCCAGCCGCTGCTCCTTCAGCCCCCGAGTGTTGCGATGAATTATTGTGCGCGGCGGCTGATCCGGCAGCGGCGCCGCCAGCCCCCGACATGTTGTTTTTATTGGATGATCCGCCGTGATACATCCCTTCGTCAGAGGGCAGTCCCTGCGAGTGATTGGGTTGGCCGTGATTCTGAGAGGAAGACATTCCTCCCTCTTCACGATGAGCGCCACCCGACTCGCCACCGCGACTGGATCCACCCGCTCCTCCGCCACCACGTTCGGCTCCGCCGCGTTCGCCACCGCCGCCGCGTTCGCCACCGCCGCCGCGTTCAGCGCCACTGAAGCCGCCGCCGCCACTACGACCGCCACCACCGCCGCCAGCCGTCCCTCGAGACCAGCAGGGACCGTGCGGAACAACGACAAAAATGGCCAGCATCAAACTCATGCAGAAACGTGGACTGGACATGGCAATTTCCCCAACGAAGAAAGTGTACGAAGGACGAAAGGGTGTCATGGAAAACTAGCGAGACGCTTTGGTCCGTTTGACAACAACTTCGTCCGTGTCGGGCATCGAAACGCCACCGGCAGTCCGTGAAACGGATTGCCAGCTGTAGGCGTTATCATCAATTCGAGTCAGTAAATTCATCGCCGTGGTACCGGTTCCATTGCCGGTTGCTCCCGAGACCTCGGCGGACCAGCCTTTCTCTTGGCGTGACCAGATCCCGATCGCAAAGCCGCCATCAGAGCTGAAGTTCCAGGACTGGACATGTCCCCCTTGCGGATTGAAGCCAATGATCTGAATACCCGACGACGTCGTTTCATCAGGATGTTTCACCGTATAAGTCCGCTCAATAAAACTCTTATCTAACACCCAGCGGCAAACCGATTCCGTATGCGAACCGTAATCCTCGGTGGTCCAAGTCCCAACCAACCACTCCAGATCCTCCATGTCACGCTGCGACGGCGACGCCTCAATCAACGAATCCCGCACGGTGGACATCAGCCATTTCCCACCCACTTTGACATGCACGGCAACATATTTGGTCATCCCCCCAGCCCGTCCCGATTCCAACATCGCCCGGCCGTCTTCAATGGCGGCCCCCGGACTCAGCAATCGCAGGGAATCGATCACGATCTGAATCCGTGCCCCTTTTTTCGTCGTGAACAGGGCCGCATATTCCTTCTCGATCGCTTCACGGCCCGATAACACGCGGCCGGTTTCGTCGGTGTAATCGCCATCTTCCGTCCACAATCCGGCGACCGCATGCGCATCGCCATCATTGAACGCTTTGACGAATTCCTGTGACGACTTACGGATCGCGGCGAGTTCGTCGGCGTCCGATCCCTTGGTGGCCGGCTTGGCTGTCGGTGGGGACTTCGTCTTCTGGCCCTCGGGCGCGGTTTGAGCCATGGCCGGCAGGCCAGCGAGCAACAATACCGTTCCCAGACCAAGCAGGCGGCTGACTTTCATTGGGATGTCCTTGATAGATAAAGCTAGCGGCAAAGCGCCATCGATCGCGGTAACGCCTGGCAAATCCCTACTTCGCGGCAGGGTGCGCCAATATCGCCTTTTCGATCTGTTCCTTCACAGCGTCCAGGTTGAAGCTGGCGCCTTTTTGCATGGGCGGATATTCGAGAGCGGTTTTGGCGAGCTTTCCGACTTCCGCTTGAACATAGACGAAACGCCAGAACTCGTACTTGAACCATTGGAAGTACTCGACCGATCCCGTGAATCCCGTTCGTTCAAACGGATCCAATCGCAGGTTCGTGAGGATCGGAATGTCGGGCTTGACCGTGCCGCCAAACCAGCCGTTCGGCTGATCCACGAACCGGTATTTGAAATCATCGATCCGCACCGCACCGAGCGTGCCTTCGGCGAAGTAGAACACTTCATGACGGGCTGACGGCCCTGTTCCCGTGATCAGCTTGGTCTGGTCGTAGCCGTCAGGATGCACTTTATAGGTCGTATCACCCAGCTTCTTGCCCTGCTTCAACTCGTCGACAATGTTCGGATTGCCGGCCGCAGCCACGAATGTCGGGAACCAGTCCAATCCCGAGATCACTCCATTTTCGACCTTGCCCGCCGGGACGTGGCCGGGCCAGCGAATCATGGCCGGGGCGCGGAAGCCACCTTCCATGACCGTTCCTTTGCCACCCGCAAACGGGGTTTGTCCGCCATCCGGCCAGGTGAAGTTCTCGGTGCCATTGTCCGTCGTGAACAACACGATCGTATTGTCGTCTAAACCTTCGTCCTTCAGCTTCTTCATCACCGAACCGACGATGTCATCCAGTTGAGCCATCCCCGCTTCCACAGTGGCCCAGCCGTTTTCCGGTGTCCGCAGATTCTCGTACTTGTCAGACAGGTGCGTGACGACGTGAATCCGTGTCGGATTCAGCCACACGAAGAACGGCTTGTCGTCGGCCTTGGCTTTGTCCACGAACGACAGCGTGAGTTTCAGAATTTCGTCGTCGACGGTCTCCATCCGCTTAGGAGGCAGCGCACCGGCGTCCTCAATTTTCTGCTTGCCAATCTTGCCCCAGCGCGGTTGCTCGGTCGGATCATCCTTGTCCGTGGCCCAACTGTGAACCATGTTGCGAGGACCGATTTTGTCCTTCAGTTCTGGCGGATAGTTACGATGGAACGGATCTTCCATCGCGTCCAGGTGGTACAGGTAGCCGAAGAATTCGTCAAACCCATGCACGGTCGGCAGGAACTCGTTCAAATCGCCCAAATGATTTTTGCCGAATTGTCCCGTGGCATAGCCCATCGACTTGAGAGCCGTCGCAATCGTGGGAGCCTGCGCCGGAAGGCCAATGGGCGAGCCTGCCTGGCCCACCGTGGTCATCCCCGTCCGCTTCGGTAACTGGCCCGTGATGAAGTTCGCGCGTCCCGCCGTACAACTCGCTTCGGCATAGTAATCGGTGAACAACATTCCTTCGCTGGCGAGCTTATCCAGATGGGGCGTTCGGCCGGCCATCATTCCACGATGGTACGCGCCGATGTTCCAAATGCCGACGTCATCCCCCATGATGACCAGGATGTTGGGTTTCTTGCCGGATGCCGTCGTCTTGGCCGGGGCCTGCAAGTTCGCCATCGCCAACAAACGTCCTTCGGGCAGCGTCTGCGAACAACACGGAGCAATCGCTTGCGCGGCCGGCACGAGCGTCATGTCACTTTTCGGTGTCACATCGGTGGGCGAAACCACCGCGGCCCCGACATGCGACGTTGCCGAAAACTCAAATCTGGCCGACGCATAACCTAACAGGCCACCGGCTAGCAACACCGTGACCAGTGTCATTTGTCGTCTGATGGGCATCTTGGTTCTTTCAAAAAATGACGCAACGTTCTTCAGCCAATTCGGGCCGAAGACCGATTTCGCGTTAAGGTGATCAGGGAGACTTTCAGAGACCGTCGCGGGTCCCGGCGCGAATCATCATCAAATTGGCCTGCGTCTTATTTAACGAAATCCCGATACGATCGGTGAGACAGCAGCGCTCTATATAATCAGGGAAATGTTGGTGTTGATGAAGGCGATGTAAAGAGACGACACTTCCTAGCCTACCAATCAATTCCGACGATTGCCACCACCAAACATCCACCTCACAGACCACTAAGTCGATCGCACGAACGGGGATGCCACCGCAAAACCCTGCTTGTTCGAGCGAAAAGGGATCAGCAAGCATGAGTTTCTTTTTACCGAAGTGGGACCGAGAGCCTTCTTCTCATGAACGTCATTCGTCTCGAAATCATCAGACGGCGAATCGGGCGGCATTGTGAGACCGCGGAATACACAATTGCACCTCCGTTTGGTCTAATCTCTCAGACCTTTTTGAATTCTCAGGAAAACAACTCAAATTGTTTGTCGGGAAGACTGCGGATCTTCGCATCTACCTCCATCGGTCAGCAGCAATCACCATCCCCACGGGCTTCTCGTGACCGGAATCATGCGCTTCGGGCCAGGGGGATCGTGAACAGACTCGACGTCATTTAACCTCCGATTCCTCGATGCCCGTTCTGAAACTGTGGTAGTTGCAACATGGCCAAGTCGCCGAAACATCCTTCGAAAGACGCTCAAAAGGATGCCGCTCGCGTTGCACAACCGGTTCGGGCCGCGGGTTCGTTGTCCCCTGATACGGCCCGTGCCGCGGATTCTGTGCCGCTGCCCGTCGGGCCGTTCAAAGTGCTGCCGATGCAGTTCGGTCGCTATCAGGTGAAAAAGGAACTCGGTCGCGGGCAAATGGGAGCCGTGTACCTGGCCCTGGATACAGAACTGGATCGGCTGGTCGCCTTGAAGGTGGCACGAGTGTCCGAGTCGGGTTCGGCCACGTTGATCAAGCGGATGGCTGTCGAAGCCAAGGCGGCGGCGCGGGTTGATCATCCACAGATCTGCAAGGTCTACGATGCCGGCGAAATCGACGGCGTGCGATTCATCGCCATGCAATACATCGATGGCGAAGACCTGAAACAGCTGATGAAGCGCACGGGACGCCGGCGAGACATGGATGAGGCGATTCGGCTCAGCCAGCAGATCCTGCGCGCGCTCGAAGCGGCCCACGAAAATGGCATCATCCATCGGGATCTGAAGCCTGAAAACATCATGCTGAATCGCAGGCACGAGCCAGTCATCATGGACTTCGGTCTGGCTCGCAAGACGGTCGCATCTTCGAACGCGGGACTGACGCAAGGCATGATTGTCGGCACGGCGGCCTACATGTCGCCCGAACAAGCCACGGGACGAGCCGAAGATATCGATTGCCGTAGCGATCTGTATGCGGTGGGCGTCATGTTGTTTGAGATGCTGACCGGCGAATGGCCGTTCACGGGCGGTGCCATCGAAGTGATGGGCAAGAAATGCGTGCAAGAGCCGCCCTCGCCGCTGAGCCTCAATCCCCAACTGCATGCAGGTCTGGCTGCCGTCTGTCACAAGCTGATCGCCAAACGAAAAGAGGATCGCTACGCCACCTGTGCCGAGGTGATCAACCAGTTGGAATCGATTCATTTGAATTCCCCTCCGGATTTTCCGCGGTCGCTTGCCGCGGCCGATCTGCGAACCATTCCACAGAACGAAGCCTTCCCCGATCTTCCGTATCCTCCGACCCCGATTCCGACCACCAACAGCCGTTCGCGAAAACAGACGAAACGCCAGAATTTTGACGCCGCCGCCTGGCTGGCCCAGGCCCGCCAGAAGTCCTGGTTCTTTCCGGTCGCCGCAGCATTCGGCTCATTACCACTCTTGCTGTTCGCCGTCGTGATGTATGTGCAGCTCGGCAAAGCCACCGTCAAAATCGAGATCGCCGACCCCTCGTTAAAAGTGAGCTTCAACAAACAGGAACTGACGATCGAAAACGACGGCGAACCGATCACCGTTCGTCCGGGCGAACAGACCTTGATCGTCAGCCGAGGGACCTTGGGAACCGAAACCAAATCGTTCACCCTGAACCGGGGAGAGACGAAGCAACTGACGCTCGCGCTGGTGGAAGGAGAAGTCAAACTTCTCGACACCGCCGAATATGCACGTCTGACTAGTCCACCCATCGTTCCCCCCACCGTCACTCCCGTCCCGACGATCGCGACATCACCGCCCGCCGCGACACCAGCCCCAACAAAACAACCCTCAACTTCGGAACCGACCCCGATTCCGCTCACTGCCCCTGCCGTCAAAACTTCCAGCCCTCAACCGCCGCCGCCCGCCGCTTCACCCTTCGACGCCACTCAGGCCAAGTCGCATCAAGAGGCCTGGGCCAAACATCTCGGTGTCCCAGTGACCCAAGTCAATTCCATCGGAATGAAATTGTCCCTCATCCCCGCCGGCGAGTTCCAGATGGGATCGGCCGACTCGCGACTGTTGGGGGATACTCGTCCCGTGCACCGCGTACGGATTACGAAGCCGTTCTACATGGGTAGCCACGAAGTCACTCAGGATGCGTTCCAACGCGTCACTCGGAACAACCCCAGCCAATTTCGCAGTAGTCCGCAGTTCCCTGTGGAGTCGATGTCGTGGGAAAGCATCCAAGACTTTTGTCGCAAGCTTTCGGCCCTGCCCGAAGAGCAGCAGGCTGGCCGGACCTACCGGTTGCCGACCGAAGCCGAATGGGAATACGCCTGTCGCGCCGGCACCATCACCTTGTTTCATTACGGGAACACCATTAATTCCGTGCAGGCCAACTTCGACGGGGACAACCCCGGCTTGGATTTGCCGCACGGCCCCTATCTGAAACGAACGGCCCGAGTCGGACTTTACTACCCCAATGCCTTTGGCCTGTATGACATGCACGGCAACGTCAACGAGGTCGTGTCCGACTGGTATTCGCCCAATTACTATTCGGCCAATACGATGACCGATCCCTCCGGGCCGTCTTCCGGTGAACTGGGCATCGCGCGCGGCGGCGGATGGCGTGATTCTGCTGTTCCCTGTGCATATCGCATCAAAGGACCACGCGCGACCATCCAAGGAGACTTGGGCTTTCGGATCGTCTGCGATTTCGGCCCCGTCCGCCCGGCAAACAGCACTGCGATCAAGCCCGTCAGCTTCGAACAATGGCTGCAAGACGTGCCGCGTCTGCCGGCTGACCAGCAAGTCGAAGCCGTTGCCAAGAAGCTGCGGGAACTGAATCCGGGATTTGACGGCCGCATGACCCCCAAGCTGGAACAGGGCGTCGTGACCGGCCTGGAGTTCGCGACCGACAACGTGACCAACATTTCACCTGTCCGCGCATTGACGGGACTGAAGCATCTCTCGTGTCGCGGCAGTAAGGATGATCGAGGCCGACTGTCGGACCTGTCACCGCTCAAAGGCCTGAAGCTCACGTCACTGCACTGTGGATCATCACCGCCGCTGGTCGACCTGTCACCGCTGAACGGAATGCCGTTGCACTTTTTGTATTGCGGAAACTCCCGCGTGGCGGACTTGTCTCCCCTGAAAGGGATGCCCCTCGGCACGCTCTGGTGTGAATCGACGCAGATCACCGACCTGTCGCCACTCAAGAACATGCCGTTAAACGGACTGATTATTTTCAATACGCGCATTTCCAGCCTCGCGCCACTCCAAGGCATGCCGCTGACCTATCTCAATTGCGACGCGACCCGGGTCTCGGACCTGACCCCGCTCAAAGGCATGCGTTTGGAAACGCTCTCCTGCAGCGGAACATCCGTCAGCAACCTGTCACCCGTGGAGGGAATGCCCCTCGTCGTATTTATCTTCTCACCCAAAAACATTACCCAGGGAATCTCGATGATCCGCGACATCCGGAGCATCAAGACCATCGGCGTCAGCTGGAGCGAGCGATTGCCGACCGTCGACTTCTGGAAAAAACTCGACGCCGGCAAATACCGCTAGCCACAGCCAATCGGCCGGCCTGAGCGCGAGAGTCACCGACAGGACGGCCCTCGATGGAACGCCTCTCGCTGGGAAACCTGGCATACAAACCCACGATCGCCGCTCCCTCATTCTGGCGGGAGACAGATCCTCCTCCGCGAGAATGACGGTACGAACCAGCGATGCGTCAGTCGCACTGACAACTTCTACTTCAACTCGATCGTCACTTTTTCAACTCGATCGTGACCTTGTCGATCTTGCCGGTGAACTTGAACGGCACGTCGTAAGTCAGATTGATCGGCGTACCGCAGTCTTCACCCACATCCAGGGTCTCGTCGAGTGCCACACGAATCGGGATCGTATGCTCGAGCCGCCCCTTGGCAACTTCCTTGCCATCGACGGAAACGACAGCCGTGCCACCTTTGCCAATCCCGCCGCCATCGTAAGTGAAGTCCATCTTGATCGTGTGCTGGCCCGGTGCGAGAGCCGTCTTGCTCGCCACTTCATAATGCACGACATCCACAAAGTTGTAGTGGAACACCGGCCGGCCCTGGTCGAGATACAACGCCCAGCCGCCGAACAGTCCGCCCTGAGTGATAATCATCCCGGTGGTGTCCGCTTTCACATCCACGGCCGCCGTCAGCGACCACGACTTGTTCTTAATGTCCGGACTGGCCCCTTCGGGAATGCGAGACATGCCCTGAGTGTACGTGAACGTGTTGCGACCACGAGTCAGACTCGGACGGATCGCCGGGTCCAGCCGCGAGACCTTGCTGTTATCGATCGGCAGCACGTTGTACCGAGCCGCTTCGGCATAGAACAACAACTGCATGTCCTTGAGCTTCTCGGGCATTTTCTCGGCCAGGTTTTCGGTCTGAGAAAAGTCCTTCGTGGTGTCGTAAAGTTCCCACTTGTAACCGGTGATTTCGTCCACGTTGGCACCAAACGAATCCCAGGGTGGGTTCGAGGGTGTCGTGCAGGCGACCCAGCCGTCCGAGTAAATCGCGCGATTGGCCAGTAGTTCAAAGTACTGCTTCGGCCGGCGACTTTTCGCCTTGGCATCGGCGAACGTGTAGACCATGCTGACCCCTTCGATCGGCTTCTGCGCGACACCGTTCACCGAGGCCGGAGCCGTCACACCGCACACTTCCAGAATCGTCGGCACGATGTCGATGCAGTGGTGCCACTGGGTTCGCAGTTCGCCCTTGGCCGCGATCCCCTTCGGCCACGAAATGACCATGCCATTGCGAGTCCCGCCGTAGTGACTGGCGACCTGCTTGGTCCACTGGAACGGCGCACACATCGCATGCGCCCAGGCGGCCGGATAGTGGTTATACGTTTTCCAGGTACCGATCTCGTCGACCTTGGACAGCACTTCCTTCAGGTTCTCACGCACGCCATTGAAGAAGGTCATCTCGTTCAGCAGCCCTTGCGGACTCCCTTCGGCGCTGGCTCCGTTGTCGCCGGCGATGAAGATGATCAGCGTATTGTCGAGTTGCCCGGTCTGCTTGACCGATTCGATCACCCGGCCGATGTTGTAATCGGTCTGCTCCATGTACCCGGCATACACTTCCATGAATCGTGCATAGACCGTCTTCTGTTCGGCCGACAACGTGTCCCAGGCGGGCAGGCCCGGCGCCAGCGGATTCAGTTTCGTATCTGCCGGAATCACACCCAGCTTCTTCTGACGTTCGAACGTCTCTTGCCGCACCTGATCCCAGCCTCGATCGAACTGGCCTTTGTACTTCTCAACCCATTCCGGCTTGGGGTGATGCGGCGCGTGCGTTGCACCGGGCGCGTAATAACAGAAGAAGGGCTTTTCCGGAGCCACCGCCTTTTGCATGCCGATCCACTGAATCGCCTTGTCGGCCATGTCATAGTCGAAGTTGTAATCGGGGTTGCCGAGATACGGTTCGATCGGCTTGGTTCCTTCGGTCACGGCCGGCCGCCACTGGCTGGTATCACCGCCGATGAACCCATAGAAGTGATCGAACCCCAGTCCCGTCGGCCACAGATCGAACGGCCCGGCCTGACTGTTCTGCCAGTCGGGCACGTTATGATTCTTGCCGAACCAGCCGGTCCCGTATCCGTTCTGCTTGAGCAACTCTGCGACGGTCGCCGTGTCCTTCTGCATCACCGAGTCGTAGCCGGGGAACCCGGTGGCCGCTTCCGTGATCACGCCGGTGTGCACTGTGTGGTGATTGCGACCAGTGATCAACGCGGCCCGCGTGGGACTGCACAGAGCCGTGGTGTGAAACTGATTGTACCGCAATCCATTGTCGGCCAGTTTCTGAAACGTCGGCGTATTGCACGGTCCGCCGAACGTACTGGTCGCGCCGAAACCCACGTCGTCCAGCAGGACCAGCAACACATTCGGTGCCCCCTTGGGTGCCTGAACCGGTTGTGGGAAGTCGCTGGTCGATTCTTTCGCTCGCAGGTTGATCACCCCCTTGAACGCGGGAGCCGGAGCCGGCAGAACAATCGACGTCCCTTTACCCGGAACTGCGTCCGCCTTGATCTCTTGAGCCATCACTCCCGTCAATCGACCGGACGCCGTCAACCAGCCCAGCAAGCCGGCCACGGCCATGACGGTAAAAGCGTGAAACACAGAGCGTCGAAACATGGGGAGATCCTCGTCCATTTGGGAAGTGTGATCGTGATGTGGCTGGGGGAAACGATCTAAGCAGGCATGAGACTCTTTTTACCGGAACAAGGCAAGGATCTGGCGAAGCATCGCGAGCAGATTTTCCGAGGAAGGGTGTTGGTTTCGAATTCATCGGCATCCACTGACCAGATTCGACCGACTAGGCACCGCCGACAACACACGCCAGCACGACTAACAAAAGAGCCCCGGCAAATGTCCGGTACGCCACCGCCAAGTCAACCTGCCCTTGAGCGGCCCCCAATCCAAACTGCGGACCTTGCCCCTGCCACAACCACAAACCGGCGGGGATCGTCACGGCACCGAAACACCAGAGTTGCCAAAGATCCGAACCCTGCTTCAGCATCTCGCCGCAATCGCCAACTCGATCGAACGAGCCCACGGCGATATACGCTCCGTTGGCGATCAAACAAAACCCGGCAATGAACCGCAGCGCAAACGCACCCGACATCCGCAGCCTGGTCGCCACGACCCAGATGCCGACGGGACACAACACACCAAACACCGGACCGGCCCAGACGACAAACAGCGGAGCCGGATTCACCACCAGATCCGTCCGCGAGATCGTCCACGGAGAGAGCACAACTTGCTTGACCGTTCCCCCCGAAACCCACGCTCCCAGCACATGCCCGGTTTCATGCACCGCCTGCATCCCCAGCCACGAAGCCAACAGTGTCGAAACGATCAGCACGGTCTGGTGCATGCGTTTCATAAGACCTGGCCCACCAACACAGGATTGAGCCATCTGCCTGCCACCGGCCGACGATTTGGTGAAAAAACGTTGGCCAAGTTGGCCAAGTTGGCAAACATCCCTGTTTTGTAGCGTTTGAGCCACTTTTGCGTTTGGCAAAGTTGGCCAAGTTCCCTATTTCGTAGAGCTTGACCAGGCATCGACGAACTAACATGCAATCCGCCAACGCTCGCGCGCACCGCCATCATCCGGTATTGGCAACTCCGTCCGATCTTTCCGAGGCACAGCTTTCGGACCTGACCTGCGATCGGTAACTCGATCTCCTCCGCGGCCCAGCCACAGACCATCACGAAGAGCCCCAGCTTCCGCAGTCGATCCAACCAAAACCAGCAGCATGCTGTCAGAAAAACCGGCGGCCCCACCCACCGCTGTTGAACACACGCTCGAGACGGACCGTGCTGCCCGACCGGACCGAACCCACAGAGCGGGGCGTACTGCCTGAGCGAACCGAACCACCTCATCAAACCGAACCCACTGAGCGACTCAAGCCGACGAGACCGACCGACACGACAGGCCCTCGCCCCCATGGCGTCTGACGATGTGACCTCACACGACGAATTCTTGCTCTGACGGTTCATCTGCCTCTCCTTCAGAAGCCTCCCTGCAATCGACATGTCACATTATGTCGTGGCGACAGTTTATCGTCCAGATGTCTTTTCACATTTTTGTAAAATTGTAGAAAAAAAGATCGGAGTCAGAAAACGTGGTCATTTTCGGAACGAAGCCAATGTCACCCTGACGCTGAAGCCGACTTCACGACAGACGTAGTACAGACTCGTACGTCTTGTACTCCTCAGATTGTGCCACTGCTTCTCGAAGCAGTGCTCTTAATCTTCTTTTTCCTTCGGCCGCCGCTGGTCGTTCGGTTTCTCAATTCAAAGAGCACTGCTTCGAGAAGCAGTGGCACGACTGACTTAGTGGTAGATCCGCCGCGACGCTATTGTCCCTCGACCGTGAAGTCGACATCTTCGAGCGTGTCGCCCGCTTCGACTTCGACCACGCACGAGCCCTTCGGATCGGCGTCGTCGTACCAGAACGGCATGGCCTGAACGTAATGCTTGCCCGGCCGGACAAATTTTAATTCGTACGTCCCATCGGCCGCCGTCGTCACCGTCGGATCGTAATAGCGATTTTCCAGCTTATCGAAATCCTGAGCCCGCACTTCCCGTCC
>CAIQIR010000039.1 GCA_903871875.1 uncultured Schlesneria sp.
TGAGTCCCTGGCGTTTTCCGAGATTCAGTAGGTACTGCACCTGTTTGTTCGTCGCAACGTCCCTGTTGGCGTCTTGGTCATTGCCGTTCTGATTCGTGTGGCCATTCCCGTTTTGGGAATTGGAAGTTCCATTGTTTGGTGGTTCCTTGGAACCAGTTCCACTTGGATGGCTGTTGGAATGAACTGGCCTTTGTTCATCTCTGCTGGCGATCGCAGATTCCCCCTCGTAACGTTCGATCTGCTGACTCAGAGTTTCCTCTGCCAGATCGTAGAATTCCTTGATCTTCTCGATCACGGCTTCAGGATCATCCAACCCCACACAGACTTCACCTTCAATATTCAGGCTGAACCCTGTGGAATTGTAATCCCGAGACAGTTTCCGGCTGAGTCCAACATTGACCTTGAGCATGGCTGGTTCCGTAAAGGTTTGGGGAGTGAAAAGCTCACCGTCCCTTTACCCCGCCAAGCAAGATCAAACGCCAGTCGTTTCAGATAAATGATGGCCATTGATTAGCGAAGGAAAGACCTTTCGCCGCATCAGAAGGATTTAAGATCCCCGGCCCCAGCGACTTCTCCGGATTCCGTCGCGTGCCAGAATTCCCCGAGGTGAACTTCCATCGCGGTCAGAATTCCCCCCAATCCACAACCAGTGTCGATACAGCAGTAATGCCCGGCATCTCGGACTAGTCCAGGTGTGTGCCCCAGAATGACTTTCTTCCCGGAAATGTGGGCCTTGGGCTGTTGGTTCTCAAGGGAATACCAACGCAGAAGTGAGGAATCCTGCTGATTCATCGGATCGTACCAGCAGTAGTTGGCATGAGTGAAGATAAAATCATCGGTTTCGAAGTAGGGCACGAAGCTGGAGAGAAAATCCCAGTGTGCATTGGGAACATTGGTGACATCCTCTGGTTCACCATATGACTTCAGCGTGGCCTCACCTCCTTGAGACTTCCACCTGCCCAGAGCAGATGGATCATTCCTGCCATCGAGCATCATTTCATCGTGATTCCCGAGAATTGAAACCAGCTCGCATGACTGCCTGAGTTCCATCAAACAATCCAGGACTTCCCGGCTATCAGGTCCTCGATTCACGCAGTCACCCAATGTCACGATGGTGTCATCCGGTGTAGGCTGGATTTGATCCAGTAATCCCCGTAAAGCCTTAACGTGCCCATGAATGTCACCGATTGCAATCAGCCGTTGGCGTATTCTTCCTCTTCGCATTTGTTGGTCCTGGATTGATGCTCAGTCTGATCCTGGCATCGTACTCTTTCCCCCCGGCGTATATGGGTCAAGGGAACTGAGGCTTTAAGTCGCCATCTCCAATGCCAGATCCCACGCTCGTTCCTTCAGCCGGGCACCTGAGCCAAACCATGCCGATTCCAAACGATTACTGGCTTTGTCTGATGAAGTCTTTCCGCGTGTTGATCGGTAGTGGTCCACATATTCCGTGACCGCGTTCAAAGCTGTCCAGGTCGTATGACGTATTGCTGGCATGTCATGACCAATCCCTTCTTCGAAGAGTCTCAGCATCTCTTGCCTGACGTTTGTCGTTCTGGAAGATTCTCCTTCCGGGGAGTCCGGGTAAACATGGAGGAAATACTGTTCTAGTTGACGCAGGCTCGGGTAGTGATTGGCGAGACGGTTAATTTGTTCCTCGGTGTCATCGTAAAACCGATTTGCCAATCCCAGGACTACTTGAGCCTGCTGGACCTTTGTCGCAAGGTCACCTTTGTGAATGATTGAAATCCCTTGTCCTCGTCCATTCCTGGCTGCTATCGCCAGGGTATTGGAGCAGACCACCCGGATTGGTGTGAAGTACACTCTCAGGGATGAAGATCCATCGTGGGAATTGGACAACAGCAGATATTTCTCTGTGATGTCATCTGAGTTCTTCACCCGGATCTCATCTGGAAGTTTTGCCAGCATCCATACACGTTCCCCTTTTCCCAGGGCTCCGGCAGTGTGATACCGAAGCTCCCCATCAGATACCACGGCGTCCAGGAATCCAAAGGCTTGGTGGTTCTGGACCGGAACGTAGCTCGTTCCAACCACTCCTAGGATTTCCCGGGAATCAGACCTGACCACTGCTTTCCGTTGAGGGATTGGAATACCTTCTGTGGTTTGGAGGTTGTTAAGCTCAGCCAGGTAATCCAATCCTGCGGCTTCGATGGCTTCCCGAGCTGTTGCAGGCTCTTCGAGTCGGGTGCCCAGTCCGTGCCAGGGGATTTCCCCGGCAAACATCATAGCGGTGTGACCGATGGTCGTCGCTAGTTCGTGTGGCATCGTCAAATCTCCAAGGGATACGTGTTGTTCACGCCATTACTACCCTTGAAGGCATGCCTATGCTCTCATTTCAGCCGGGCCACCTGTATGACCTCAGTTGTCTCACTGAAAGGCTGAACCGCCACTGGGATCCATTGGCAAACTTTTTGATTGGCCAATCTTGCTTAAGAACGTCTCGATTCCGGACAGAAGGCTTTCTCTCGTTGGTGTTTTTCCCTTGCACTTATTTGCCCAGGTTCGACCTGGATGCACAACATCCCAGTCGGATTTTGATTGCTCGTATCGTCCTTTACCAGGGTCGTGGTTTCCAAAGCCGTCAAGGAAGCTGTTCCATAGGGGCTTCTTCCATTTAATCACTGAAGCTTCAAGCGTTCCGATCATGTCAGAGCTTGGTCCATCAAAGATCATGAAACGACAGGAGAAGTCTTCTATCGCAAGGCTGTCAACCTTGTTTATGCTGCTCGCGTGTTGGCTTAACCGAGAGTAAAGCTCAGGTGATGGTTTGTCATCGGTCTGCTCGGCCCTCGACTGTCTCCATCCTTTCGGAACTGCTTTTCCCAAGTAGATCGGGAAGTCATAGGCCAGCCGGTTAAGCTCTGCATACTTGAAGTAGGGTTCAGCTTGACCAGTGTAGTAAAGAGCGTAAATACCACTGCCGTGGAATCTCTCAGGTGGTGGTAGTGGATGAACTGGAGTGCCGTTAAAGAAGCGTATGGCGTCTTTAATTAGTTCAACGAAAGCATCGTTTTTGTAAACATGCTTAGTCCGGTCAAAAGGCTCCCTTGTCGGAGCTGGTGCCTTCTTAGCCATGAGCAACGACTTTCCGCTCTGAAAGCAGTCGATGTAATTCCTTGGCTACTACTTCACACATCTGGACCGGCACAGCGTTTCCTAACTGCCTCATGGATTCTGTCCATGACCCCTGAAATGTCCAGTCGTCCGGGAATGTTTGAATTCGGGCACACTCACGTACGCTAAAATAGCGTACTGTTCCGTCTTCAAATCGGAGAGTGTTTTCGCCGCCAGGTACTCCGTGGTCGCCAGCTTTCAGTGCTTTTGCTGGCTCATCGTATGGACTACCTGTGTGCCCCGCATACGACCGTGCTCCTGGGTTGCAGAAATGATTTGCAAACTTAGAACATGATTCTCCTGGAGCTATGTCAGGAAGGTCTGAAATCGCATCCCGAACTGTCCGCCACGCGGGAAGTAACATCCCCGGAAAAAGTGAGCCCAGGTTACGAACTCGCTTCTTGATTCGGATTGGAACAGAAGGTCTTTTCTTCTTCGGAATCCTGTGACGTTCCCAGTATTCTCCTGTGACCCACATGTCATGCAGCAGGCCATCCTGTTCATGGGTCTGTTGAGGGAAGGAAAACTGAAGCTTCAGGTCTGAGCGGATTCCAACAATGAGAACGCGGTGCCGGTGTTGCGGGACTCCATAGTCTGCTGCATCCATCAATTGGTAAATGACATTGTACCTTAACCCTGATTCGCTGCCTTTTGTGACGGCCTTCTCGAGACGTGCTAAATGGTCTGTCCACTCCTCGTCACCCTTGCGGGTCATCTGAGGATAGGCCAGCTGATGAATGATGTACTGATAGTAGTTGGCGAAGTTGTCACGAAGGAGGCCTTTCACATTTTCAAAGATGAACGCTTTGGGGGCTATCTCTCGAACAGCCCTAATGGCGTGGGGAAACATGTTTCGCTTGTCGTCCATCCCAGCATGTTTGCCACCGATGGAGAATGGCTGGCAGGGAGGGCCGCCTGAGACGAGATCAATTCCTCCGGCATATTGCCTGAAGTCAAAACCACTGATGTCGCCTTCAACGATCAGGGTGTCCTTAAGCTGGGATAGCCCATCGGCTTTGTTCTGACGCAAGGTCTCACAGGCATTGGGGTTCCACTCCAAGACGGCCTTGTGATGAAAGCCTGCGTTGGCGGTTGCTAGGGCTAGTCCGCCCGCTCCTGCAAATAGTTCGATTGATTTCATTGTTGGATTGTAACCGTAGAAAAAATGAATGAGAAGTGATTGTCGTCAAGGGATTGATCGTCGATCCGGATTTGGAGTTGATCTCCAGGGGAGCTCCCACTCGTGTCCGGATACCACGCCTTGAGCCGTTCGCGGAAAGACGGTCTCACCTGAACTGTTGTCATGATCTTTCGTTCCTCTCGATCGGCTTGCTTTGTCAGGTTGTTCGTTCTTCAGGGCTAGGTGAGAATTGATATCCGCTTCCATTGATTTCCAGTCGTGAGGGGTGATCAGGTGGCCATTGACCAGCAGCACTCCGTTATGACTCAGTTGGCGAGTCATGTAATCAGACCTCCTGGCGAATTGTCGACGGTACTTGTTCTTCAGGGTTTTGTTCATTGCCCTGATCCAGTCTCGTTGGCATCTTCGAGCCTCCCAGGAGAACTCCGGTGAAAACTCTGAACTCTCCACCGTGAATTCCGGATTCAGGTAAATGCACCAACCATCAGGCTGCGGTCTCAGCTTCAGTATTCGACCCCTCGTAACCTCAGCTAAATCATTCCACATTTCGTCGTGGACTTGGTGCTTCCGCACCAAGACACGCTTCCTGCGAACGCAGCACCGCTTCTGTTCAGGAGTTGCTTCGAGGTTTTTCATTTTCATGAGTGGATGTCCTGTTTCGGTAAGAGCCCGGCGGACTCATGCAGGGACGGTGTCGATAACGTGAACTGTTCCTGAAGGACTTGGTACAGGTAATCTGACCAGTCCATGCAGTTGAGAGACGCCTGAGCATGAATTTTGTAGTACAGCCAGTCAGGAATGATGGCTTGGATCGACTTGCAGCCAGGTGGCAGCTTGCCGTTGACCCTTCTGGGTGCCCGTGTCGCCGGAGGCGACTTGGATTGATTGAGAGTCTTCGTCATTTTGTTTCGCCTTGAACTGAGCCAATGGCCGTCACACCAGAGATTTGATGGGGTCCGAAGGACCATTCCATTCGTCTGCTGTGGTGCCCTGGCATAGTTAATGTTTTCAGTAATCTCATACCTTTGCCTTTTCTATTCATATCCTGTGTTTGAAAGTACTTTTCCTGTGTCATGTCCATGCTTTTACTTGTCTTGATTATGCTTCATTTTAATTTGCTTCTAATTCCTTTACTTTCACTTCTACCTCTAAATCTAAATCTACCTTTTTCTCTCGTTCTAACTATTTCTCCGCTTGGTTTTCTGCCGTATTGGGGTGGTTGTTCACCACGCTCGTCATCCTGTTGAGCTCCGCTACCAGCTCCTGCCAGCTGATGGTTTGTCACGATCACGGATCTATCGCGTCTGCCATTTCTACCTTGGCATCGATTGCATAACTTTCTGACAATTATGTCTTTTCTGCATTGTCTGCATCGTCTGAATTCGCCTGACTGACGCTGCACGGTCAATGAGACGAATCGCTCCAATAATACGAATGGCCCTGGCCAAGGCGGTTCCACACCACCGAGACCAGGGCCGTCATTACAATGACCGAACAGGTAGCCAGCTCGCTCAAATGCCGAGCATGTCCTTCACCATGGTTTTAGTCAGGGTTCGATCCCGCTCATCGGCAGCAGCCGCGTGGGCTTTGATTCCGAATCGGAAGCTCTTGCCGGACTGCTTGACCATGAACTTGACGACATCTTGTGTAGCCAGGACCTTCCAGTCATCACTCATCCTCTCAAAAAACTCGACCATCTCCTCCTCTTCGGGTGGGCTGACCTGAACGACCTCGAACCTCTCCCGAAGGGGTGGGATCACTTCTTT
This sequence comes from uncultured Schlesneria sp., assembly GCA_903871875.1. Classification (GTDB taxonomy): domain Bacteria; phylum Planctomycetota; class Planctomycetia; order Planctomycetales; family Planctomycetaceae; genus Schlesneria. The sequence continues at coordinate 6,043 of CAIQIR010000039.1, forward strand.
GAGGCGATCTTCCATGATCGCTGCTATCAGAAGTCCGTCGAAGTCCTCCACGAACTTAAGCATCGGCTCCTGGGAGAGCTTTTCGTGCAGGTGATGGAGTTCGTCCATGAATAGCACGACATCGTCATCGAACCGATGTTCGTCCAGAATTTCGATGAGTTGGGTTCGGTTTGGAGTAGTGCAGTCGTACTCGAACCGTCGGTAGGGTTCCCCGTAGCCTTGGTAATATTTGCCGAAACATCGGCACCACATGCAGTCCCCGCAGGGGTCGGCGGTCGTCGGGTTTCGACTCTGGCAGCACAGGGACTTGAGCAGCAGACGGACGATACTGGTCTTTCCATATCCGTAGATCCCTGCCAGCAGCAGCGGGCTCGGGAGCCGCCCTTCGATTAGTGTCCGTTGGAGTCGCCCAAGGCGTCTCTGATTGACGGCACCGACAACGTCCGAGAATCTGGACGGTCTCCATTTTCTGATATCTTCCGAATCCATAAGATTTCTTTCTGTGTTAATGGGCAACCAGGGCATTCGAATTGCCCAAGGGGTTGCGTGACAGTGAGTTTTGTCTGCCCACGCCTACGGGCAGACAGCGGGCATATAGGGCAATCAGGTCAATTGGTATCTGGCTTCCACCTCCTTCGGGTCTGGGAGGTTGCTGAAGGGGGATCGTCCTTGAATCAGTTCTTCGGGGAGTACGTATTCGATTGCAGCGTTACCGCACGTCTTTCGGATCTCTATCAGGCCTTCTGAAAGAAGTCGGTCGAAGCGAGTTCGAACCATCTTGTAGGTCCAACTGGGCAATGATTTCAGGAGTTCAGAAACTTCTGGCTGCCGTACCCGCGATGAATCTTGGGCACGAATACCGATCTGTTTAAGAACGCCTCGTTGGTCTGTTTGCACCAGCGTTTCTACAAGTTCCTTGGTGATGTCACTTCTCGCGTTGCCCAGGTCAACCAATTCTCTTCGAGTGATGGGGCGGGATCGGTGCTGATTCGTTGGATCGACCGCTTGCAAAGTACTCGTGTTTCCAGTTCTGCCAGCCAGTGGAGTTGGTTTGTTTTGGGCGGAGCCAGAAATGGATTTAATGTAGGCATTCGCCCTCGCAATCATTTGAAGGGTGAGGTCGTCATGTGGATGATCGACCAACCGAAATAAGCGGAGATTTAGCAGTCGGTGGGTCTCTGCGTAGTGTTCTGGACGGGCTACAACGAAACCTCCGTGATTCATTTCTTGGAACGCTTCTTTTATGGTCACTCCTTTAAGGATTCCCATAAAGATCTGGGTGTCACGGACTGAGAGTCGTAGGCCTTTTGCGGCTGCAAGCCGAATCGATTGCCACAGGTGACTCGTGTCAATTGAGAGGTTGTTGATCAAATCCTCATCGGTCAGTGGAGCTAATGCTGAGAATTTGCCTTTTGCGAGCCACTTGCTCAGGTCGCTGAATGTTTGGTCGTCGCCTTGAGCGACCAATGTGGCCCCTGGGGTTTCTGGGCTATTCCGGTGGTGGATTGATAGAACTGCCGGTAGCGGTTGACTGCTGGCGTGGCGGATTGTGATCATCCAGTCCAGAATATTTGATGATAAAACCCCTCCATGGCTGGGGTAGACCAGGACAACGCGAGTCACTTGAAGCTTGCTTCGAAGTTGTCGAATGTCGGCTTGAGTCCATACTTCCACCACGTGTTCTGGTTTCAGTGATTGAGCCACCCCCCTCCATAGTCCGCCCACCAGATCGGGCGGGAAGTCTCGCAAGGCCACCGAAACCGGTAAACCCACGATGCCCCCCAGGATTCCATATTGAATAAGGTCGACGAGGGCTGGACTCTCCGGCATCGTTTCAGGAACGGATCGACTCATTGCTGATCTTTCCCACCGTGATTGAAACGCAGGGCGGCAAGAAGATCATTTCTTGTGTAAACGAACTTTCGTCCTATTTTTTGTGCTTTGATGGCCCCAGAGAGTCTGAGATCGCGTAATACGTGTCGCCCGACCCCACACGCTTGGGCTGCTTCAGCTTCATCAAGGGCAATTCGCCCAGCGGGCCAATCTAAAGCAGAAAAGGCTTCCCGCAGCACCTCCTCAACGAGTTCTCGGAGTAGAGTGCGGTCAAACGTCAACTGAACGGCCGCTGGGTTATGAGAGCCGCCGCTATCGGGAACCTGAATTGAACAACGTGCCATCGAAGACCTCCAACGTTTTGTTGGAGGGGATTGTCTCAATGGTCACTTGCTGGAGACTTACCGTTTGGAAAGTTCTTTGAAATCCGTCATGTCTTCACTCAGCAAGATCAGTTGTGATAATGACCGCGAGGTCACGGAAGGAGATAGACACTGGAATTCCCGCACCCGCCAGTTTTTTACCTAACTTGCATGCACAACTCTGGACCGTTGCTTTCGTAGTGTTTGGTGCTTCCTCCCATGCCTCGTCGATTATGTACTGAACGTCCCGATATTTGTTCTGCTGTTTCCATAGTGCTTTGATGAGCTTGAATTCCTGTCGCGAGAGCTCAACGTGTACTCCGTTCCAATAAAAATCCCCCGCCACTCCAGGTCCATCTTCGGGTGGAACTTCTGATTCGGAACAGTCCTTGTATTGGAAGCAGAATTCCACTGCTTGCTGAAGCAAAGTCAGTGTGCGTTGATTGGCTGTCAGCTTCAACCAATTGTTCTCGACTTTCTCAGTAAACCAGAGAGGCTCGGTCCAAAGCTGGTGGGAAAAGCCAGCTGAGTATCCGTACTTTTTTGGGTTGGTAGCGGCCGCACACCACCAAAGAAGACGTGCTCCTAATACATGAGGTCCACCAACAAGGGTCTCGTACTCGAAATTACTGAGAGGCGGATGATGTGGCGTAAATCCCGGTTGAAACTCAATTTTCGGGGAAGGACGTTCGTGAGTCGTCGCCTTCTTCAGTGCTGCACGTGTACCCAAAATTGACTGCTTACCAATCTTGGTAAGTTCTTCCACGAAACGATCGCAGGAATCGATGAGTCTGTTGAATTCGTCTAAATTCCGCATCATCGCCTGGGATCGGAGCCACCGAGATCGCACATATTGTGCTTCTTCGGGGGAAAGTTTCTTCCGGTGATTTCTCGTTCGAAGATCCCGTAAGTAGACGGCATAATCCTCTTCAACTTTGTCCGTCACACTGAGTGGAACAAAATGCCAGACGGCCGTTTTGAAGTTGTCGGCAGCTGCTTCTATTGAGCGACTTTTGTCGGCTCGCTGGGATTTCGGGGGCATTTGGGGGGTTCCATTAGACCCCGAGAGTTCTACAGAAGTTCTACATTTTTCGCCAACGATGGGCTTTTCTTGGCGACCCTCGGCTATGGGAGACCGCAGAATTTCGCTTGTCTTGTTTCGGTTCTGTCGCCCAGTGTAGACTCGTTCGGGACTTAAAATCCTGTGGAGCGAAAGCTCCGTGCGGGTTCGAGCCCCGCCTCGGCTAATGATTTTTGTGGATGATCGATTGAGTAAGAGAACTGAATGACGTCGCACTTGAGCACGTCAGAGTCGAATTTGATCCCCTGGATCGTTTGCGATGGGACATGGCCGACGAGGCTTGTTTCGTCGTGGCAAAGGCTGGGGCCGAACGATTTGATGCTTGAACAACTGCCGAGGTCGATTCGACAGCGTGATGTGATCTCGGGTAAACTGCCTTCGACAAAACCCTCCTTCCTTCCGTCCTGATCGAGAACCCACCGCTATGACCACTGCCAGAAATCTCGCCTTTGTTGCTTGTGCATTGCTGCTGGTTGTTTCTGTTTCGGCCAACGATTGGTCGACCTTTCGTGGGCCGGATCGCACGGGAGTTTCGACGGAAACTGGGTTGCTGAAATCCTGGCCGGCCGGTGGACCACCGCTCGTCTGGAAAGCCGAGGGAGTGGGGCGGGGCTATGCCAGTCTGGCGATTTTCGGCGGAAAGATTTTCACGCTGGGAGACGGCACGACGGCCGATGATCCCGACGAATATCTGATGTCTTACGAAGAACAGACCGGCAAGTTCCTTTGGAAGACCAAGACGGGACCGGCTTGGAACAGTGGGAATTCGGCTTGGCAAAGTTCGCGGAGCACTCCTTCCACTGATGGAAAGATGGTCTATGTGGTGACCCCTTATGGTGTGCTGGTGGCCTGCGAAGCGGCCGGCGGAAAAGAAGTCTGGCGCAAAGACCTGAAAGCCCAATTTGAAGGTAAGAAGGGGGATGGCTGGGGTTTCAGTGAATCGCCGTTGATCGATGGTGACAAGCTGATTTGTACTCCAGGGGCTGAAGAGGCCACCGTCGTCGCCTTTAACAAGACCACGGGCGATGTCCTGTGGAAAGCGTCACAACCGGAGACTCGTGGTGCCGGTCATGCCTCGATCGTGATCTCGGAGATTGGCGGCCAGCGAGTCTATGTCCAACTGACCGCCGGTGGGGCGATGGGGATCCGGGCGAGCGATGGAACGGTGCTGTGGAACTATCCGATCGAACAGACGACGGCCGTTTGTCCGACGCCCATTATCAAGGACGACCTGGTCTTTATCGCGGCCGGTTACAAACGCGGGGGAGCATTACTCCGCCAGGTGCCGAAAGACGGCGGAAAAATCGACGTGGAAGAAATCTTCCCGATGAAGAATGATCTGGCCAACAAGCATGGCGGTGTGGTACGAGTCGGCGACTATATCTATGCCGATTCCGACGATGCCGGGATTCCTTACTGTGCCCAACTGATGAATGGCGAGATCAAGTGGAAGCAACGTGGCAGCGGCAAGAATTCGGCCTCAATGGCCGCCGCCGATGGCCATCTCTATATCCATTTTGCGGATGGCACGATGGTGCTGGCGAACGCGGATCCGGCGGCTTACAAGGAGGTCGGATCGTTTCAGATTCCCGGTACTGGCGATCGTCCCAGTTGGGCTCATCCCGTGATCGTCGATGGCAAGTTGTTCCTCCGCGAGAACAACGAGATCCTGTGCTACAACATCAAGGAATAACGATCCGTTGGATCGGCTGAGTTAAACAACATCATCTTCCTGACGTCCCGGATCGGAATGATGATGTTGGTCGGCAGAACGTTGATCGTGCTGAACTCGGGGTGCGTAGGGCCGATGTTGAAGCGGCTTTGAAAGCCGCTTGGCCGGCGATTTCTTGGCCGATCGTCATGGTGCTGAATCGACGCTGGGCGAACTTGCCAGCAGCGATCGCTTGGGGCGATTCTGACCGTTTCGGTCCGGAGGATATTGAAACGTTAGCGTGTCGACTGATCGGTTGATTGCGATTATTTCGCATCGTTTGCTGCGGTGGTATCCGGCTGGATCTCGGCGCGAATGTCGGCCCACTTGGTGTTAATCAATCGGCCCTGATCGTCTTCGGCAAAGAAGACGAAGTCCGAATCCAGGATCTTTTCGTTGCCATGTTTGACTCGACCATGTGAGTCGATCGTGACATAGCCTCCACCCAGTCCGAGCAGGGACTGCCACTCGGTTTCGCCCGTGGTGACATCCCAGAGACGAATCGCACCCTCATTGCCGCTGGAATAGACTCGACGGCCTTCACGGGCCCATTGAACGCCGAAGACCGATCCTTCGTGCCCACGGAGGACGGTCACCGGAGATCCATCTCGATTCCAGATGCGAACCGTATGGTCCCAACTGCCCGAAGCGAGTGCTGTACTGTCGGAATTGAAGTCGAGTGATTCGATAAAACCGCCGTGGCCGCCCGCAACAGTTTCGATTTCGCCAGACATATTCCAGAATCGAATCAGGCCATCTTCACTCCCTGTGGCAAGTGATTTTCCATCTCTGGCCCACGCCAATCCGCGAATCGAAGTCGACACCGCTTCGAAGACTTTTTCCGGCTTGCCGTCTCGCGACCAGAACCTGACGCATCCGTCAAAGCCCGCTGAGCAAATCTGTTGTTGATCGGGCGTGAATCGCACCTGGGTAATGCCATGCAGTTGTTTACCGATCTGGGTCACGCTTGAGTTTTCCAAATCGACGAGCATCACGATCATGCCGTCGCCGCCGACGGCCAGGAACTTGCCATCGTGCGACCAATCGATACTGCGCGAGTCGGAAGGCAATGAGATGGGCGGTCCCACGATATTGCCCGCCGCGTCGTATCGCTGCAGGGTATTGGTGAGTCGCTGGCAAGGAATGAACGTCTTGCCATCGGGACTCCAACACGGCGCGATCTCGAAATTACCAAGCCTTTGCAGTGTTAATTCACGAATTTGTTTTCCGTCCGCATCGTACAAGTACACCAGGTTACCGGTGCGACCGACAGTCAGGATTGATCCGTCGGGGTTTTGGCTGATCGAGCACAATTCGATATTGCGCAGCGGGATGGAAGAGGTGTTCGTGCCGTTTTTGTCATGCAATTGGGGGCCGGCGATGAACAGGTCTCCTGAAGGTCTCCAGGCGACGGGCACATTAACGCCCATTCCTAATGCTCTTCGTTGAGCCGGCTTGCCTTCGGCACTGTTCCACATCCAGATTGAACGAGAACCGCCGCCCAGAGCGACTTTCCCATCGGGACTCCAGGCCACGTGTGACATCGGGCGGTCGATGGTTGTCGAACTGATCTCGTGACCGTTGACGTCCCAGATCTTCATGTGAGCCATATCTGAAACTTCGTTGTCGCTCGATTCGATACCATGATCACAAGACAGCAGTTGTGAGCCGTCGAAATTCCAGGCGAGTGATTCCACAGATCCAATATGGCCTTCGGCAATCGGTCCTTTTTGACCCTCTGGCGACCAGAAACGGATTACCTTGTTCTGGCAACCCGATGTCAGCCATTTGCCGTCGGGGCTCCAGGCGACGGCATTCACCGGTGCTTCATGATCGTTTAGAGTGGCAATTGTGGTTCCCTCGACGGACCAGATCCGAACCGAGCCATCCAGGCTTGCAGAAGCCAGACGTTTGCCGTCAGGATGCCAGGCGACATCCTGCACGCCGTCTTCATGCTCTCGATAAGCACGTTGCTCGCGTCCATTCGCATCCCAGATCCTGACCGTTCCGTCGAGCGAAGCGGTCGCGATGAGTTCTCCATTGGGACTGAACCGAACTGCACGCACGAAATCGGTGTGACCCACAAGCACCTTTTGGAATTCGGGAGCACCGACGACTTGGAAGATCCGGACCATGCGGCCCGTGGCGATTGCCAGCCAATTTCCGTCAGGGCTCCAACCAACGCCACCTGCTGTTCGTCCCGGGTTCTTGGTGAACATTTGCCAGCGGCGATTTCCCGCGAGCGGAGTGGGATTCGAGATCATTCCTGGCAGGGGACTTCGAACTTCGGGCACCGAATCGGGAGCGGCCGCCCGCAGCGCCTGTGGAACGAATCCACTCGACAAGACCGCCAATGTTGTTGTGAGCGATCCCAGAATCGTGATGAGTCGCAGCATTGCAGCCCTTCCTGCCAGATTTAGTGCAAAAGAGTTTTTGATGCTTGTTAGCCGCCGGGCCGGTGATTCTAAATCTTAAAATGACATTCTGTCTACGGGTGAAGTATCGCGGCCTGGCGAATTTCCAAGAATCCTGGCGAGAGAGGCTTTATTCACGGAAAACTCAACGCATGGCATGCTTCGCTGGAGTGCCGGCTCTGAACAAGTTGGATTTGATCTGATCGCCGGCACGTCGTTAGACTCGCGATTGGTTGTTCGCCTGAGAATCTTCCCCGATCGAAGTCACGTACAGAAGCCCTTGGCGAATCCCCATGACCTTCGTTGGCAATGGTGGATCGAGCCTGTCCAATCACTCTTCTGAAGGATTTTTGCCATGTCTTTCGTGCTGGCTCTGGATGAAGGGACGACTAGTTGTCGAGCCGTCATCTTCGACGATTCGGGAACGATTCGAAGTCTTGCTCAACAAGAGTTTACTCAGCATTTCCCTCAGCCGGGTTGGGTGGAGCACGATGCCAACGAGATCTGGACAGCTCAGTTCGATGTGGCCCAGCAGGCGTTGGCCCAGGCGAGGCTTGCTGCGAGTGATCTGGCGGCGATCGGGATTACCAATCAGCGGGAAACGACGGTGGTTTGGGACCGGCAGACCGGCCAACCGATCTGTCGCGCCATTGTGTGGCAAGACCGCAGGACCGCCGGACAATGTGACCTGCTTCGTCGCAATGGGGCGGATGCGATCATTGGTGAACGAACAGGCCTGGTGCTGGATGCCTATTTCTCGGCGACCAAAATTGCCTGGATGCTCGATCATGTGGCGGGCGCGAGAAAACAAGCCGAGGCGGGACGCTTGGCGTTTGGAACCATCGATAGCTGGCTGGTTTGGAAGCTGACAGGCGGTACGAAGCATTTGATCGACATCACGAATGCGTCGCGTACGATGCTGTTCAATATCCACACGCGGCAATGGGATGACGAGTTGCTTCGGTTGTTCAAGATCCCAAGAAGTCTCTTACCGGAAGTTTGTGGTTCGTCGGGAGTGGTGGCGGAATCGGCGTCCGGTTTGTTTGGAACCGCAGTCCCGATTGCCGGGATTGCCGGTGATCAGCAGGCGGCTCTGTTTGGACAGCTTTGTGTTCAGAAGGGGCAGACGAAGACGACCTACGGGACAGGTTGTTTCATGTTGCAGCACACCGGCGAAACGGCAGTTCCTTCCCGCAATCGATTGATCTCGACCATCGCGGCGGCTCCGGCAGGGCAGGTCGGTTATGCGATCGAGGGCAGCGTTTTCATTGGCGGCGCCGTCGTGCAGTGGTTGCGTGACGGATTGGGTGTCATTAAATCTTCCGTCGATATCCAGGCATTGGCGAATTCCGTTCCCGACAGCGGTGGTGTGTCGTTTGTGCCGGCCTTTGCTGGACTAGGTGCCCCGTATTGGGATCCCAATGCTCGTGGAATGATCATCGGACTGACGCGGGGAACGACGGCCGCTCATATTGCTCGCGCCGCGGTGGAATCGATCGCGCATCAAGTCGCGGATCTTGTGGAGGCCATGCAACGCGACTCGGGTATTCCACTCCAGGAAATGCGAGTCGATGGCGGGGCGTCTCGGGACGACATGCTGATGCAGTTCCAGGCAGACTTGCTGGGTGTTCCGTTGATCCGACCGGCGGTTACGGAAATCACCGCTCGAGGGGCGGCGTACCTGGCCGGACTGGCGACGGGAGTCTGGCAGGGATTGTCACAACTGGAGCAACTGGAACAGACCGATCGACGTTTCGAACCGCAACTGACCTCATCACAAGTCGCCAAGTCGCGAGCACGCTGGCGACAAGCGGTCAGTCGTTGTCAGAATTGGGAAGGTGATGAATCACAATGAATCGAACGGAAATGCTCGAACGTGTGACGAATCGAACCGCCACGTGGGACCTCATCGTGATTGGCGGCGGTGCCACGGGGGTGGGCGTGGCGGTCGATGCGGCCTCGCGCGGGTACGACGTGTTGTTGCTCGAACAACACGATTTTGGCAAAGGTACGTCCAGCCGAAGCACCAAGCTGGTTCACGGCGGTGTACGTTATCTCGAGCAAGGTAATATCTCGCTCGTGATGGAGGCCTTAAAAGAGCGGGGGTTGCTGCGACAGAACGCGCCACATCTGGTGCATGATCTGGCCTTCATCGTGCCCAGTTATACGTGGTGGGAATCTCCCTTTTATGGATTTGGTCTGAAGGTTTACAACATGCTTTCGGGCCGCTATCGATTCGGTCCAACGAGCCGTCTGACGCGGGACGAGATCCTGCAACGCTTGCCCACGATCAAGACCGACGGACTGAAAGGCGGGGTTGTCTATTACGACGGACAGTTTGATGATTCGCGACTGCTGATCAATCTGGTAGCAACCGCGGCCGAACAAGGGGGAGCCTTGTTGAACTACGTCGAAGTCACGGCGCTGTCTCGTGACGATGAGGGATTCATCAACGGTGTTCGGGCTCGAGATCGAGAAAGCGGGCGGGAATTCGATCTGTCGGCCCGCGCCGTAATTAATGCGACCGGCGCATTTTGTGACCGAGTTCGCAGAATGGCTGATCCTGACGCGGTGGGATTAATTGCCCCCAGTCAGGGAATTCATCTGGTGTTCGATCGGTCGTTCCTGGCGAGCGACAGCGCGATCATGGTCCCGCATACTCCCGATGGACGGGTGATGTTCGCGATACCCTGGCACAACCATACGCTGGTGGGAACGACCGACGTCGCCATTCCAGACACACCGATCGAACCCCGAGCGACCGAGGAAGAGATTGATTTTATTCTCGAAACGGCCGGACGATATCTGCAAAAACCGCCTACGCGTGCCGACATCCTGAGTGTGTTTGCGGGTATTCGACCATTGGTTCGCGCGGGCGATGGCAAGAACACGGCGGCACTGTCGCGAGATCACACGATCCACATCGACAGTTCAGGACTGCTGACCATCGCGGGCGGCAAATGGACCACCTATCGCAACATGGCGGAAGATTGCGTCAATCATGCGACAACTCTGGCGGAACTCGACGAACGTCAGTGCGTGACGAGAACGCTACCGATTCATGGATCGGGGGCAGAAAATATTGCGGGTTTTCAGGCCGAGGCGTGGGGCGATCTGGCGATTTATGGTTCCGATGCGTTTGCGATTCAGCAATTGGCCAATTCGGATCCGGGTCTGGGGACTGCACTGCATCCCAGCCTGCCCTACGTCGGAGCGGAAGTGGTTTGGGCCGTTCGCAACGAAATGGCGCGAACGATCGAAGATGTCTTGGCCCGTCGGACACGAGCCCTCTTCTTGAATGCTCGTGCCGCAATGGAGATGGCCGCTCGAACTGCCGAGCTGATGGCGGGTGAACTGGGACGCGACGAAGCGTGGCAGCGCCAACAAATCGAGGAATTTCAGCAATTGGCGCGAGGATACACCGTGTCATCAACGAGTTGAACGAAATCGCCGCCAGCAGAATACACTGGCTGGTTTATTTCCCGTCGAGACCGCCACCGAAGGTGATTCGGACATAATCGGAGTCGACCCGTCCGACGAAGAACAAGGAATCGACCAGTTGCAAAACCGAACCGGCTTGCTCAAATCGATTCAGCCATCGCTTTGCTTCTTCCGGCGAGCCGAGAGCGAAAAAGTTGGCGATGTCAGCACCATTTCGTTCCAACATCACACGAGCTCGTGCGGTGTCGATCCAGAGGAGTTGATTGGCATCGGGAAAGTATCGGCGAGAATGATCGGTCAGCCGCGTTAGAGAATTGTCGGCTGTCTGTGTTTCGAGCGATTGACGTAGACACTCTTGCGATCCGGCGACGACAAGACTTCGTTCTTTCATCCCATAAGCAACAGGGAAGGGGGCTGTCTCGGATAACCAGCGAAGTTGAGTGGAATCTTTCTGTTCGCCGTTGACGGTCACGACATCCTGGCATTCGACACTGAAATAGGCGGCCATCAAATTCAATGTCGTTTCCAATCCGCGGCCGACATCCTGCAGGATCTTAGTATCACGGGACGAATCGAGGGTTGTGCTAAGCATGCCGTCGAGGACCACGCGGTTCGTCCGGTGATCTGGACGAGTGACGACGAACCCGCAGAAGTCTCGCGCCAGGGCCGGCAGTACCACATCAAACAATTCTTGCCCACCCAACAGGCTTTGAGCCATGCGCCGAATCTTAGACAGTTCAGCCAGATCGGCAGCACGAATCTGCTTGAGCGTGAGGCTGATGAATGGTGCCAGTTCCAAATGTCCGCTCACCGCCAGCATCGCTTCGGCCGGGATGCGACCCTTCCAAGACGGAGCACTGGACGCTGTGGTGACGAACTGAGGCCATGTTGCAGGCAGGTTCGATTTGTCCATTTCAATCAAGGCGTCGCAAACTACGCCGCGATCGAATTGCAGGCAACCGGAGACGGAACTGATATGTTTCCAGATGGCCGCCGGGTTGATGGATTCATCCATTCCTCGCGACGATTCTTCTAAGACCTGGTCCCACTGGCGGGCATCAATGTGAATGTAAGCCGCAGCGGTCTTTTTCAACCGTTCCCGGTTTTGAAGGAATCGATTCGAGAGCCGCAGCGAATCCGAATTCGTGGTTTGCGGTGATGCCGCCGTGGCCGCCACGAATCGTTCGATGACGTCTTGAATGAGAGACTCGTGATCGGAAATAGCGAACCATTGTTCCGAACTGGCGAAATAGATGCTTTCTTCTGCGTTGGCGTTTCTCTTTCGCTGGCGGTAACGTTGGCCGCGGTGGGATTTGGTCACCGTGAGTTCATTCGGTTCCAACTTGTTCCAGGTAGCGATGGCCATTTTGATTGCGATGGGATCGGCCGCTTCGCCGAGCATGATTCCCTTGGGGATCCCTTCGGGGGAAACGTAAATGGCCAATACCAGATTTTTGGCAAACAGAGCCCGCAGTTGCGCCGACAGCTTCTGGCCCGTTGATTTTTCGACATGATCTTCCAACGTCTGCCACTGTTCGAACCAGCGATGTTCGAAAAATCGTTGATACACTGGAAATGCTCGCAGACGGTCCATTAACGGACTGCCTTCCAGCGAGGCCCAGGTCTTCTCCAGGGCCGGAATTTCCAGGCAAAACGCGACGTCAGACGAGATCAGGTCGAGTGCGGCGAAGGAATCGTCGGCCTGCAACACTGGCGCACTGCTGAACAAAACCAACAGTAGGCCCAGCGACCATGCCAGCATCCGATTCCACATGTAACTCAACCTCACAGCCACGAGAACCGCAGCCGAAAAGAAAACGGTTCAACCCGAAGGAACTTCGCTTGGAACGGTCTGCCAGAGAAAGCTAAAGGCGGTTCCCACGCGGTTACCGATCGGTTTCCACATGCGCCTCACATCGCTGGAGCTGGGGAGCAGGTCAATTTCGTCGGGATCGGGCATCATTGATGCCGAAACCCGTTGCGGAATCGCATTGACCATTTCGCGAGCCGCGGATGTCGTTTCAGTGGCCATTTCGCGGTACTCTGATTGGAGATCAAACAGGAGTTCCACCAACGTTTCTGACACATCCATGGATGAATCGGCCAGCGACGGGTCGGAATCCCCGAGGTGAGTGGCCTGTGCCAGATCGCCCAAATGTGGCGAACGAGCGCCAGAATACAGCCCGATGGAAACAACCGCAATGAGCAAGCAAACCGACAAAGACGCGATCACCAAAACGCGAGAACGGTTCCTTCGTCGAGGCGTCGATTCGATCGATTGACCGACGGTAACCAGTTCCTCATCTTCGATCTTGGAAAGCTCGTTGATTTCTTGCAAGTCGTCTTGCCACAGTGGGTTCGAAAGTTCTGCCAGGACCGCGTCGACCAGTTTTGCCGGTGGTTCTGCGTGTCGCCACGCGGCGATCACGGCATCCAGTTGCTGATCGATCGCCAGTACGCTACGGCATTCTGAACATGTCGACACATGCGCCAATGCATCCGGCGTGAGCGGTTCACGGATTTCGGCAGCCCGCTCGACGGCTGTCTTAAATTCGGTGCAGTTCATAGCCATCCTTTGTAACTACGCCGCGGTCAATCAAGAGGGCCGCCAATTCACGGCGAGCACGATGCAGCCAGGTTTTGATGGTTCCTTCGGGGCACTTCATGATTTCCGCCACGCGCGAAATACTTAATTCCTGTTGGTGAAAAAGGATAAAGCAGGTGCGATATTCTTCTCGTACTTGATTTAAGGCCAATTGTAATTCTTCGGACAGGTCTAATGTCCCCAGCCGGACTTCCTGAGCCGGTCGGTCGATGGCCGGATCAAGAGCCCGAGTTTGATTATTGCGTTGAGTTAAATGTGTTCGGCAGCGGTTAATGGCGATCGTCAATACCCACGGCTTGAGGGGCCGCTTGGCGTCCCAATGCCGAAGATATCGAACGGCGCGGACCAGTGTCTGTTGGGCAACGTCTTCTGCATCCTCCCGATTTCTCAACCGGCGAAGGCAGATGGCGAAGACCAATCCCTGAAAATGCTCAACGAACGCTCGAATGGCTGCTTGGTCACCGGCGAGGCAACGTTCGGCGAGTTCCCAGTCGTCCACTGCTCCTCACCTTTCCCCAATTGATACCCCACCGAAGCAGGAGTCGTTTCAACGTGAAGGATGATTTTATTGGGATACATCTTCACCCGGAATCAGTGGAATTGGAAGCCTGAACGATACTTATGGCCGATTTGGACATCGAATTGAGCCTTGACCGACTCATCCGGCAAGGGGGCTTTCGTCGGTGTCGACGCTCGCGCGAAAAGAGTCGTGTTTAAAATCGCTTTAATGAGTGTTCCGGTGTATACATTTTCGTCGCTCGTCGACGACGGCGTGTTTATTCGAATTTTAGCAATCCAAACGAGGCTGGCTGAGGTCGCGTCGTGGCGGGGTGAGTCCAACTTTGCAGCCCGACCGTCGGAATCGTCCGCAGTAGAGAAACCCCGTAAAAGCTGCCCGCGACGGGCGGTGAAGGGCTAAGTTCGTTCCAAGGAATGGCCGCTTCGATGCGCCAATCGGCGTCGTCGGCATCTGCTGCGACATACCATTTGGGATTCCAGCGTCGATCCTCCCAACAACTTTCCGCCGTCCAGCCGCGTTGGTCGACCTGAAATTCGTACCAGGTCGAGTAGTCGCGGTCGATATCCAGCCGAATCGAGAAGCGGTCATGCCGAGACAGATCGGCATCGTGCTGACGTCCCCGCAGTTGAGGATTGTCACGGGATGTGTCCGCAGCGCGGGGGACGCTGATCGCCACATACAAGAATTCATCATCATAGGCGAACATCGCCATTGATCGCGTCAGTTCGGACGAACCGTCAGTCGCTTCGGACTTCGCCGGTTGGGCTCTCAATACCACTTCCGCGGCGGCTTCCCAGCAAGGGTCCGACAGCATTCCATCCAACTGCGGTCGTTGCGTGACACGTCGGCAGAATGCCAGAGCAGAAGGGGCATCTTGCGTGGCGTACGACGTCCATAACTCCCGCTCGGCCAGTTCCTTGGTTTGCGAATCGACGGCACTGGAAACGAAGTTTCGCATGATGGCATCCGCTGCACGGCTGGTACCGCGGGTCCGACGCAGTGCAGCGAGCGGGAATTGAATCTCGGGCGAGCGGAATAACCCAGGCGAATTCACTTCCATTTGTTTCGCCAGTTCGGTCGCTCGTGATTGCCATTCACTGAGTGCCCCGGTTCTCCAGTCGGTGTCGGCCGAGATCTTCAATCGTCCCCCCTTAGCCCCCTTTTTTCCGGGCGAAGACTGGGGATCGAGATCCAGCGTCGCGTTCAATCGCAGGGGGACTCCGGGATTTGTATTGGCAATCACGTTGGTGTCTTTGCCGGAGACGACCGCTTGCCGAGTTCCATCATCTCCCAGGATCGTTTGGCCGATGGCTTGCTGGACGTATTGTGGTCGTTGGTCTGTTGCCGTTTGGCTGATGGTTGTGTTGGAAGTCATCGTGCGCGACCTTTGCCATGCCGTCTCGCTGCTGCACCAAAACTGGATTAACCACCGCATCGCATCGATCGATCCCGGTTCCTGAGGATAACGATGGATCATTTCCAGATAGGTTGCTTCGACCAGTTCGAATTGCGATCGCTTGCGGTGTTCGTCCGCCAGGTCTCGGAGCAGGTTCACTGCTTGCTGCGGTTCCATGCCGTCGATGACGTTGCTGATCTGTCCTAACATTTGTCCCGCGACACGTGGATCGTCGAGTGATTTCTGGGAGAACGCGGTGAAATTCCGCTGCTTTTGAACCAGTTTCTGCATCCGTTCCAGTCGGGATTCGTCCATCGGAATCATTTCGCGCCGGGCCGGAGAACCCGGGGTGATCGAAAGGCCGCCAAAAAAATCACGTGAACGAGCGGAACTGCCGCCACGACCGCCGGCTGACGAATCGTCTCCGCGTTTGCCATCCAGGCTGAGCCACCGATAAGCGATTCGAGCTGACTCAGCAACTTCGCTCAGTGGGACTTGTCCCGGCTGCAATAGAGCGATGGATGTGCTGGCGGCAATGCGAGTTGACGTTTTCAGGCGAGGAAGGAATTCGTCGAGGTCGACCAGGGCGTCGCCGGTTGCTCCGGGGGCGAGTCGCATATAAATCCGGTCGACCGTCCAGACGCCCAATCCCGTCAAATCCGGTTGTTCGACATATCGGGTTGCATCGGCAGCTTGTTCGACGGCACTTAAGGTCGCGTTGTAAAGCAGCTGACAGGCCGCGTCATCGGGTGACGGTTGGTCGATGATGATGATATTCGGTCGCCAGGTGCGAATCTGGCGGACCAATCCGCCTAATAACGTTTGAGGCAAACGGCCTTCCGTCTGCTTTTGCCACTCTGCCAGCAGCTTTGTCGAGGAATGTTCCAATCCGGGAACGGTGAGTGGTAATTGCCAGTGGATTTCGGTGGCGTGGCCGCCGCAGCGTTGGACGGCCGATTCCAGACGCGATTCGGTATCGGTACCGGCCGCGAGCGGTCCCAAATCATTGCGCTGGGCGATCCAGACCGCACTGCGATACCCTTGTTCGCCGGCTAACTTCGCCGTCAGGGCCGCGCTCGTCTGTTCCGGCCTGGCATGTAACGACAACACCGCCGCCCGTCGTCCTTCGCCATGGACGGCCCGCCAAGTTTTCCCGCCATCTTCCGTCCGCAGAATCACTCCGAACGCACCGACCGCCAGCCCCTGTTTTTCGTTCGAGAATCGCAGTGCCGACAGCGGTACCGGTTGGCCCGTTGGTTGCTTGATCCAACGTTTTCCGCCATCGGGGCTATGCCAGATCATGCTGCCTGGCGAACCGGCCAGCCAGACATTTTCCCCACGTATTTCCACAGCACGGAAGTCCATTCCTTCACGCAACTCATCCGGCAACTGTGTGGGGGGGGATTCCCAAATCACTCCCCCTTTCAGAGTTTTGAGGACCAGTCCACCATCACCGGCCAGCCAACCGACTTCATTCGAGAGGACGCTGATCGCTCTGACCGATCGGAGCCCGCGAGCCGGCAAATTGGACTCGAACAATTGCTCGCCGCCCATCAGCGCCACCCGTCCGTTGACTCCACCGACGACACCCATTTCCGGTTGGACAAAGCAGGCGGCTTTCCAGGGTTGGGTGACGCTTCCTTGAACGCCGTTCCAAGTCTTCCCTCCGTCATTGGTCTTGTAAATTCCAGCGGGTGCGACGGCTGTCGGCTGACCGACAACGACGCCTTCTTCCAAATCGAAAAACTTGACATAGCTCAGGGGGGGCAGGGAATCCCGTCCCAGTGGCAGCCACGTTCGACCGCCGTCGCGAGTGGCCAGCAAGATGCCCGCATTCAGACCCGAGTAGGGCGTGATCTCGCCGCCGGCAATCCAACCGACTTGATCCGTAATAAAGCAGGCACTGCGTAGCGAGACATCCCGCTCGGCATTGAGGCGTGTCCATTTTCGGCCGCCGTCGTCCGACTTCCAAATCGCGCCATGCTCGCCGACGGCAAAGGCGAATTTCGAGCCGACCAGCTGCACGTCATGCAATTGTGCGTCTTCGATCCAGGCCAACGGGACATCGGCCGCCGTGACGGTGGACGCCAGGCAGATCGCCATCCAAGCACACAAGACATTGAATCGCGGAGTGCATCCCTGCATGACCGCCTCCCTCGTTATCAGTCAGGATTAAGAGCCTGATGCCGGGCCATCGCCGAAACGTCGGCAAACAGCCAATTCTAAGAGTTTTCGTAATTCACAGAAGGGGAGTTCCGCTGGCGAATCAATCGTTGCTCAATCGGAATTGACCGAAATCGAACGATAGGGTACACGACGTCCCTCCCCTCTACTGAATCCGGCAGTCCCCTCTTTATTTGTTCCGATCCACAAGGAGTCTTGTGATGCGAGTTCATCGAGTGCTCTTTCAAGGTCTCGTTTTGGCCCTGGGCGCGACGCAAGCCTTTGGTCAGTCCGTCAATCTCGACATCGAGCTGCAGCTCGGCCCAGCCGTGCCGCTGGGCTCTTATCACACGGATTCGGACGATTTTGAATTGATCCCGGTTGAGCCAGAACTCGGGCCGATTGTGTTGATTGCCGATTCGTCGTTCGCCGTCGGGAACGATTTCACGCCGACCAAACTGACCTTCCCGAATGACGAAGTTCAATATCTGCCCGGCGCGGAACTGATTCCGAATCCTTATTTTGGCTTCGTTCCCATTCCCGTGATCGGACGCCCGATTCCGGCCCAATTGATCGAACCGAGTTCGTTCGGTATGGCAAGTGCCTGCCCGATTCCCGCCCATCCGGATGAAATCCAATTTCATTTGTCCGCGGCTTCCGCATTGTTGGCGAATCTGAATTTGCCGAGCGAAGCCCAGCAGATTCAGGGGTTCCAACAACAGTTTCAGCGAGATCACTATTTCCGATTGCTGGTTGAACATAAGGAATCACAGCTTCGAACATTGCAGGCCGAAATTGCGAATCTGAAACAAGCCCGGCAATCAATCGCCGGGTTGACCCCAGCAGAATCACCTTCCAAGTCGATTGAGCTGCAATTGCAAATCGTGACGCTGAATCAACCTGGCCGCGAATGTCTGGCCGCCAAACTGAGCGAAATCGGTACGACGTTGAATCGATCCGGCCTGATCCGTTTCCAACAGGGCATGGGGGCTGGTCTGCAGGAATCCCCGGCGGTGCTGCATGAGCTACGGAGCCAGGCGATTCGAGAACTGCTTGATCAATTGACGAAGGACGAAAACGCCGAGATCGTCAGGCAATCCAGTGGCCGAGCCGTGGAGGGTTACGAATTCAATCTTTTCATCGGTAACGAGTCTAGCCGGCTGGCGATCAAAGCCACGCCAAAAACGATCGGTTCATCCCGAATCCATTTGGAAATGCTCCTCGAATCAATTGTGGGAACGACGAACGATGGGTCAGAAGAATCCGACTTGCAGTCGCCCTCAATCCGCTTGGAAACGGCCGCAGAAATCTCGTCAGGCAACTCGCTGGCGATCGTCGGTTATCCCGCGAACACACCTGCCGATCAAAACGACGTGACGAAATCCCCGACCATCCTGGTGTTGGTGACCCCCACGGTCATTGGTCCACAGGTGGATCCCGCTTCCGCCTTCGGTTCGATTCTGAGCCCGGTGCCCGAAGCATCGGCTCGGCCGGTCAAAGAGGCGACCGTCACGGGTGACAAATAGTTCCGGGTTGCCAGGTTCGAATGACGGGCTTCGCAAAGTCACCCTCGGTTCGCCGACGGCGAGTTCGATCGCGCGAGTCATCGTGTGATTTGTCCCGGCTGATATTTTCCTGGTTGCGGACAGGCAATTCGCCGGGCCACTCGCGGGGTGTTTGAAGCGGATCGAATGACATCGCGCGCTCGCGGCCAGGGGTGACACGGGCAGGGGGCGGGAAACCGCAGTCGGGTGAGTTTTTGCAAATTTGTTGGCAAACATGGCCAAGTTGGCAAACATCCCTATTCTGTAGCGTTTGAGCCCCATTTGTCGTTTGGCAAAGTTGGCCATGTTGGCAAAGTACTCTCGGCTGCCAGGTTGGCACGCGTTGGATTGTCCCCACGCGCGATCTGTCCAGGGCATCAGTAGCGATTGAGCGGACCGCTGCCGGGCTGGCCCGCGCTCGTCCTGACCCGTGAACTTGGTTCGCGCTGTTTCCAGGGACTTGCCTCGAGGATGTTCCCCGATTTTTTCGCAGGCATTGAGGAACAGTCCCCGCTGCTGCCACCAGCGGACCAAGAGCCAATGACACGCCGTCAGGAAAAACGGCGGACCCACCCGCCTTCGCTGGCTGTCTGGTTGTGAGGGGCCGACGAGGCCGCCAGACGCATTCCATTTTGCACCGTGCTTCCGCCCGACCAATGGATGAGCATCAGCGATTCTCGCCTCGTTCGACGCAGCTGCCGAGATCCCCCTGATCGGCACCGTCCCTGCGGTGCCTGACAATCTCTCTGCGCTCTCTTGATTCGGCAAATTTCTGATCGGCTGGTTCATCGGACTTTCCTTCTGAATTCCACAAGTAAATTGATTTGTCACTATTGTTGATATGCGACAAAAAATGTCAATACTGTTTTTTAAAAATTATTGAAATGTGGTGTAGCGAGCAGGGCAGGGGGCGGGCGTCGGCTCGTCTGCGCGCGTGTCGACGGTCTGTTGAGACTGTGAGTTTTTTGGAATTGGAACCGGTGGGCGTGCGGTTCAGGCGCTAAAACACGTGTCATGAGTACGACGCCCCGCCCCCCTGCAGATCAAGTTCGAGTGAAGCGTGCGGAACGCAAGCCAGCCGAGTGGCGTCCGGCGCCGCTAGACCAGCTGATTCGGGCGGAGCACCGGGTGCGGCTGGTCTGGGTGTCTGTGGAAGCCTTGGATCTGTGAGCGGTCACGCGGGAACGCTGCCAGCGAGAATATCGGCTGGCGCCCAAGCCTGAATCGTGTCCGTTCGGTGAAATGCCTTCTTGCGGTGAGGTGTGCCAACTGTTTGAGTTCGCTGAGTTGCTTCAAGCCGGTACCCGTAATCCGGGTGAGGGTGTTCAATTCTTTGAACGACTTGAGCAAATGCAGATATCTGCCGCTGAAGTGTTTACTCCGTCGAAAAAACGTGACACGAACCACAGGACGGCCCGGCAATGTCTCATCTCTTTTTACGCTGCCCCTCAACATTTCAATCTTCTGAATCGCTTTGGATTCGTCGAGATTGTCATCGGCAACGCCCAGCGATGCTGCCAAGACGGCGACGGCAATGAATGCAGATTGAAATCGCATCGCCCATCCTCTGAACCGAGATTCCTGAACTGCCTCGTGAAGAGCCGTGATTGACGCCTTCAAGACATTCTGACATCGTAAGGGCGAACGAATCTGGCACGCAAGATCGTTCGGGTTGTTGGGCGATTGCGGCAGTTACGGTGAATCATGGGCGATGTTTTTCGAGGGTGGCGTCGAAAGATTGGCGCGCTGACGCGGGTGCTGGCGTGCGTATTCACGACAGCGTGGGTGCGCAGGGAGTCGGGAGCGACACCCCTCCGTTGAATCTGAAGGACTCGCTCCGAACGGTGCCCCGATTGCTCAGCAAAACGAGGGCTGGAAGTTGCATGGCACCGTGATTTCGAGAATCGCTAAGGAGAAGCGGGTTCGAGGAAAGCCCGAACGCTTTCGTCCGTTTTCGCCAACTCCGTCAGAACGCTCTCGGCGATCGCTTCGATATCGCTTTCTTTGAATTCCTTGACGGGAGGCTGGGGTGGGAGCGTCACTTTCTTTTGCTCGATGCTGGGAGTCTCTTTGGTCAGATCAACGAGAAAGACTCGTCCCTTCCCGACCGCGAATTCCTTGCCTCCAATTGCCAGAAATTCGCTGCCGCCGCTCTTCGCGTATTGATGCGCGACGGTGAGCGTTTTGGCGTTGACCTTAGTCGTCGACTCAGTCCAGAGCGTTCCGTTTCTGATCTGGGTCGCGTACGAAGATTTCGTCGTCAAATCTTTGCCTTTGTAATCGTGCTTCAAGATCAAGCAGTAGCTGACTTGAGTTTTCACGGCCGGTTTCTGCATCAAGCCGAACACGACCCCGGGGCTGCCCTCGCCGATGACAACCGCTCCTTCGACGACAGCGACCGAGCCGTGTTTTCCCGCTTGGCCCAGGTAGATTTTCTTGGCAGTTTTTGGCGTCGAGTCAGCAGTCTCTTCGGGTTTTGCTGTCGGGTCGCCGCCGGCTGCACACGTGCTGCTGACCAGCAACAAAATCAAAATCGCGGGCAGCCGCCGCGGGGCGAGAACCCCTCTCGTACAAAACACGCCGCAAACAGTCCGCCGTGAACTTGAATACACTGTCGTGCACCTCCTGCGCTTCAACCTGTGGGAAAACCAACCGCAGGATGTCCACGCGACTCAATTCACCGCGAACTTAACACGAAGAAAACTGAATCGCAACGACGACATCTCAATGTCATGTCGTGTGTCAGGGGGGACTCGAGCAAACGCTTGAGACCGCGTCTGCGCGCCGGTCGAAAAATTTATCGTGCCCGCCATCGCGATCGCGGGCATCATTGTGGGAACGATTACCAATTGCGGCAGTCCGACTTCAGACAATACGGGATTGATTGTCCAGGACAGCCGAAACGAGACGGCGCCGCTGACGATAGGCCGAGCAACTCTTCAGATGAAGCCACAAACACCGCGACATTTGGCGGGTTTGCCAGGATGAGCCGCTGCATCGAATCGGGGACGTGCGGGGCCTGGCTACTTGACCGCCGTCCTGACCAATCCCACGAAGACGCCGCGAATTTCAACTCGTGATGCCGGAAACTCCATCGCGGTCAGTTGGTCATTCGCCGGAATCAAAGTGATGGTGTTCTTGACCTTTTTGAAGCGTTTCAGCGTGGCTTCACCACCGTCGACGAGTGCCACCACCGTGTCCCCGGTGTTTGCGGCTTTGGTATATCGAATAATCGCCAGGTCTCCATCGTTGATGCCATCGAGAATCATTGATGTGCCTCGGACACGCAGCAAAAAATGATCTTGTGGGTCGAAAACTTTGGTCAAATCAAAGGTTTCAATCTCTTCGATGGCCTCGATTGGCTCCCCGGCTGCGATGTTCCCGAGCACTCGAAAGGGAACGGTTTGATGGCCAGCTTCTCCCAGCATCAAATCCGGATCGACTCCCAGCTCTTCCGCAATCTTTGTCAAAGAGTCTCGGCCGATCTGGTCTTTACCGTTCTCGATCTTCGACAAGTGGCTGAAATGGATGCCGACCTGACTGGCCAACGCGCGCAGTGAGATGCCACGGGCTTGCCGGGCTTCTCGAATCATTTTTCCAATGTCAGAACTCATTGCTGAATCTGCCAGGCGGACGCCGTTTTTTGAATAATGGATTCCTGGAAGTCTGCCAGCTCGGCTCGGCGAATTCGATAGCAATCAGGGGCTTCAATCGCCAGGCGGCAACTGCCGTCCGTCGTTTGAGTGACAAAAATGCGGATCTCGTCATTGATGATGATTTCTTCACCCTTGCGGCGTTTCAACACGAGCATGGCAACCTCCTTGACGGATTTCGGATCGAATCATTCGAGCGTTGGGTTTTACCCCAACAGCAGGATGTTAGCACCAAAAACTCAGCTGACAAGAGCAGAGTGGAAATTCATTGGATTGCCCTTCAGGGGTCACGCTGTCACGGATTCTGCCATCAGCAATCGCCCTGTCGTATTCCTTGGTCCATCGGGGAATCGCGTAGGTACCGATCGAGTCCGTCGCAATGAAAGTCGATCGCGGTTTTGATGTTGTCTGGACTGACCTACGAAATGGGGCGCGGTGCCGATCGAATTTTCGCCCAAAGAACCCATTCCACTCGATGGCGAAAGAGCGGCCCGACTGCGGCAACTTTAGCCACGGGGCGCGGAGGATGCCGCTCGCTGCCGTTTTTCTCGCCATGGGGATCAGGTTAATTATGGCCGGGATTCTGCAGGATGACTATTCGTCCTGGTTGGCGGCGCGGTGGGGTTCGAAGGTGGCCAGGGCGGCGCGGGCGGCGTCTTCGATGGTTTCGCTCATCCGGCGATAGAGAACTTCCTGACTGCGGATGGGTTCGCCAGTAGTGGACGCGCGGACTGGTTCGTAATGGCCGTCTGGTAACAGCCGTTTGGCTTTGACGTTGTCGCTGAGTGTCGTTTTCAGAATGCTGAGCAGATTTCGGCGGCAGACTTTGTCTTCCACGGGGACCAGCAATTCCACGCGTCGGTCCAGGTTACGAGGCATCCAGTCGGCGCTGGAAATGAAGACTCGTTCGTCCCCGCCGTGATAGAAATAAAGAATCCGGGCGTGTTCCAGGAAGCGGTCGATCACGCCCGTGACAGTGATGTTTTCCGAGAGACCGGGCACGCCCGGTCGCAGGCAACAGACCCCACGGATATTCAGTCGAATGCGGACACCCGCTTGCGAGGCGGCGTACAGCGCTTCAATCATTTTTTCGTCGACCAGGGCATTCAGCTTGCCGATGATCATCGCTTTTTGTTTGTGGCGTTTGTGATCGATCTCGGCTTCGATCATTTCCATCAGTTTTTCGCGGAGACCGAGCGGTGCCATTTCGATCTGACGGAATCGCTGTGGCTGGGAATATCCCGTCACCGCGTTGAAGAACGAGGTCGCGTCGGCGCCCAGATCTTCATTACAGGTCATCAGGCTGACATCGCTGTAAATGCGGGAGGTGATTTCGTTGTAGTTGCCCGTACCAAAGTGGACGTAGCGCTGGATGCCCTGGGCTTCACGGCGCACGATCAGGCAGAGCTTGGCATGGGTTTTGAGTCCCTTCACGCCGTACACGACCTGCACATCGGCGCGTTCCAGATCGCGGGCCCATTCGATATTGCGCTGTTCGTCGAACCGCGCTTTCAGCTCCACCACCGCCGTGACATATTTGCCTTTTTGAGCGGCTCGTTTGAGCGCCGCGACAATCGGGCTTTTCGCACTGGTGCGGTAAAGGGTCTGCTTGATCGCCAGCACGTCCGGGTCGTCGGCGGCCTCGTCGACAAAGCGCACCACCGAGTCAAAACTTTCGTAGGGGTGGTACAGCAGCACGTCGCGGTGCGAGATCGCTTCGAACAGACTTTCCGAGGGCGCGATCTGCGGGGACGGCTTCGGAGGCCAGGGCTCGTACCTCAACGCATCAAAGCCCTGCGAATCGCACAGACGGAAGAAGGCGGCCAGGTCGATCGGACCGGGAGCGGCAAACACCCAGCGGTCGGGAATATCGACGGCCGATTGCAGGAATTCTCGCAAGCAGGGGCTGGCGTGATCCGCCAGTTCCAATCGGACACAGTCGCTCTGACGCCGGGCGTTGACGATTTCTTGCATCACGGACAATAGATCGGAAGCCTGATCCTCCTGCAGTTCCAGGTCGGCATTGCGCGTGATGCGAAACGCGACGCTTTCCTCGATGGTTTCGCCCGGGAAAAACTGGGTCAGGAACATGCTGACGACGTCTTCCAGCAGGATGTAGCTGAATCCGCTGTCGGCCGGCAGCGTGATGAAACGTTGTCGATTGCGTCCGAAGGGGACGATGGCGAAGCGTGGTGCGGACGAGCCGTTTGTCGGCGCCAGTCGCACGCACAGGCTGATGGACTGATTGATCAGCGGCGGGAAGATCGCAGCTTCGGGGTCGTCCTGTGCATCGGAGGACGTCGTGAAGGATTCGGGGGTTTTCGCCGCCGCCTTCTTCTTGGTGGCTTTGGATTTACGAGGCGACGATTCGGTGCTGGCGGCCGCCAGCGCGGTGGCGCTGGCCGTCGATGGCGAAAGGACGGCCAGCGGAGTCAGGATCGGAAAGACTTCCTGCTCGAAAATCATCTGGATGTGCTGTGTCTGTCGATCGTTCAGTTCGTTCGGCGAAACGCGACGCATGCCGGCTTCCGTAAGAGCCGGTTCCAGATCCGATAGCAGACAGCGATATTGTTCGGTCATGAACGCCTGCATGCGTTCGCCGATCGCTTTGAGTTGCTGCGACGTCGTCAAGCCGACCGGGTCTGGACGCATGTCTCCTTCGGCTTCGAGCAGTTGCAAGCTGCCGACGCGGACCATCGTGAATTCATCGAGATTCGAGGCCGTGATGGCCAGAAACTTCAGCCGTTCGAGCAAGGGGATCGTCGGATCACTGGCTTCATCCAGCACCCGCTGATTGAATTCCAGCCAGCTCAATTCACGATTAAAAAAACGTGGCTCAACAGACATGCCGGGAAAATCTCTCAATGTAAGCGTTGTCGAATAAGGTCGGTCAGGGCCGGAGTTTCCTCAATAATACGGGCATTCCAAACGTGGCTTCGAACAACGAACCTGATTGCTTCAGGGCCAATTGTTCCAGGCTCAGGTCTTCGATTTGCGGGATGGCAATGACTAGACGGCCGCCTTCCCGCGAAAATTTCAATTCGTGCAGTCGCTGGCTGTGCGACGCTTCCAGGGCGTCGGCCACCCGCAGCATGGCGGCCATTTTTACGACGGCGATTCGCTGATCACGACTGAGGGTTGTGAAGACGGTATGCGTCGGCTTGGGGGAGGCCCGCCGATGGTAACGAGCGGTTAACGCGACAAGTTGGACGTCCGATCGACTCAGTCCAAACAATTCGCTGTGCTGGATCAAGTACATTGAATGCTTGTGATACGAACCGGTGCTGATGTACAGACCGACTTCATGTAACAGGGCCGCCACTCGCAGTAGCAATTCGTAACGCGGGTCCAGTTGGTGTTCTTCGCGTAATCCCTGAAACAGAATGCCACACAATTTCGAGACTTGCCGCGAATGCGGTTCATCGAACTCGAATTTCCGGCCCAGGTCAAAAGCCGATCGGATCACCTGATTGCTAAAGTCTTCATTCCAACCGCCGCGCGACGCCATTTCGTTCAGCAACCCGTCGCGCAGATTGATGCTGGCAACAATCACTTCTTTCAATTCGAACGCCTTGGCCAGCATGGTATACGCCAGCAATGCCGGTCCCAGGGTGCCCGCTTCCGGAAACGTGATGTGGTATTTGTGGACCAGCTTGTCTTCGTTGAGCGACAGCACGGCGTTTGTCAGGTCGGCCAGATCCTTGACGGGAATGCGGGTCAATCGATCGGGATCCCAGTCGGGCACCAGTTGCCGCGCGGCGAAACGCATATCACCGCCCAGGGCGACCATCTCTTGCGTGGACTCGGCAGGCACTTGCTGCAGCACCTGATCGATGATTCGCTGAATCTGCGTTTCCATCAGTCGTCGGGTGGCCGTCTGCGACGCGTGATACGCTTCCAAGGTCTGATGAATGCGCAGCGAACCAAGCCGATAGGTATGTGCAAACAAGACGTCGGCATTTTGGACTTGCAGTAGTTCTGTGCTGCCGCCGCCGACTTCAGTAACCACCGTGCGGGCATCGGCCAGTTTGGGGTCGCGTCGCAGAAGCGGCTGGATACCCAGGTAGGTGATTCGATTCACTTCCGCTTCGTCGATCGGCACCACCTGAAATCCGGTGGCCGTGTAGACGCGATCAAGGAAGGCCAGCTTGTTGCTGGCCTCGCGCACGGCACTGGTGGCCACGACGCGAACTTTGTCGGGCGATTCGATTCCGTACTCGGCAAGGACGCGGCGGTAACTTTTGAGTACGCGGACACATTCTTCGATGGTGCTCTTTTCCAGCGAGCCACGGGTGAAGGTATCTTTGCCGAGACTGACGGCCTGGGAAAGTGATGACAAATGGTGAACGTCACCCGCTTCGTCGATTTCGGCAATCGCCATGCGAATGGAAGTCGTACCGACGTCAATCACGGCCGAAGGCTGGCCGCTGGAGCTGCGAAACGAAATCGAAGAAGTTTCAATAGGAGGCATTTCAAACCGAATAAGACAAAACAACACAGATTAATCGGATGATTCCATTTCCGAATTCTCTGCGGGATCGACCGTTTCGCCAATCCACATTTCCGAAGCTCGTATCCCTGAATAGGCAATAAGACACAAACGCAAAACCCGCCAAGGTTTTCGGCGAGTCCATAGCATTGACAACTTTCCGACTCGAAGCAAGCCGCAGAGTTCGAACCGCAGGTCGGAATTTCGGCGCCACGAGACGCCCTCTGGAGCTGAGCAAGTTTTTTCGGCGGCGTGGTCGGCCTGCCGTCGATCTTTGTCGACCGAGTTTTCCGCCGGATTTCGTCCAATCCCAAGGTTACCGTGTCCCAATTCCGTGAAAGGCGATTTCGGCGGCTTGTGACTTTGAGTGGGTCTTGTTCGTGGCCAGCCAGAAAAATGCTCAAAGAATGACGCGAGGACGGACCTCTTGGTCCGTCCTCGTTAATTTCGCGGGTCATCGGCTGTCCTTTGTCCGATCTGTGTGCTGAACTTTCGTAAATGCCGCTTCATGCGGCGACGTGGGAATCGTCTTGAACGTCACCTGTCCGGCGATAGTTGTTGGCCATTCCTTTGATGCGGGGATCGACAATCCGTCGCAACGCTTCGTTCAGCACCGCGTCGTCTTGTCGATTGTCGGCTGATTCGCTGGAAACTTTGACGTCGGGCGTCACTCCCACGCCAGCCATTTCGCGGCCTTGAGGGCTGTAAAATTTGGCTGTCGTCAGTCGCAGGGCGGCCGGGAACGTCTGCAGCGGAAACAGAGTCTGAACCGTGCCCTTGCCGTAAGATTTCTCGCCCACGATCAATCCACGACCGTTTTCTTGAATCGCCGCGGCGAAGATCTCACTAGCACTGGCACTGTTGTGATCGATCAACACCACCAGCGGAACTTTCCAGGTCTGGGCATAGTGGGCCGTCTCTTTCGTATTGTCGTCCGGTGTCCGGCCGCGGGTCGAGACAATCGTACCACTCGGCAAGAATCGATCGGACAGTGCGATGGCCGTCGTCAGTAAGCCGCCGGGATTTCCTCGCAAGTCCATGATCAGCGACTGCATTCCCTGGCGATGCAGATTCATCAGGGCCGTGTCGATTTCGTTGATCGTGGAATCGGCGAACTGTTCCAGTTTCAGGTAGGCGATTCCCCGAGCAGGATCTTCCATCCGGACATCCACCACGCTGTGGAAGGCGATCGTCTGACGGGTCAGTGTCACTTGGCCCGATCGCCCGCCACGTGACGCCTGGATTTGCAGCGGGGTTCCCACCGGGCCGACGATGTAGTCGACAGCGCGGTTCAGTTCCATTTCCTTCAGATCGGTGCCATCGATATGAGTGATCACATCGCCCCGGCGAAGGTCGGCTTGTGCGGCGGGACCACCGGGCAACAGTTTCAGAATCTTCAAACCGGCCGGATGTGCTTCGACTTCGACGCCGATGCCAACCATGTTGTCACGCAACCCGACGCTCGGTCCGCCATTCTTTTCCGGTGGCAATAACATCGAGAACTGGTCCAGGCTGTCGGTCGCTCCGTACAGGAATTCCAATCCGATCGCGGCCGGATTGATGTCGATCGACTGAGCGGCTTTCAATTGCACATTACGCAGGGCCGCCAAGGCGTCGTTCGTGTTACGAACCCAAAGATCCGTTCTTAATTCCTGCAGTTCGCGTTGGAAATTCGAAATCTCTTCTGATGTTCCTTTCACCTTCGCAGCTTCGATGAATGAGGGCACATCCAACGCTTGAGTCAGATGGTCGATGGCACTGTCCACTCGTCGGCCGTAGTTCGCCGGCGTGATATGACGTCCGTCGATCAGTTCGGAGACTTCGGCGTAAAGTGATTCGGCTCCCGACGGAGTCAGTTGCTGCAGCATCCGGATCACGCGAGGATCGGCGTACCGAGCGCTGATTTTGTCCGCGATCGACGGCTTTGTCTTACTGTTGGGGCCGGACGTCGGGGGCTTGCTGGCCGGCACAGTTTCCTTGGATTCCGGTGCGACGGCATCATCGGTGGGAGTCAACACGGGCGAGGGCTGGCCGGCTGGCAGCCGTGCGCGATAATCGCCAGTGGTGGCATCACGCGTGGCCGAGTAGAAAGGCGAGGCCACGGGCGGTGTGTCGTCGCGGTTGGGTTGAACGGGTCGAAATCGAGTCGCGACATCTGTTTTGGTGACAGAGAAAACCGTTCCCATTTGTTGTTGAGGAGGCGAGGCGCATCGAGCACAGTTGCTTTGTGCCTGAATCCGGCCGGACAACGCGATCACTGCAAGCAGTGACAGAGTTGCGGCGAATCGGGTGGGAATTCGCAAACGCATCATTTGGGTTCCTTCCAATTTTTGGTTCCACAGTCGATGGGGCGTTACTCAGAAGCCCGCTTTGTTCGTCGTTTTCAGAAGTTGGTGGGGGCTACGGGGCCCTGACTAACTTTGGACGAACATGGCTTCCAGCAGGCAATCTTCCAGCGTTTCTTCCTCTTCGCGGGCAAACATGTCATCAGGATTGTGAGCTTCGACTGTCGCGAGTTCGCCACGCAAGACTCGCACGGAAGCGGGGGCGTCGATCCCCAGTTTGACGCTACCGCTACTGGTTTTGATCACACGGATGACAATGTTCGATCCAATCTTGATGAATTCGTCTCTTTTTCGCGTCAGTACTAACATGGCGTCTTCTCCGATTTTCGTGGTTCACGTTGCTGGTTGGTGGTGTGCGACTTCCATTCAGTGGCACCCGTCGTTTGACAGAAGACTTTCCAAAGCACTGGCCGTGCCAATGTCACGAATCTTGTCAAGAGAACTTGATAATGCCATTTTATGCGGCATAATATGCCTTTCATCAGCTGTGATGGACTCGTATCGGCGGTTTCCGCTGGCTGGTTTTGTAATCCCTACCAGGCGAGGTCAAGTTGCCATTGAAAGGATGTGTAATCTTTACGATCTTGACTTGTTCTATGCTGTGTCAATGTGATTGTATTTGTCGTTTGTTGTACGGACGGAATTTGTCGGTTGTAGGAGTTGTGAGCGCGGCTTCAGGCTCGCCTTCGACATCGAAAGGCGGGAAATATCACGCGCGTGTCGCGAAAATTGCTGTTTGAGTGTTGTCGTAATGACTTTTGTTTGTTGTTTTGGAAGGGGCATTTCATGGCCGGCTGGGTCTTGCCGCAAACGTGAGGATGAAACAGGTCACATGCACGCGGTATGACTGTATGGGGCTGATTCGAACGAACGCACAGTCTGTACTCTGGGGCGTCCAATCTTGAGGGGAGGACGGTTGTTGTTTCCGCGGTGGAATCGCTGCGGCGGGAATGGTGTTCAGCCCATTCGTCCAGGCTTGACTTGGCTCTGGTGATGGGCGAGCCTGCACGAGTCGCTCAACTGGCGAAAACCCATTGCTGCCGAAGGACCAAGGCCGCTCGTCGAGATTGAGGTTCGAAATCGCCATGCTGAATCTATCTGATGTCATCGACATGTGCCGTGTTCCCACCGGCAAAAAGATCAAGCTCAAAGACTTCCATACCAGCTGGGAAGTCGACCCCGCGACGGCCGAAGCGGATCAAAGGCGAGAAGCCCGCCGCTTGATCGAAGAAGATGTCCATCAGCTTTCCATTTCGCAACAACTGCTGTACGCCTCGCAGTCCTGGTCGGTACTCGTGATCCTGCAAGGGATGGACGCCGCGGGGAAGGACAGCACGATCAGTCACGTCATGTCGGGCGTGAATCAGCAAGGTGTCGATGTCGTTGCCTTTAAGCAGCCGTCGACGGAAGAACTGAGTCACAACTTCCTCTGGCGTTGTTCCAAGTCGCTTCCCGCACGCGGTCAGATTAGCATCTTCAATCGGTCCTACTACGAAGAAGTTCTGGTGGTCAAAGTTCATCCCGAGATGATCGCCAATCAGCGAATTCCGGAAGCGAATCCCGGCAAGAAATCATTCTGGAAAGCTCGCTACAAAGACATCAATCAATTCGAACGACATCTGGTTCGCAATGGGATGCAAATCGTGAAATTCTTTTTGAACGTCTCCAAGGCCGAACAGAAGCGACGATTTCTGGCTCGGATTGATGATCCAACCAAGAATTGGAAGTTTTCGCCCAATGACTTGTCTGAACGGGCACGTTGGACCGATTACATGTCAGCCT
Organism: uncultured Schlesneria sp.; assembly: GCA_903871875.1. Taxonomy (GTDB): domain Bacteria; phylum Planctomycetota; class Planctomycetia; order Planctomycetales; family Planctomycetaceae; genus Schlesneria. The sequence goes on from CAIQIR010000039.1 coordinate 37,382, forward strand.
ACGAGGAGATGTTGAGCGCCACCAGTACGAAGTCGGCACCGTGGTATGTCATTCCCGCCGACCAAAAAGTGACCGCTCATCAACTGGTCGCTAAAATTCTGTCGAGTTCGATTCTGAAGCTCGGATTGAGGTTCCCAGAGCTGACACCTTCGCAGCACGAAGCCCTGATCGAGTGCAAGGTGAAGTTGGAAGCGGAAGTGGACTGATGCGGTTGGAAACCCGGGTTATCAAGACGTCGGATGGTATCGAACTGTTCGTACGCGATTATTCTCCCGAACAAAGTGATCCCACGCGGACGGTGTACTGGGTGCACGGTCTGGGTGAGCATGGCGGTCGGATCGGTCATGTCGCGGAGGTGCTGACGCAGTGGGGCTGGCGCATGATCATTGCCGACCTGCGCGGTCATGGGCTGTCGACAGGAACGCGGACACACGTCAAATCGTTTGATGAATACAGTGACGACATCGCTCTGATTTGGGATCAGTTTGGGTTGAACAATGGCGCGACCGTCCTGCTAGGGCATAGCATGGGCGGGTTGATTGCCATTCGAACGGTACAGACACGACGTGTCGTTCCATCTTCGCTGGTGCTCTCGTCGCCGCTCTTGGGGATTAAGATTCCTGTCAATCCGCTGATTGTGCTGGCGGGGTCGATCCTGGTGAAGTTCATTCCCACGTTCCGATTCTCCAATCGCGTCGACCCGGCCAATATGACTCACGATTCCCACTTCGTGGCGCTGCGACGTGCGGATAAATTGATCACGAAAACGGTGACGGCCAGTTGGTTCTTCGCCATGTCGGCCGCGCTGGTCGCCGCCCAGCGAGATGCCGCAGAGATCACGGTTCCCCTTCTCGCGTTGCAAGGATCGCTCGATCAAACAACCGATCCCGAAGCCATGGAAAGCTGGTGGAGTCGCGTTTTATCGGCCGACCGAGGCCTGATCGTGTTGGAAGGCCATTTTCACGAATTGTTTTTTGAACCCGATTGGCACGGGACAACGGATAAAATGTTGGAGTGGCTTGAGCAACAGAACCGAAATCGCATTTCGGAAATGATCATGTACTTCAATGTGAAGGAACGACGATGAATGCTGCGTCTCATCCGCACGGATTCACGGAAGATGTCGAGTTGGCCGGGCATATCATCGACAGCTTGCTGCTTCCCAAAGTGTTGGACGAAATTACCGGGCTGGGCGGCGACTATCGCAGTCATGAGATCCGCATCGGTCATGGTCGACGAGACCCCAGTTACATCCGCTTGACGGTCTCGGCTCCAACGGAAGATTGTCTAGAACGCATCCTCACGACGATCGGCCAGCATGGCGCTGTCCCCGTGCAGCATCACGATATCCGCATCGAGCAGGCTGATATTGCCGGCGCGTTCCCCGAAGGGTTCTATGCCACGACGAACGAACCGACGGAAGTTCGAATGGGAGGGAAATGGATTCCCGTCGACCTGCAGGAAATGGATTGCGGGATCGCCGTGGATCGTGCGCAAGGCAAAGCCTGGTGCGTGGCGATGGCCGATGTGAAAGTGGGTGATCAGCTGGTCGTCGGACGAATCGGCACGCGCGTGCTGCCGGTGGGCCGCGATCGTGAGCAGCGGCATTCGTTTGGTTTCATGAACAGTACGGTTTCCAGCGAGAAGCCGAAGAATCTGACTGTGCGAGAAATTGCCGAAAACATGCGCCGCGCTGCTGAAGGGACTGGTCGAATTCTGATCGTGGCCGGGCCGGCCGTCGTTCACACGGGAAGTCGCGAACTCTTAAGCTGGCTGATTCGTCGCGGTTATGTTCACGTGTTGTTTGCCGGAAACGCGCTCGCTTCACACGACATTGAGCAATCGTTTTATGGGACGAGTCTGGGAATCTCGATGGAAAGTGGTGGAAGTTCCGAAGAGGGGCACGAGCATCATTTGCGGTCGATTAACCGGATCCGGCGATTGGGAGGGATCCGGCAGGCGGTCGAACAGAAAGTGCTGACCAGCGGAATCATGTATGAATGTATCAAACACCATATTCCGTACGTGCTGGCCGGCAGCATCCGCGACGACGGGCCGTTGCCCGACGTCATTACTGATTCACTCGAGGCGCAGACGAAAATGCGCGAATTGGTGCAGGGTGTCACGCTTTGCCTGATGATCGCGACGACGTTGCACAGCATCGCGGTCGGAAACATGCTGCCGGCGTGGGTGAAAACGGTTTGCGTGGACATCAATCCTGCGACCGTCACAAAGTTGGCCGATCGGGGGACGTTTCAGACGGTGGGACTGGTCACCGATGTCGAGCCGTTTTTGCGAATTCTGGTCCAGGAATTGGGTGGGACAGGAGTCTAGGGCAGGGTGGTTGGGCCTCGGCCTGATGGTTGCGTCATCGGGCGGCGCGTCGGTTCAATTCCTCCTTTTTGTCTCAATCCGTGGGATTTTTGCAACGTTACCGATAGGATCGACGTCTAAATGAGCGTGATCGCCTGATCTGATTATTAGCCGTCCAAACTCTTCCGAGTGAACTTGTCAGTGAAGAACTTTTCCGACGCCCACACATCCTCTTCCCGCGACGAGACTTCGTCGGTGTCGGAGGGGGCGTCTTCGAGTGTTGGGTTGGCCGCCGAGCGGGACGAAGATGATCAGTTGATGTATCAGATTCAAGGTGGCGACAGGTCCGCGTTTGATCGTTTGGTCGAGCGGCATCAGAATTCGCTGGCTCATTTTTTCTTTCGGCATCTGCGGGACTGGCAACTGGCGGAAGATCTCACGCAGGAAACTTTGATCCGGGTTCACAATACGGCGTGGGATTATTTGCCGCGCGGTTGTTTCAAGGGCTGGATGTTTCGCATCGCCCGAAACCTGATGATCGATAGTACGCGTCGCCGTTCGCACGATGCCCTGGTGAACGCCGCTCGAGCCCAGCGCCCGCGGGACGATGCCGAAGATGTCTTGGAACGGCTGGCGGGTGATTTTGTCTTACCCGAAGATAAAGCCGACCAAAACGAATTCGCCGCGATCGTCGCTCAACTGCTGCCAAAGATCCCGGAAGAACAACGGCTGACCTTTATGATGCACCACTTTTCCGGCTTGAGTTTGCCGGAAGTGGCTGACGCGATGGAGTCGAGTCTGCCGACAACCAAGAGTCGACTTCGACTGGCTCGAGAAAAACTGAGGGAAATGTTAGCCGCACGAGGAATTATTGACCCGCAGCGAGCCGATGATTCCTCCGATCAAGAGAACGAGTGAAAAAATTGGTAAAGATCCACATTCTCAATTTGGCCAAAAACGTCCGCTGCCCGGCTGGGGGCCGCGAAACGGACTTGCCAAATAGGGGCTTTTGACGACGGCTACAGATATAATTGAGCTTAAGAATTCTGACGAAAGTACGAATCGAACGACGCGTTGACCACGATTTCGGTTTGGGACAACAAAAACGGCCCGCGACAAAGATCCATTTTCTCGCGCATCGCGTTCGACCTTGATCGGCCGCGCGGGAATGGACATTAGACTTCGGAGCATCGAAATGAGTTTTTTTAGCCGCTTAACTGACATTGTGACCTGCAATCTGTCTCAACTGTTGGCTCAAGCGGAAGATCCTCAGGCCGCGATTGCCGAAATTGTTCGAGAAATGCGAGAAGGCCTGTCAGGGGCGCAACGAAGCGTGACGACGGCTGCGGCATCGGAAGAACGGCTGCGGGGCGAAATCGACTCCCATCGGTCTCAGATCGATCTCTGGACGGGCAAAGCGAAAGAACAATTGTTGGCCGGAGTGGAGGCGGATGCCCGCCAGTGTCTGCTGCGAAAACGGGAGGTCGAGGATTTGATCGCCGGCTTGTCCCAGCAGCACAAAGCCGCGATTGCGACACGAGAACATCTGGCGACGATGCAGCGGGCGCTGGAAGCACGTCTGGCAGAAGCGATCAGACGACAGCAAGCCATGGGCGGGCCGGTCCACGAAGCGGTTCCAAACGTTCCATCGTATCTCTCGACTCCTCATCCGCTTGCCGAAGATCGTCATCGGGAAGTGGATGCCGAGTTGGAAGCGTTGAAGCAAGAACTGGGATCGTAAGACGGCATGGCCCCCTGAGACGAGGACCGGATTCGCCAGCTGGTTGCGACTTCCGGAAGCGGTCTGTTCGTTGAGTCAATGATCCCGACCCGTCAAGATCGTTCTTGACGAGATCTCTACGCGCGATGCCCCGACGAGGATCTCAGGCCTCGGCGGAATGTTTCGCCCAGGCGGCTGCTCCCATGGCTCCCGCATCATCGCCCAGTTTGGCGATTTTCAACTCGTAAGTTTTCAAATACGAAGGCATGACCTGTTTGGCCACGGCTTTGCCAACTTCTTCGAGAAACAGCTTTGGCAGGGCTTCCACCAACCCACCTCCCAGGACGATCACGTCGGGTGCCAACAGATTCACGGCTCCGGCCAGCACATTTCCCAGTTGCTGAGCGCCTTCGCGAAGAATTTCTTCGACGATCTTATCTCCCGCATCGATCGCCTCTTTGATTGTGCCACTGCGAATGTTGGCCAGGTCTGTTCCGGCAACTCGCAAAATGTAAGGAGCCTGGCCACGGTAGGCAGCCTTGGCGATCTCGGCCGATAATGCGAGACGGCTGGCAATGGTCTCCAGGCAACCGCGTCGTCCGCAGCCGCACAGAGCGCCTTCGGGGACAACGGGAACATGGCCGATTTCCAGGCAGCTTCCGGTTTTGCCTCGAAAGATTTTTCCTTCGTAAATCATCGCTCCGCCGATACCGGTTCCGGGGAAGACTCCCAAGGCCGTGCGAGCTCCTTCGGCCGCTCCAAAGCGGTATTCGCCATAGACTCCGGCATCAACGTCGTTGCAGACAAAAACGGGGCAGCCGAATTCCTTCTCAAGTGCTTTCTTCAGGGGAACATTTTTCCAGCCGAGATTCGGAGCTTCGAGAATCACACCTTCTTCGAGGTCTAGCGGTCCGGGGCAACCCACGCCGATCCCGCCGAGCATTTCTCGTGGTGCCTGCGATTCTTCGAGCAGTTTGGCGATACTCGCGACAATGCGTTCGATGCCCGATTCGACCCCTTCCGATCCGCGGCTCTTCTTGCGTCGTCGGCTGCGCACTCCGAACGCGCTGTCGAACAACATGGCGTTCATTTTGGTCCCGCCAAGATCGAATCCGATCCATACGCGATCATCGGTCAGCACTTCGTTCATCGGTCATCCTGCTCAGGCCTGGTGACGGGCTTCTGTTCAGCGGCCACACCGCCGCTGGGATTCCCGTCTGCCACAAAAGAATAGCACAACGGGTGAGGTCCGTCGCAACAGTTCCATACTTGGTCAACGCTTGGCGGCTTGCTCAGCCTGTTTTAGTCGAATTGCTTCTTGACGGTATCGCTCGTTGACTTCCAAATCGAACGCGGCCGTTTTCGCGGGGTTCGGCACTCGGTGATATTGTGCATGACAGCGATAACAGACCAGTCGATCGGGCAAAATCGCATACAGCACCCAGTCTGCCAATCCAAATGCCATCAGGATCAGCATGGCCACGCCCGGCAGCATGTAGTAGACCGCAATCGTGCTGAGCAAGACGCCGATTCCCACGATGAAGACGCCCAGTCGCTGATCAAAATCTTTCTGCCGCCACAGGTCATCACAGCCACAGACCAGACAACGGGCAGGGGTTTCGCCCTCGACATCACCCTGGCCGACGGGACGAGTCCATCCGCAGTCGGTACAAATCACGCCGTGACTGGTTTGGGTCACTTCCCCGCGAGTGAGCTTCAGGCATTTGGGGCAATCGAAAGAGATCTGCATTAAATCGCTTTGGCGAAAAGTCAGGAAAAAGTCGGAAAGAAATTTTACAGCGGAACGTGCAGCTCGGAGTACAACAGCGAGGCCGACATTTCACCGATAAACGTCAGGATGACGCCCGCGAACAAAACTCCCGTTGCCGCCTGAGTATTACGATAACGCAGAATTCGCAGCGACATCATCGCGATCGCCAGCGGGCCGACGATTCCGGCCAGCCAGCGCAGGGCGAACCAGGTCCACTGCACGCCGCCGTGCAGGGATTGCCCTGCCAGCATCCAGCCAACGGCCGAGACGGCCAGGCGAAACAGAACGGCCGCAACGAAGTACCAGCTGAGCATTTTCAGGGGTTCGATCGACATGGTCGGTGCGGTCAAATACCAATGCCCCAGCAGCATTCCGGTCACCGACCCACCCAAGACGCCAGCGGTGGCGAAGCTCGACAAAAAATGAAACGCGCCCGTTGGCGTTGCCAGCGTTGTCATTCCGCCCCGTGAGCAGATCAGGCTGGTCAGGGTGGCGATCATAACACCTGCCATCGCAATCGTACCCGCACGCCGTCGGTCCAGCAGCCACAGAATCGAACCCAGATAACCGCTCAGCAAACCAATTCCCGACGCGATTCTGGCGTCACGCAGCAGATTTCCTGACAACCGTTCACCCGAATCGGACGTCAACTGGCCCATGGTAAGGATTGCGAGGACGCTTAATCCCATGACGATCAACATTTGGATACGGAAAAACCCCGACGTGACCTTGGCGCGAGGCATCAAGCACCACATCAGGCTCATCCCACAGGTCAACAGCAGAGAGAATTCAGCAATCATGCGGGTATGCTACGCGCAACCTTCGCCGGCGAAAAGGGATGGGCTGACATTGCCGCTCGCCACGACGCAGCAAAAATCCGATGCCAAACGAAACTTGACTCAAGCTGCCTTTTGTTCTGTTGGGAAGATTTGACCAATCGCACGGCCTCTAGCGATCCAACGGACGTCGCGACGTGCGGGCAAGGTTGGTCGCCGTCCTGCCGATCATTGGTTCCGGCCCCAACCACACCAATGAGTTATTCACCCGAGTTTTTGAGGCGGCCTGATGTCCGAAGTCCCTTCCGGCGTCCAGACGATGGACGCGTTGCGCCAATACGTCCACGAACGATTGTGTCGCCACGAAAACCTCGTGGCGGAACAGTTTGCCCTGGAAGTCATTCCGCTGACGCGCAAAGGCACGCTGTGCGGCATGCAGTTCTTGCTGCGAGGTCCGCGTAGCGTACGTCTGGGAGCCGTTTGGGCTTCGGACCACAACCAGCTTTATCTCTATGACGCACGAGGCGAGCGGTTCCATAAGGAACAACTCGCCGCGCGAATCGAAGCTGCTTGATTCGATAATTAATAATGGCCGTCGTCGTTACTTCTTTTCGACTAGCCAAATATTACGGAACCGAACCGGATTTCCATGGTCCTGCAGAAAGAGGGCTCCGGGCTTCTGATCAGCACGACCGCCACCGGGAGTGACTTTCAATTCGAGATTGTCGTGAACGACAACTCCGTTGTGCTTGATGGTGACGCGAGCGGGAGCGGTCACTTTTCCCTCGGCGTCAAACTTTGCGCAGGTGAAATCAACGTCATAAGTCTGCCAGCTTAAAGGCGGCAAGCACATGTTGACCTTGGGTTTGGCGTTCTGGTAAATCCCACCACATTCGTTGTCGGCTCCTTCGAGACCGAACGAATCAAGAATCTGACATTCGTATTGATCGCCCAGATACAGTCCACTGTTACCGCGTCCTTGACCAGTCGCATTCGGCATGAAGGGCGTACGGAATTCCAGGTGCAGGGTGTAGTCTTCGAAGACCTTTTTTGTCTTGGTTCCCACGCCCATCAGTCCGTTGGCTTCCAGTTTACCCGGTTCCCACTCATCCACGTTGGTTCCATTGAACAATACGATCGCTCCTTCAGCGGCGGATTTGGCCAACGTTGTTGATTCGCGGTGCAGGCGTTTCAGTTCGTCGACTTGGCCATTGTGCTTGACGGTGATCGTTCCATTGGCGACGGTGGCCACGAATCCGTCTCCGGTCGCTGTTGTCACGCCGTCTTTGGTTTCGAAGGTTGCTCTGTGCTTTTCGTTTCTGTTGGTATCAAAGCCCGCACCAGGCAAGCCGCCAGCATAGGTCACCGCATCGAACTTACCGGAACCTCGGGCGATCAGTTGCGTGCCGACTTGTTCGTCGCCCAATTTGCCGATGTATTCCCCCTGAATCTGGTAATCGGAACCCGCTTCTTTCGCATCCAGAAACGTGAGGTTCTTCCCTGGTTGATCTTCACCAATCAAGGGTGTCGACGCGACCAGACAGCAAACAACAACTGACAAATTCCAAAACCGACTCATGTCGCAAACTCCTGATGAAAAAACGGATTCCAGACCGGTGCTGCTGCGATCGCTTTCACGGTATCAACAAGCACGGCATCATCTCAATTCACACAAACGAACGCAATTCGATAGCAGCGTCGATTGTCGTTGTGACTATTTCCATTCTTTGACGCGCACGTTGCGGTAACGGACATATTGGTTCGTATAGTCCCCGCCGCCATGAACTTGTAAAGCGATGCTGCCCTTGTCGGAGTGTCGCTTTTCGTTGTCAGTGAATTCCATGAACCGAACGCGATTGATCCAGGTCGTAATCTTCGGGGGATTGCTCTCGATGGTCGCTCGAAGTTCGTTCCATTCACCATGCTTCCAGAACTCGGGCCAATCAGCTGGATGGATCGGGCAGGGAATTAACGAGTCTTTGGTTTTGATCTTGGTCACGGTGTCCAGAAAATCGAAGTTGCGATGATGGATTCCGCCCGAGAGTCCTTCGCCGTAGATGCCGGCCAGATTCCCGTTGCTGTGATAGTCGACCATGTACTGATACGCCTGACCCTTCTCATTGCTGCGGAGGAAGAGTCCACTATCAGGTCCGAAATCGTTTTTCATTTCGACGATGACTTCGAAGTTACCGAACTGCCTGTCCGTCAGAATGATTCCTCCGTTACCGGGAATATCCTGGCTGCCGACGATGGCTCCCTCTTCCAGTCTCCATTTGCCGCCGCTGGTATGCATGCTGGCGCGGCTATGACCGGTTTGGGTGCTGACATGCCAGCCGACGATCTCTTTGCCATCAAAGATGGTTTCGAAACCGGTATCATCCCGTTTTTCACGAGGGAAATCGGCGGCCTTCACCTGCGGCAGCGCCAACAACACCAGTGCTAAAAATGTGAAACATCGCATGGAAAAGTCTTTCTGTTTTCGATTCCCGTTGTGATAACTCGTGCGAGCCAAATCCTAGTTCAGTCGAATCGCTCGGGAAAGCGACTGGAATTAGGAATCGGTCGCCACATCGGTTGCCGGCATGTTTGATGCGAAACGCCGGCGTGAGATCTTTCGGGGTCGGAGTTATGTTTTGGCGAGCGCTGCGCCCAGCTCTCGCTGCAGATCCGCGGGATCTTCGAGGCCGATGGAAAGCCTGACCAGACCGTCACTGATGCCACATGCGGCTCGTTCGGCCGCCGTCATGAATTTGTGTGATGTTCCCGCCGGGTAAGAAACCGTCGTGCGCGAGTCGGCCAGTGTGGGGGAGAATGGAATGATGTGTGCGAGATGACGGAACAGGGTGTCGACCGCCGCGCGGCCACCGGGTAATTCGAAGGCGAGCATTCCTCCGCAGCCATGAGGCAAGCATTGTTTGGCCCGCTCAAAATGCGGATGATCTTTTAGTCCCGGATAGACCACTCGCGAAACCTGCGGAACCGATTGCAGGAACGTCGCCACTTGCAGCGCTGTTTGGGAAACGCGATTCATTCTTAACGGAAGCGATCGAAGACCACGTGCCGCGAGCCAACTTTCGAACGGATTGCTGTTCACTCCGTAAAGACTCGACATGGCCCGGATTCGCCGGATCAAATTCTTCGGGCCGACGACCACACCCGCCATCAGGTCGCCATGCCCGTTTAAATATTTTGAGGCACTGTGCCAGACCAGCGTCGCACCCTGGCTGATTGGCTTCAGCAGACAGGGTGTCGCGAACGTGCTGTCGACCAGCAAGGGGATTTCGCCCAGAATTTGAGCGATCGCGGGCAGGTCTGCGATCTCCAGCAAGGGGTTCGAGATCGATTCGACAATACAGAGTCGTGTCGGCACCGCAATGGCGGCCTTCAACGCGTCCAGATCGTCGATGTCGAAGTACGTCACCTTCAACCCAAATGATGAAGCGAGATGGTTCAGTAATTGTCCCGTGCGTCCATAGAGTACGCGTGCGGCGACGACATGTTCGCCCGTTTTGACCATCGCCATCAAAACCGCAGTCAAAGCACCCATGCCTGACGCCGTCACGACGCCCGCCTCGGCACCTTCCAATCGAGCGACATCGTTGGCGAACGCTTCGTGATTGGGATTGCCATCGCGCGTGTAGATGTAGCCCTTTTCCTGCCCACCAGCGACCGCATCCAATTGCTCGAGCGATTCGATGTCAAATGCCGTGGTTAAATAGACCGGCGGCGAACTGGGTCGCGTAATGAAATCAGGCGACCAACCGGCGCGTGCCGCGATCGTCGAAGGATCGAGATTCGGTTCTGGAGTTTCGGCAGTCATGGCAAATCACTTGTCTGAGAAAGCTTGATGGCAATTCTGCGAGCAGATATTCAGAACGACGATTTGATCTTATGTTCCAACCCAGTGTCCTCCCTAATCGACAATCGTCGCGTCGGTTGTGGAGGATCCAACTACCGCGAATCGGCAGGCAAGGGGACATGCGCCAGGCGATGTACGGCTTTCCATTCGTCGAACGTGACGGGTTGGATCGACAGACGCATGCCTCGTTTCATCACCAGCATGCTGGCCGTGGTCGTGTCTTGAGCCAGCATTTCACGAGTGATCGGTTCGGGGAATTTCTGAATCAGTTTAACGTCCACCATCATCCAACGCGGATTGTCGGGATCACTCGATGCGTCGTAGTACTTGCTCTTCGGGTCAAACGCCGTGAAATCGGGATAGCCAGCGCGGGCGATTTGCATCGTGCCGAAGACTCCGAGGGGTTCTTCGCGGCTGTGATAGAACAAGACCTGATCGCCCACCTGGACGTCGTCGCGCAGAAAATTGCGAGCCTGATAGTTGCGGACGCCGTCCCATGGCGCGGTCTGTTTGCTCGCTTTGGCCAGATGATCAATCGAAAATGCCGAGGGTTCGGATTTGAACAACCAATAGCGACGAGCGGATGAATGAGCGGCAGTTTTTTTCATGCGACCTGGGCGTTCCTGTTGACCATGGAAAATGAGCAAGCAGACTAGAGGGGATTCTCAGTCGGTGCGGCAGCCGAGTGTCAGCAAGACGTTGGCCCACAAATGCTGATCCGCGGTCTGGATCGTCAGTACGTGATCTCGTGACGCCACGGCCTCGTAAAATTGCCATTTGTCGATCGGTGTCAATTCGAGAGATAGTCCTGAGGCCGACACGATGCGACGGTAATCGGCCCAGACTTCTGGATCGTCTTTCAAGGCGTAGGGGTCGTCGGCCGGAATCCCCATGGTATTGATGGCGTCGACCGGGATGGCCGTTAACAGCGTTTCCAAAACTTGCGACACCGTGACGATTCCCGGTGCCAGATTCAGACTGACCAATCGGGCATTCGGGCCGAGCGCCGTTGAGGCGGGGTAGTTTCCATCGGCGATCAACACTTTCGCGTGATGTCCGGCACGAGCCAGGATTTCGGAGATTTCGGGGTGCAGCAGTCGATGCTTCAACATGGGTGGTGTCGCTTCTGAAAATCGGTTCGAATGGAAATCGGGGGTCGCGTGGGATTTCGGTTCCAATGCCAGCCTGATCGTACGTAGGAAGAATCGCAAAACAAAGTGCCAACGCATCTCGAATCGCGGGGCTGTTTCGGTTTTCGTCTGACCCTCTGATGACGAGGGGGGGGCTGAAAAAAAACGACCGTTTGTCCCCGTGCGCCGTTCCAATCACGGTGATTGTCCGATCATCAGAGACCCAACTCCTGTTTGACTTCGATGAAACATTTCACGGCGAACTCAAGGTCGTCGCGCGAGTGGGCGGCAGACACTTGCGTACGAATGCGAGCCTTGCCGAGTGGGACGACGGGATAGCTGAAGCCGATCACGTAGACGCCTTTGGCCAGCATGGCTTCCGCCACCCTGGCCGCGAGTGCTGCATCACCCAGCATGATTGGTGTGATCGGATGGGTGCCTGCGGGGATGTTGAACCCGCGCTGAGCCATCTCGTGCCGGAAAAGCTGGGTGTTGGCTGCGAGCTTGTCGCGAAGTTCCGTTGATCGCGTCAAAAGATCGAGTGCGGCAATCGAGCCCGCGACAATCACGGGGGCAACGGTGTTTGAAAACAGGTATGGGCGTGAACGCTGCCGAAGATATTCGACAATCTCTTTTCGGCCGCTGGTATAGCCACCACTGGCGCCGCCCAGCGCCTTGCCGAGAGTTCCGGTGAGAATGTCGATCCGTCCCATCACACCATGATGTTCGTGAGTCCCGCGGCCGGTCGGCCCAGTAAAGCCGACCGCATGTGAATCGTCGACCATCACCAGCGCCTGATACTTGTCGGCCAGTTCGCAGATCGCTGGCAGGTCGGCAATTGTCCCATCCATCGAGAACACGCCATCGGTGGCGATCAACTTGAATCGTGCTGTGGCCGCTTCCTTCAGTCTGGTTTCCAGTTCAGCCATGTCGTTGTTTTTGTAACGAAACCGTTGGGCCTTACAGAGTCGCACACCGTCGATGATGCTGGCGTGATTCAGCTCGTCCGAGATGACGGCATCCTCATCGCCGAGCAGAGTTTCAAAAAGGCCGCCGTTGGCGTCGAAACAGGAACTGTAAAGGATCGTGTCATCGGTCCCCAGAAAGGCGGACAGGCGATCCTCCAGTTGCTTGTGGATCGTCTGTGTTCCACAAATGAATCTCACCGACGCTAGTCCGTAACCCCATTCATCGAGTGCTCGATGGGCGGCTGCGCGAATTTCCGGATGTTGTGCGAGACCCAGGTAGTTGTTCGCGCACAAATTCAGGACGGGGCTTCCCTGGCCGACGCGGACCGATGTCCCTTGAGGCGTGGAGAGGATTCGTTCTCGCTTTTCGATGCCAGCGGCGCGAATGTCCTCCAGCAGTTTGCCCAGATGTTGCTGAAACGCTTCGTTCATGGCAGGACTCGCCTATGCCTGGGGATGGGGAACTCGGCTCGAGTGGATGCATGGGATCTCGACGCCTGCTGCGATCTCTAGAAGACCGCGACGCGGTTGTCGAGTCAAGCCGGAGATTTGGCGAGAATGCGGCCGCGAGAGGAATACGGCCACCAGGCTGCTGACAATAGAAGGTCTATTGTGAGACCTGTCCTTCCGTGGCTCCACTGACATTCAGGATGCGCAGTTTGGGGTCGGGATTGAATTCGATCCGTCGACCGCTTTGATTGCCCAGGGCGATGCCTGTCAGGCGGGCGTTCTGACGACCATGGGCTCGCAACATGTACAGGCTTTTGGATCCGTCATAGCTGATCTCGTCGGCCGATGCGGTGAATCGTTGGCCGTTGACCTGGCCTTCGACTTCGGCGTTTCCGCGTCCGACAAGTTCGAGATACTTCTTCGCTCCGGATTCCGATTCCGGATGGTTCACGACTTGAAGCTGGTCGCAACGCATCGTTCCGCCCAGGGATGGCAGACGGTCGGGATTCACTCGTTCATTGGGCAGATTCACTGGCCCATGAATGACTTCCACGCGATCGTCGATGGTGGCGCGTTGCCGAGTCGGGAATCCCGGAGTCTGTCCGGCGAACGTGCCTTTTAACAGTCCTTCGAACTGGACTTGCGTGTAATCCCAGACGGCGACCTCGGTGGAGATGGGGCGGTTGGCCTGAATCGTCTCACGCTGTTCGAAACCACCGCTTTCGTCCGGCTTTCGACGCCAAACGAGGATTTCACCCGGTCCCTGCGCGACGACATCGTGTGTCAGATAATTCAAGGTGAATTCACCGACATACCCTCGATAGACGTCGACCAGTTTCTTCATCAGATAAGTGGAATTCTCAAACCGAACATTCTCGCGGCAGTGGATGATCTTGAGAGCCGGATTCGATTCAAAATTCTCTTGTTGGAAGGACAGGCGATCTGCCAGCTGGACGACCATTTGTTCGCAGAACATTTTTCCCAGACCCAGTTTCGCTTCGACTTTACCGATGAATTTGGCGTCCAGACCGTCGAAGTCCATGGATTCGACCCAATGCACGCGCAGGTCGCCATGAGCGACACCTTCCATGCCGGTCGCATTCGGTTTTTCGGGAATAGGCAGCGTCAAATCGCCGGATCCACTGACCCTCGCGTGATTCTTGCCGCGATCGAGATGGATGTCCTTTCCTTCGATTTTGAAGCCCTGGTCCTGGATCAGCGCCGGTGTTCCGACGACGTGGATCACTTGCTGCTTATCCGATTCGGTGCCTTGCAAATGGACGCGATCGCCTCGCAGGCTGAGATCCTTTTCGCCGGTCTTTCGTTTTTGGGTAATGTTGACTTTACCTTCACCACGCACTTCTTGAACGGAAACTTCCGGAACGTCGGCTTTTTGGTTTCCCGGGACTTGTTGCATGCGAGCGAAGATTCGTTCTGCCGAGACGACGAACGGTTCTGTCGGAGGCAAGCGCGGCTTTTGCCGACGCGGTGAGGGGGCATCAAACGGAATATCGACGGACGGACCCAGGCTGCGATCAGGCTCCGCCGGGACATTTGCGAATCCCTGTCGGCGCGTTGTGGATTTTGGGATTTTCGCGGTGGTCGATTTTGCTGTCGTGGATGTGGGGCGAACGGCTTTTCGCTCACCTGGCACCGTCAATCCCGCCAGTTGCAACTGAGATCGCGATTTTTGACTAATGGCGGTGGGAGTCGCATCGTCAGCGTCTTCGAAACGAATATCGAGTTCGTTGGTTCGCTCGATCTGCATTTGAGGGCTGGAGAGGGCGACGTCGCCTTGAGCGAGTAGACGCTTGGGTTTTGGATCGGGTGTCTTGGCCGGTTCGCCGCCCTCTGGATTGGGTGATGATGGACTGAAGGCGAACTCCATCGGCTCCAGCCAGATCTTGATCAGTTCGGCCGCCAGTCCCGTATTCTGTTCGCGTTGGACGAACGTCGCTTTCTCATCCAGCTCGATCAGATCCAGTTTTGTGGCGTCGTCGGTCTTTTTGCTCAGTCGTTTCTGCCAGGTGGCGACAAACTTCAGTTGGTTGGTCTGATCGTCGACGAACGTCAACTTGCCCGCTCCCAGGCAGAGCAACGATGTCGGGCTATTTTTCTCGTCAAATTGGGCTTCAATTTCAGGAGCTTGCAGGACGGAACGTTTGCGTTTGACGACAACTCCGTTGGGCAAAGCTTGGGCTTTCATCGACAGCATTTTTGTTTCGGCGCTGTAGCTCAAATGAGTCATTTCGGCAGTACTGCCGTGCGACCGCGAGAAGACCTTCACGATCCGACCATCCGCCTCCAGCGAACTGAATTCAAGATCGGTTTCGATTTTTTGATATTCGGGCGGTCGCTGATTTGCTTCCGCCGTTTGTTCGTTCGGGACGACTTTTTTCGGAGTGAACCGCATGGTCAGCGTGTCGCATTCCAACCAATCGGCAGATTTGCCGGTGGTTCCGGCTTTGACGTCCTGGGTCAGAACCGCAGTCGTGTTGGAGAAAGTGTACAACAGATCGCCCGTGCAACGGACATTGACCGGGACCAATTTGTCTCCCTGCGGCATCTGCACTTTCAGATTCACATTGTGATTCACGTTCGGATTGTTGGGATCGCTGAGATTCGGACCTGCGATCAATCGGACCGATTCGACGCCCTGCACGTGCGGACGATCGTTGCGAGGTGCTCCTTGGGCGGGGATCAATTTCATGAGCATCTTGGCGGCCGATCCTTGATGCGATTGAAATCGAAAATCGACCTTTTTCCATGTCGCCAGACTGAGCGTATTTTCGGCGAAGATAAAATCATGGCCTTTAATTGCCAGGCCGTTGGGACCGGTAACGATGACTTCACCATTGAGCAACGCGCCGACGATCCGGCCAGGGTTGGTATTCTTTTCGTCAAACGGCGACAGGAATTCTAATTGAGCGGAATCGCTGACGATCGAAAGCGCTTCCTGCTCGCCGGCTTGATTGACCGTCAACCAGACCATGGCAAACGGTTTGAATCGGACACTTTTGCGGTTGACTTCATCCTGTTCCCAGTCATTCGTGTAGACGAACGCCTGCTCGAAATGCAGCATGTGCTCGGCACGTGCGGGCCATTTTTCGTCCTTGAGATAGGTCTCGGCGATGCGGACGTTCTCGGCCGGCAACTCGGGCTCGGCGTAGTGCGAGTCTTCGACTTTTTGTGCCTGCGGGACGGGAATCACGACGACCGGTCGCATTGCCAGCGAATACAACACGTACAGCCCCATCAGGCTGACGGCAGTCGCGACAGTGAAGACCAGACGTTGATACACGATCGACTAAGCCTTTATTTCTTTCCGAGACCAATCACATCGGTAATATCGATGACACCCAGCGGGCATCCTTCGTCGTCGACCACCGGTAATTCGCTGACATGCTTGGCGCTCAGCAGTTGCAACGCTTCTTCCAGAATCGCGAGGGGACCAATGGTCAACGGTTGGGTGGTCATGACTTCCGCGATGGGCCGATCGAATTGACCGTCGCGCCGTTGTTCGAGCAAGCGGGCAAGGTCGCTGTCCGTAAACAGGCCTGATAGTCGGCCGCATTCATCGATCAGGATCACGGCACCGGTTCGCCGACCCGGTCGAGAGTGATTGACGAAGACGTCGCGAATCGTATCGGACTCGTTTGCGACGCGAATCTGATCAATCGGTCGCATCACATCCTGCACCGACGCCAATCGTCGTCCCAGGCTGCCACCCGGATGGAACGCGGCAAATTGCTGAGGAGTAAACTGTTTCATCTGGCTCAACACGAGCGCCAAGGCGTCCCCGATGGCCAACATGGCGGTGGTGCTGGTCGAGGGTGCCAGCCCGTGGGCTCCCGCTTCGATCAATCGTCCCAGTCGGATTGCGACATCTGCCTGGGCTCCTAACGTACTGGCATCACTGGCCGTGATGGCGATGATGGGTTGTCGCTGGTTGCGGATAATCGGTAGCAGTCGCGTCAGTTCTTCCGTCTCGCCACTGTTCGAGAAAAACAACCATACGTCGTCGGTGCCGACACATCCCAGGTCGCCGTGCAACGCTTCGGTCGGGTGTAAGAAGTAAGCTCGAGTGCCGGTGGACGAAAGAGTCGCGGCGATTTTTTGACCGATCAGTCCGGCCTTGCCCACCCCTGTGACGATGACACAGCCGCGACAATTGGCCAGCAGTTCGAGCGCCGTGCAGAATCGAGTATCCAATTGCCGCGAGAGCTCAAGTAGTGCTTCGCCTTCGAGTCCGAGAATGGTGCGCGCCTCGCGCAACTGTTCCAAGTGCGTAAAGGGAACGACCGAGCGTTCAAAAATGGCGCTCATCGGCGGGCATCCTTGCTAAGCGGACTCGGCCATCCTGGCCAAGGGGCGCGGAGTGTATCTGTGCCGCTCGGGACGGTCAATCTGACTGTCGGTCAGTCGACGCAACTCATTTTGTCCGTTGGTATTTCTGCAATAATGGCTGGATGACCTCCGGTGGCACGAATTCGTTCAGTTTTCCCACAGCAGCTCCTTGAGCCAATTGAGCAATTTGCTTAATCAGCGTACTCGAGACGTGGGTGTACTTTTCGCTGGCCATCAGGAACAGCGTGTCGATCTGGGGATCGAGCGCCCGATTGGCCAGGGTAAAGGTGAATTCGGTCTCGATATCGGACAGCGTACGGACTCCACGCAGCAGCACACGAGCCCCGCAGTGCCGAATGAATTCAACCGTCAACCCTTCAAAACAGAGTGTTTCCACGTTCTTCAAGGGGGCCAAGACCGATCGCGTTAACGACAAGCGTTCCTCTGGGCTGAACAGCGGGTCTTTGCCGGGATTGATGCCGATGCCGACGGTGATTCGATCGAAGATCGCGGCGCCACGTTTAATGATATCGACATGCCCGAGCGTCAGGGGGTCAAAGCTACCCACATAGACGGCATGATGAGAACTTAACGCTGTCGACATCGCGAAGTCTCCGCAGGAATGAAAAAACTCAACGAAGCACGGGAGCGTTTGAACCCCGAAAAACTTAAGCAGATCGAGGCTTGCCATACTCGAAACAGATCGCAGGGGTATCCTTCAATTCAATCGGCATTCCCGTTGCGACGAGGCCGACATTTATTTGGTCGACCACGTGTTTGTCCGGTGTGCGCGGCATTTATCGGGTCAGTCGTCGAGCACGAAATAGCGACTTTGACAGTTATCTTTTGTGGTAAGTCGTTTTAGGAATTGTTTTTGTGGAAATTGTTTCGATTGTGGCTCAGTCGGGCTCTTTCACTCACTGAGCGCCTGGCTGACTGAAATTGTCGCCAGACGCTCGGGCGGTTCGACGACTGGAGGATGCTCGATGATCGACATGGTCATCCAGCGTCCGCTCAGAAATCGGCCCAGAAACGCGAATCCGAGCACCGTGACATAAACGGAGCACCACACCCAACTCATCATCAGGTCTGGTTTGTAAAGCTTCCAGGTCAGGAAGGTGGGAATCACCAGTAAGCCCCAGGCACAGGCGCAGGTCATCACCATCGAAAAGACGGTGTCTCCCGCGGCGCGTACGGCCGAACCGAAAATAATTGCCATCGCATCGAAGAACGAATACAGGGCGACGAATCTGAGCAAGACGATCACGATCTCTTTGGTTTTTGCAAAATCTTTGTCTTCGGCGTGCAGCGCATAGGGGATCAGCAACACTTGGGGAAACAGCACATAGATGGTGCCGCAAATCACCATGATGCCGCCACCCAGCACGAATCCCTTCCAAGTGGACGTTGCGGCCAGTTTCGGTCGGCCTTCGCCCATCCGCTGGCCAACCAGTGTCGATACGGCAATGCCGACGCCGATCACGGGGGTAAAAGCGAGGGCATTTAAATTGAACGCGATGTTTGTGGCGGCCAATTCATTGGGGCCGATCCAGCCGATCATCATGATGAACGCGGTAAAGCCGGCCACATCCAGAAACATCTGTAGACCACTCGGCCCGCCAAACTTGAACAGGTTGGTCATCAGTGTCCGGTCGAGGGCGCGGTGGCTCCAGAAACGATACGGTCCGCGAACGGAATACCAATAGAGTAGACCCGCATAGCACAGGACGGCGTAGACGTTGGCAAGATTGGTGGCGATGGCGGCACCGGCGATGCCCAGCTTGGGGAAGGGCCCCTTGCCGAAGATCAGCCCCCAATCGAGTGCCGCGTTGACCAGAACTGAAGACACGTTGACGACCAGCACGACGACGGTTTGCCCCCGTCCACTAAAGAAGCAGGACAGGGCGGCAGGCAAAATGGCCGACACGCCGCCCAGACAAAGCCAACGGAAAAATGTGGCCTCCAGCGGCCATACCTCGGGCGTGTGGCCAACCAGTCGAAAGATTTCGTTCGACCAGATCGCCGGAATCATCAACAACAGTCCGCAGATCAGGGCGAAATAAATTCCCTGCCAGACCGAGGCGGAAACGCGATCGGGGCGTTTGGCCCCTTCGTACTGGGCGACGAAGGCATTCAAGTACGAGACGGTGCCCATCGGAAGACTCAGGCACGACCAGAACAAAATCCCCGCAGGTAGTGCCGCGGCGACCGCTTCCTTGGAATCCCAGGTCAGGAACACGCGATCCACTACGTGCATCAGAGACTGTGTGCTGGCGCTGAGCACCATCGGCAGCGCAACGGCGAACAGCTCACCGAAACTACCAATCGGCCAGCGAGAAGGATGATCGGTGGAGGAAATGGATTCCGATGACAAGGGGGATTACCTGATCGAGACGGCGGGGAGGAACGCGGAGCGAGCGGAAGTATGGAGCGCCACCTTCCTAGCGGCAAGTCGTCGATTTGGATCCCAACGAAAGAATTCGTCGGACGGCGAATGTCAATCGAATGATAGACCCTCTCGTGCACGGAAAACAGGAGAAATCTTGTTCACTCGTTGAAGACTTCTTGCTCTGCCGCGAGCGGACCGCTCGCATTGAGAACGTGAATTGCCACCCAAAGAAAGATAATGGAAAGAACGACACGCTTCGTGAGACGCTCGGCAGACACGAAAAGCCACGGAAGGTTCACAGTCGAATTGGGTCAGAGATTTCTTATCTTGAACGTCCGCGGACTTCTGCACCGCTGCGCGCGGTGAGCAGTGCCAGGTTATCCTCAAAGAACTTCTGATCGAAGCCCTGCCAGGCCACGATTTCACGGCCTTTGGCGGTGATGAGCCAGATTTCGTAGGCTCCACCCAGCGCCGGAATCAGCAGATCGAAGATCGTGATAAAGATAAACCGCAGTGGGTATAGCATCGGCAGCGTTTCGGCAAAATTGACGCCTGAACTGTACTTCGTTTCCACATAAACAACTCCGGGTAGATTGCATTTCTGTGGTTTCAGCGGCAGAAATGCCAAGAAGAGTTGAGTACGGAATTTGTCTCCGTCGATCGTGGTGACGCGGTAGGTTCCCGTCAGTATCAAGGGAACCACGCAAGACAAAAGTCGAAGCCACCAGGGAAGGTGCGGCACGAACAATAGGGGCAGCAACATCACCCCCAAAATCCAGTAGCGCTGTCGTACATTCGTTTCGGGTTGCAGTGTCAGTTCCATGAAGGGTGGGGTTTCCGACAGCGCGACGAAGAGCTCGACAGAACGGAAGCGCCACGGCGCTTTCCCAAAGCGATATTCTTGGGCTCGCTCGACGGGAAAGTCAAACTAGGTGAGCAATCTTCGGCCCTCAGCGGGAAGTTACTCTTTGGTCGTTGCTTCTCGGGTGGCGATATTGGCCTCTTCACCGCTGATCAGACCGTCATGGTTTGTGTCGATCTTATCGAACAGCGCACGCCGACCGAGGAACTCCTTGGGTGAAAGGTCACCATCGCGATTGCGATCCATTTTGTTGAACCACTCGGGGCGAGTTGATTTGAGTAGGTTTCCGACGGCTTGTCCCATCCCGTTGGCGAACGCCCGGCCCACCGCACCATTTGCCTGTGTATCGAAGGGACCGTTGACTCGGGGCGTTCCGGACTTAAAGGTCGCTTCGAGATTAATTGACAATTCGGACAATGAAATGACTCCGTCTCCATTTTCATCCCATTTGGCTAGTTTCGCCGGGGCTTCGGACAATTCGCGCAGGCTCAGTCGTCTGTCGGCAGGATTGACATCGATGATTCGGAACAGGCTGGGACCATCGCTGGAAACCTCTAATGAGAACGCGCTTTTGGAAAGCGCGATTTCGTGATCCACATGAGCCGTGTATTCGTTTTCGAAAATTTTGCCATTTCCATCGGTGTCGGCCTGAGTGAAAAAGGAATCTGCGAAACCGAACGTTTGCATCTCGGGGCGTTCGAGATAATCGTTTTTATCTCGATCCATCGTCTTAAACTGCTGCAGATACACGTTACGGAGCGATTCTTCGCCACCTGCGGGGGAACTGTTAACGCGTAATGCAATCGCCGTGTCACCGAGCTTGAGGATCGTTGACCCTTCCGCTTTGGCTTCCAAGTCCAACAGGGACGCTGTGGTGGAATCGATGGAACGGAGCGATTTTACCGTGAACGATCCATCTACTGACGGGGCCTGAATTTCGAGTTCAATGGAGGGTGTCATCACCGTCGAAAGCTGACCGAGTTCATTTCGGTCGAGCTTGCCATCGTGGTTTTGATCGGCACGAGCAAAGACATCCGGCTCGATGAGCAGTTCTGTTGGTGAGAGTCGTTCGTCCTTACGGAAGGTCTTGGCCACGGGATCGCGCGAGGCTTTGTCATACGATTCGAGTAACCGACGTGATGTCGCGAGGCCTTTATCTGCCATGTCGACAACGTGCAGCATTCCCAGCGCGCCAGCCAGCTGTTGCTGTGAAGCTGCCATTTCTTCAGGGAGCGATTGTTGTAACTCGACACTGTCAACGACATCATCTTCGTTGCGATCGTAGCGGCGCAGGTTGGCTGTGGCCGATTCGATTTCCTGTCGTGATAGCTTGCCGTCTAGATTGGTGTCGAGCTTCGGAAACAGGTTGACTTGCGGATTTTGATTCGGGTTAAAATTCACTCGTCCCCGAGGGTTGTCAGTCGAAACGATCGCGAAGGGTGTGCCGGTGGCTGCAACCAGATAGCGGCGGCATTCCTCAAGGGTCACCTTCCCATCCGCGGGATCAGAATCCGCCGACAACGCGGTCATTGAATCTGTCGCGGCACCAGGCCGCAACACCGTCAGCGGTGGCAGTCGCTTCAGTTCGTCTCCTTCCAGTATGCCATTATGATCGGCGTCGAATACGGCGAATTGACTGTCCGCCCACTGCCGGCGAAGGCTACGGAACCCTTCACCATTCTGGAAGACATGCAATCGGATCAGGAGCGGTCGACGTGCCGTGAAATAAAGGATGTCTTGAACCGATTCCGCTGTGTCGGCGACAGACGGAACTGAAACGGCGGCGGACGGAGCGATCGCCGAAGCGGGTTCGTCCGCTCTGACCGTCGAATCCTGCGACATGACGAATCCGACGGCGACAAAGCCAAATACCAGCACCGCCCAGCCCAGAGAAGAGTGGCCGGTTCGGCATTTGATGGGGACTGTCGATGATCGGGTGCCCAAAATTCGAATGAGCGTGTCGGTAAGTCCTTGCGTTTCGTGTTCTGAAGTGTTCGAGGCAAACGAGATCATAACACGACCTCCTTGATGGGATTGGCCTTCGGATCGACCAGACGAATCGGGCGTCCGACGTTGGACATGTTTTGCGAGGATGGATCCAGGCCCAGTGCCAGGCAAATCGTGCCGAGCAGGTCCGTCTCGCTCACTGGGCGGTCCTCGACTGCCATGCCGTCCTCGCGGGTTTTTCCAATAACCTGGCCGCCGCGGATACCGCCTCCCGATAACACGCTGGACCATGCCAATGGGAAGTGATCGCGACCACCAATGGAATTCATGTTGGGAGTGCGGCCGAATTCGCCCATCCAGACGACCAGTGTTGAATCGAGCAGGCCGCGCGATTCGAGATCCTCCAACAGTGCGGACCAAGCGGTGTCCAGCACACTGCTCAGGGTTTTCACCACGCGGAAATTATCCTGATGCGAGTCCCAAGTATTGAACCGTTCGTCAGTTTGCACGTTACTTAACGTCACGTCGACGAAAGGTACGCCACGCTCGACCAGACGTCGGGCCAGCAGGCACCCCTGACCGAAGGTCGTTTTCCCGTAACGCTCACGTAATGATTCGGACTCGCCACTGAAACCGAATGCACCCACCGCATCGGACTTCATCAGCCGAACAGCCTGATCATAAGCGGCGGCGTGACTCATGATCGGCAACTCGGGCCGGTCGATCTGGAATCCACGTTCTACTTCCTGCAGCAACCCCAGACGTCGGTCACGCTGTGCCGCCGTGACCTGTTGTGGCAAGCGGAGATTCTCGACTTGCATCGTTCGATCGATGTCGGCGAGCCCGGCTGCGTTGGGGTTAAACACATTGCTGCCAACGAGCATCGGCGAATACTGCGAACCGAGAAATCCCGGTCCGTAAGCTGTCGGGCTGACAAATCGTTGCGACAGGATGCTGACAAAGTTGGGCAGTTCTGATTTGACGTCTCCCAGCTCTTTTGACAGCAGTGAACCGAGCGTTGGATACTGAATCGGCCCTTGTGGAACATATCCCGTGTGCAGCAAGTGCGTGGCGCGACTATGGTCGCCCTCACGCGTACTCATCGAACGAATAATGGCCATTCGTTTGGTCCAGGCCGCCAGCTTGGGCAGATGCTCACTGATGCGAATCCCCGGCACGGCGGTCTCAATTTCCTTGAATTCGCCGCCGTTGGCGTGACCCGGCTTCATATCGAAGGTGTCAATCTGGCTCGGTCCGCCATTCATCCATAACAGGATGCACGAACGTTTTCGCAGGGGATTGGCCGCCGTTTCAGCCGCCATCAGCGGCATCCACGAACGCGAGCTTCCCGCGGCCAGAAACGTGGCCATGCCTGCCAGGCAGTCACGTCGAGAGAATGTCCGATCCACGTTTTTCCAAAGGGAGTCGATCATGATTCGATCCTCATTATCAGTGCAATGATCGTGTTTCGTACGACGACACCGTCGAACGAAGATTAGTGGTTCAGGGAAAACTCGCTGCTGTTGAGCAAGGCCCAGTAGACATCACCCAAGGCCTGTTTCCAGTTTTGATTCGGATCCTCGCCTTCGAAGTAGTTCAGATACAGGGCCACTTCGTCGGAACGCGGCGGCCGTGCGAGGGCGGCCAGAAACAGCGTTTCCAACCGTTGCTCATTGTTAAAGAACGGAACTGCGATGATCGCCGAGAGAGTCATGCTTCGTTCCGGTGATGAGGCTTGATCGACGAACTCGCCGTTCAGCATCAACAGGGCCTGTAAGATCGAGGTTTGAACTTCGCCGGGAGGAGAAATCTGTTGCCCGAAGAGTTCGCGGAACCGTTCCCGTTGCCCGTTGTTGCGGAAAAAAAAGCCCTGGCGCATGTTGTCGTTTTCGGCGTTGCCCGTGGCCCAGATCAGGCTGTCGAACAACTGGTCGCTGGTCAGACCCTTCACCAGCATTCGGGCGAAGTGATGGGGATCTTGCTGGCTGGGATGGCTGCGCCGGCTGGCCAACTGATAGGGGCGGCTGCGAGTAATCGCCCGGACCAGGAATTTCAGATCGTAATTATGAGCCAGAAAAGCGTTCGCTAAATCGTCGAGCAATTCGGGATGGCTGGCCGGATTTTTTTCGTCGAAATCATCCACAGGATCGACGATGCCAATCCCGAAAAAGTGAGCCCAGACTCGGTTCACTGTGGCGCGGGCAAAGTACCTGTTCTCTTTTGCTGTGACCCAGTTCGCCAGAATCGCTCGTGACGTTACCTGACCCGTGGCGCTGGGCTGGCTTCCGTCCAGGAACGCGGCCTGAACTTCTTTGTCGGTGTCGGGAATCATGATTTTCCGTCCACCCGTTCCAGTCGAAGTATTGTTTCCGATGGCGCCATCACCATAGAACGCGGCCAGTTTCCAGAAATCTTCGCGTTGCCATTTGGCAAACGGATGGTTGTGGCATTGGGCACATTCCAGGCGAACCCCCAGGAAGGCCCGGGCTGTTCCCGCGGCCAGGTTTTCGGCTTTGCCTTCTTTCAGCCGATCGAAGGCGAGCGGCGACCCTTCACTGCGGGATTCGGTCGTCCCAGTGATGACTTCGCGAACGATGCGATCAAAACCATCGTTGCGGTCTAGTCGTTCGCGCAGCCAGGTTTCAAACCGTGGGACATCACTGCGTTGAACCAATAGATTGTCGGCACTGGCCGCTTCAGGCACGATCACGTCGCGCCAAACTGCCGTGAAATTCGAGAGGTAACCAGGTGAGTCGAGCAGTCGTTCGATCAGCTCGCGCCGCTTGTGAGGCGAGGTTTCATCCAGGAATTCCAAGACCTCATACACCGAGGGGATACGGCCAATGACATTCAGATAGGTGCGCCGGAGAAATTCCGAATCGTCGGCCTGCGGCGCAGGTTCGATCTTGTTACGTTCCCAACCGTCGGCAATTCGACGATCGATCACTGTCGTCAATTCATCTGCAGCGTCTTGTACGGGTGCACCAGCCTGCTGTGCGTCAACTTGTGATTCTGCGAAAAGAATTCCCGCCATCACCAGTAACGCCAGCGATTTCAGTCGCATTGTCAACGGGGTCATGCTTTCGTCTCCTCGAGAGTCATTCAATTGCTATTCGGCTTTGCTGACGGTATCGGACGGTGGTTCAACGGCGGTGCGGATACTGGCCCACGGGGTTTGGGCGAGACGACCTTGTTCGTCTTCGGCGAAAAAGACAAAGTCCGTTTCCAGAATTTTTTCGTCGCCATATTTCACGTGGCCATGCGCATCCATCGTGACATAACCGCCTCCTTCGCCCAGCAACGATTGCCATTCGGTTTCACCCGATCCGGCGTTCCACATGCGCACTGTTCCATCATCGCCACACGAGAACAAGTGGCGACCGTCGTGAGACCACTGAACGCCATAGACACCCCCTTCATGGCCTCGCAAGACCGAGACGGGTGAGCCATCTCGTTTCCAGATGCGTACCGTGTGGTCCCAGCTTCCCGACGCCAGCAAGGTGCCCGTGGGATCAAAATCCAGTGTCTCGACATATCCGCCGTGCCCGCCCACGGTCGTCTCGGATTCCCCTTCGATGGTCCAGAATCGAATCGTGCCATCTTCCGTTCCGGTCGCCAGCAATTTGCCGTCATTGGCCAACGCCAGTCCACGAATCGAAGTCGCGATCGCTTCGAAAACCTTTCCCGGTTTGCCGTCACGCGACCAGAACCGGACGCAGCCGTCAAACCCCGTTGAACAAATCTGCTGTTGATCGGGGGTGAAGCGAACTTGCGTAATTCCATGTGCTTGTTTGCCAATCTGCGTGGCGGTCTTCGCTTCCAGATCGACCAGAATCACGGTCATCCCGTCCCCACCCGCGGCGAAGTATTTTCCATCGCGCGACCAATCGCCGCTGCGGACGGAGGTGGGCAGACGAATGGGTTGTCCCAGTGCTTTTCCCGTGGGATCATACTGCTGGATCGTTGGTGCCAGACGCTGCAGCGGAATAAACGAGGTCCCGTCAGGGCTCCAGTAGAACGCAACCGACTGTCCTCGCTGTCCCGTGGTCAAACTATAGGTTTGCTTTCCCTCAATGCTGTAGAGGGAGAAAGATCCGCCGGTTCGTCCCACTCCCAGCAATGATTGGTCAGGGCTTTGTGCGACCGAGGTCAGTTGAATATTCCGCAGCGGAATGGAATTGACGGCGAACGCGTTCGGGTTTTGCAACTGCGTTCCTGTGATGATCAGGTCTCCTGACGGTCGCCACGCAACGGGAACATTGACACCGAGTGCCCGCAATGCGCCCCTGACCGGCGGTCGGCGTTCGGCGACAGTCCAGATCCAGAATCCCATCGAGCCGCCTGCCAAGGCCCGTTTTCCATCGGGTGACCAGCAAACATGTGTCAGCGGGGCATCAATGGTCAACGAATTCACTTGTTCGCCCTGCGTGTTCCAGACCTTCACGTGGGCGATATCGTCTTTCGTATTGTCGCTGGCTTCGATTCCCAGATCGCAGGACAAGAGTTGCGAACCGTCGAAGTTCCAGGCCAGAGACCTCACCGATCCGATATGCCCTTCAGCAACGGGGCCTTTCTCGCCGTCCGGCGACCAGTACCGAATGACCTTGTTCTGACAACCGGAGGCAAGGATTTTCCCATCGGGACTCCACGCGACGGCATTGACCGGTGCTTCATGGTCGCTCAAGGTCGCAATCGTGTTTCCATCGATCGACCAGATGCGCACGGTGCCATCGGCGCTCGCCGAGGCCAACCGTTGACCATTTGGATGCCATGCCACGTCGTGCACCGCGTCTTCGTGTTCGCCATAGGTCCGCTGAACGCGACCCTCTCGATCCCAAATTCGAACGGTTCCGTCCAACGAAGCTGTGGCGATCAATTCGCCGCCAGGGCTGAAGCGGACCGCACGGATGAAATCCCCATGTCCCACCAAGATTTTCTGAAACTCGGGTGCACCATTCATTTCGAACAGCCGCACCGCGCGCCCTGTGGCCATGGCCAGCCAACGACCATCGGGACTCCAATCGACCGCACCAGCGATTAAGCCCGGATTTTTGCAGAACATCTGCCAGCGGCGATTGCCCGACAGCAGTGGAGGATTGGAAATTAATCCTGGCAGCGGGGTGCTGGCCTGAGGCGTTGATGCGGCAATGGCCGTTTCAGCTTCTGCCGCGAGCAGCAGCGAAGTGCTGCCGCAGAGTAACGTCAAGAATGTTGCAAGGATCGAACGTGCCGTCGTTGGTCGCAACATGTCAGGACTTTCTTCAACACGGAGATGCAAGACGGGATCGGTTGCGTCATGAGCAGTCGACCTCAGATTCTAAAGCGATTAGAAGCTTTCTGTCTATAGACGGAATGTCGCAGTCAGGCGCTTTTTCTAAGTCCGCGCGGAATCGGAAAGGTGGCCGGTCCTGTTATCGCGGCGGCTCCCGCTTCTTGATCAAGATCCGGTCGGCGGAGCCAGAAGTGCTCCGGGTTTCCATTCCAATCCACGTCGCTTCAAGATCCATTGGCCAAGAAAGTAGCCGAGGAAACTGGCGGCCAGGCCATATAAATCTGCAGAGATCGTGCCGAGGACCATCATGATGCGATGGGGAAGGGGACCGATCTTGTCAGGTCCATAGCGCAGGTCGATGTAGGTGATCCAAGCGAAACCAGTTTCAAAATAGACTTCGGTCAATCGACTCGCTTCGGCAGGCGAAACATACTTGGTCAGTTCGGTGCGCATTTCGGATCGCGCTTGCTCTTTCGCCTGAGTGATTGTGGCTCGCACGATCTCGTGAGACCTTCTGTCGACCGCCGACATTGATTTTTTGAGTACATCGAAATTCGATTGCACGGTACCGTAAGGGCCAAGTGCGTCAGGGAGTGGCGCGATCAATTCTTCGGGCAGATTGCGACCCAGGAAACAGGCAAGTCCGAGTACCGTGGCCAGAATCGCCGCGAGTTCTCCGCGTGGCTTTCCGTACAATCCCATCGTCAGCGGGACAAACAGGCTGACCAGGGCGATTGACAAGGACAAGTCGAGCAATCCGAAAGTGGATTCGCCCGAGTAGGCCAGGGCCAATCCCCCGAGGGAAACCAGCAAGACGCAAATCCGTTCCAGTAACAGTTTGTCTTTTTGCAGGCACTTCACCCGGCCAAGAAAGTTATGTCCCAGGATCGCGGCGGGGGCCAGCACGGCGCTGCAGGCGGTCGACATCACGATCGAAACGAAACTGACCACGAAAATCACCGTGAGATAGACGTTCATGTTCTTGCCGGCCATGTACATCAGCACTTTGACTTTGACCACCGTTTCTTCCAGCGGCAATTCCAGGCGTGACATCAATCCAATGGCGACGGGGATCAGGCCGAATAGCAGGTAGAACAGGCCAGCTCCAATACAGGCGGCCCGGGCCGTATTCGCATCTTTGGCCGAGAAGATCCGCTGTTGCAGATCCTGGCCGGGCAGGTTTCCAAACAGCCCCGTCGCCCAGGTTCCCGCATACGCCAGCAGGAAGGCCAACGTCGCATCCGGCGGTGGCAACAACGAAAGATCATCCGCAGGGACATTGTCAAAAAACTTCGAGAGGCCGGCACCGATATTGGCCAGCGTGATCGAGGGCGCCGCAGTGTCCAGTGGAGGGTTTCCAAATGCAGAGAATGAGGCCGCAGCCAGAACCAATAACCCCGCAAAGGCAATAACGATCTGCACCGTGTCGGTGAGCGTGACAGACCACATGCCGCCGACCATCGTGTAAACCAGTGCGATCGCGAATGCGATGAAGATGCCCCCTTTTTCATCGATACCAAAATAGGCCTGTTGGACCGCCGCCAGCGAAATGTATTGGCCGGCAATCCAGCCAAAATAACTGGGAATCTGGACGGCACAGCAGGCTAATTCTGCCTGGCGGCCATACACACGGCGAAAGAAGTCGCCTGTCGTCAGTAGTTTCATCCGCCAGAGGCGCGGGGCGTAAAAAATGCCGGCGATCAGCAGCGTCAGGGAACTGGTCCAAGGGTCCAGAATGGTTCCCCGCAGTCCTTCGGCACGAGCGGCGGTCGAGGATCCCGTCAGGGTTTCGGCGCCAAACCATGTGGCAATCAGGCTGCCCCAGCAGAGAAACAGTCCCAGACGGCGGCCGGCAACGAGAAAATCCTCTTCGTTTTCGATCTTTTTGGACGCAAACAGGCTCAGTGTGAACAAGGCCAAGAGATACACAGACAGCGCCACTGCCAGAATCGTCTGTCCCGAAACGTTGTCACGATTCAGATCGATAAAATCGACCATCACCGCGGCTTCGTTAGCTGCCAGCAACAGGTTTTCCAATTCCGTTACGATTCTTTCGCAATGGGATTCTTGCGAGATCCCGGAAATCAGGGTCATTGACAGGACAAATATCGCGCCGCGACAGTATCACAGCCCCGTGAGGGATTCGAGGGTTCCCGTTCCGATTGAATTTGTGCAATAACACCTTCTGCGCAAACGATTTTGCGACGGCGACGTAAATGAGCGAGTTTCCCATCCTTTGATCGTGCCTGGAACGTGTTGATTCATGTGGCTGTTTATCGCTGGCTGTCTGATTTCCGCGTTTTGGATGTCGTTTTTGGCGACGGGCTTGATGCGATTAATTGCGCCGCGGATCGGCCTGATCGATAAGCCGGCGGCGCGCAAAGTTCACGTGGTTCCCACGCCGCTCGGTGGAGGCATCGGGATTTGGTGTGGAGTCGTATTGCCGTTGCTCGTGGCTCAGATCCTGATCTGGATCTGGCGAAAGAATCCCCCTGAATGGTTGCCGTTGGAACTCACCCAGCATCTGGCCGGTGCTAACTTTCGGGCACGCGAGTTGTGGGGAATCATCGCCGCGGCAACGGTCTTGTCGATCACCGGATTGGTCGATGACTTTCGGCCGTTGTCCTGGAGGCTGCGAATTGCCTTGCAGTTTGGAGTTTCGATTGCCGTGGTCTTGTCGGGGGTACGGGCGACGGTGTTTGTCAGCAATCCCTGGATCGGCATCGTCGCATCGGTGATCTGGTTTGTCGTCATGGTCAATTCGTTCAATTTTCTCGACAACATGGACGGGCTTTCCGGCGGGATCGCGTTGATCGTCAGTACGATCTTTGCCGTGATGATGTTGACGAAACCCGGCGATCCGCACTGGTTTGTCGGAGGATTCTTTCTCATCGTGGCGGGGTCCTTGATCGGGTTCTTGTGCCACAACTGGTCGCCGGCCCGGATTTTCATGGGGGATGCGGGGAGTTATTTTCTCGGGTTTGCGATTGCGTCCATGACGATCCTAGGCACGTTTTATACGCCGTCGGATCATAATCGGCATGTGATTCTGGCCCCGCTGTGTGTGCTGGCAGTTCCGCTGTACGACATCTGTTCCGTGGTCCTAATTCGAATCAGGGAAGGGCGAAGTCCGTTCCAACCCGATAAGAAACACTTCTCGCATCGGTTGGTGGCGCTCGGTCTGACGAAGGTTCAAGCAGTGCTGACTGTCCAATTGACCACGTTGACCACAGGCTTGCTGGGACTGATGTTGTATGCTGTCACGACCTGGAACGCGGCCGTCGTGATCGTGGCCTGTGTCGGATGCGTGCTGATGTTAATTGCGATCCTCGAAGCGGCCCCTCGTGAGAGTTTCTGAGGCTGGGGGGAAGGAGACCGATTGTCGAAGCTGATCGCACCGCCGCGCTACTTGATACCGCCATCGCTCGCTCGGCAGTTTGCCAGCGCGGTGGTGCTGGTTCTTTTTTTGACCCGCTATTTTTATGTCACCGAGTCGGCTGGGCAGGGCGATACGCTGTGGGTCGTGGCGTTTTGGCTGTTGGGTCTATTGATTTGGACCGCAGCTTCACGCGGCACCGCGTTCCGTAACGTGTCCTGGGGTTGGCTCGACTTGAGCGTCGGGCTGCTTGCAGGCGGTCACATCATTTCGGCCCTGATCGTGGTCGCAACGGGTGGCGAAAAGCGACTGGCCATCAACCTGGCGTGGGAATGGTGCGGGGTGGTCGTTGGCTGGTTTTTGTTACGACAGGCGTGTCGTCAGGAGGCGTTTCGGCGCGATCTTCTGATGGGGCTGATGGCGACAGGCACGGCCGTGGCAGGGTTGGGGCTGTACCAACATTATGTCGATTTCCCTCAGTTGGCCGCGAAGTATGGTCCTTTGTTTGATCGCTTAAGGGTGGCCGGGCCGACGGAAGCCGCCACGATCCGCCAGAAACTGGCGATCGATCAAATTCCCGTCGACGGTCCTGGCGTGAAGTTGTTTGAAATGCGACTGCGTGACAGTCGCGAACCGCTGGGATTTTTTGCCCTGGCCAACACGTTGGGCGGATTTTTGGCGGTTTGTTTAGTACTGGCGGTCAGTGGGATCGCCTCGGTTCGACAGCAGGGACTTCGTTGGATCTCGGCGCGGATGATGCTGTGGATTTCGATGATTGTCTTATTGGGATGGTGTTTGCTGCTGACGAAAAGCCGTACGGCCTGGATCGGGACGGCAGCTGGGCTGGTCTTATGGGGGTTTGGTTCGCAACGCCTCGTTGTGACCCGGGGGCGGCTAGCCGTGATTGGCGGTGTGATTGTTTGCCTGGCGGTTGGCGGTTGGACGCTCAGCCGGATCGGCGGCCTGGACCGGCAGGTCATCACAGAAGCACCGAAATCGCTGCAATATCGCCTTCAGTACTGGTCGGCCACGCTGCCGATGATCAGAGATCACATTTTGTTCGGTGTGGGGCCCGGACAGTTTCGTTCGCATTACCTGTACTACAAGCTGCCCGAAGCCAGTGAAGAGATTTCTGATCCGCACAATCTGGTTTTGGACGTCGCCGCGAACGGAGGCCTAATTGCTCTCGTGGGGCTGTTTGCG
The DNA here is from genome assembly GCA_903871875.1 of uncultured Schlesneria sp. GTDB lineage: Bacteria > Planctomycetota > Planctomycetia > Planctomycetales > Planctomycetaceae > Schlesneria. The sequence goes on from CAIQIR010000039.1 coordinate 69,765, forward strand.
ATCGGTTTGCTATTCATCGTGAATGGGAATTCACCAAAGGGCAACGTTCAACCGTCAGAGGAACCGGTCTCCGACTTCTACGTTCCCCGTGTTCTTTCCGGACTGGTCGCGGCGATCTGGTGCTGCCTGCTGTGCACGGGATATGACGACCGTTTGCTCGTGTTTCTTCCCGCCGCCGTGGTGATGTATTGGGTGCTGCGAGGGGTTGTTGGATCAGGGAATGCTGACGAACGTATTTGGCGGGTCAGTGCGGTTTGTGCCGGGTTCGCCTTGTTTGTTCATTTGCTCGGTGCCGGCGGCATTGGCATGCCGGCGGTCAGCCTGCTGCTATTGGGATTGGTGGCTCTGGCCGACGGCGGACGGAGCCCAGCCCCAAGATTTTCCTGGGACAATTCCCAGGGGGCGTTCGCCACCACGATGGTCTTCGGTGTTGGTTTGTTGGGGGCACTTTTCTTCACCGCCTTGCAGCCGGTCGCAGTCGTCGCGACGAGATTGCAGCAGGGAGATCGGTTGGTTCAGAAGGGGCTTTCAGAAGCGGCGGACGCGGAATATGGTCTGGCCACGTCAGCGGATACGTTCAGCGGCGAACCGTGGCGGAAACGGGCCGAGGTCGCTTTTCGCCGGGCGGAAGCCGATCGATTTCGATCCAACGATTCGTTTGTGAATGCCGTACGTCTGATGCGCGAAGCGGCGGCGCGTGATCCGGTCAATTTTCAGGACGACCGCCGAATCGGTGACTGGTGGCTTTCACGGTGGCAGGTGACCCATGAATTGAAGGATGCTCAGGAAGCTGTGGCGGCTTTCGAGCAAGCGTCAGCGCGTTATCCGACAAATGCGATGTTAATGGCCGAATTAGCCTTCGCCTTTGATGCCGCTGAAAAAGGTGGGGACGCAAGCATGGTTGCCCATAAGGCGATCGCGCAAGATCAGATCAATCGCGAACGAGGACATGTTGATCGAGTTCTTGCCGATTCGGTTCGCACACGGTTGGAAAGGCTGTCGGCCACGCCGAATTGACGGTTAGGCTGCTCGGTGTAAGTGATTGATTGGCAAGTTCTTTCCGATCTCGGCAGACTGTTGGTGTGAGACGCGAAATGGAAAAATTGAAACGTCCGGCCGAATTGCAGTGACGTTCGATTCGTTTATACTCGAAGTGACCAATGCTTCATGACGCGGGGTGTCGTGAAGCGACAAATCTGAGGGGTGGCATCAGTGAAACCGTTTGCGATCTTAGCGACAATTATTTTCGGGCTGGCTTCTCTCGGTCTGGTGGTCTGGCTTGGGCAGTACAAGGGCACCGGGCTGATCCCCTCCATCAATCCGCCCAAAGGGACGATTGATGAAGCGATGCCGTTGCCAAAGGCGGGGCCGTACGGCAAAGTCGAAATCGATGCGATTGAGCACAAATTTGGTGCGAAAACTGTGGGGGCAATTGACGAACATGTCTTTGCCATCAAGAACGTCGGCGAAGGTCCTTTGGATCTGAAGCTGGGCAAGCCGACATGTCAATGTACGGTCGGTGAAATTGTCAAAGTGGGTAGCGATCCGTCGAAGCAGGATGCCCTCAAAACCACGGACCAGGTCTCGCTGGCTCCGGGCGAGGCGGTGAACATCCTGGTCAAATGGGTGATGAAGGCGGAAATCGACAAATTCCACCAGCAGGTGCCCGTTTTTACCACCGACCCGGAACGTCGACAGATTGATCTCAAAATCACCGGTTCGGTCGATAATCCGATTCGTCTAGCTCCCTTGGGATTCTGGGACCTGGGTGTCATTTCGAAGACCGAGCCAACCAAGGGCGAAGGAATTGTCTATTCGAAGGTGCTGAACGATTTTGTCTTGACGGAAGTTCCCCGCGAAAAGAGTTTCGTTAAAGTCACTTTGACGCCGGCCGATCCTGATGCTCTCGAATCAAAAGAAGCCAAATGTGGTTACAAAGTCGCGGTGGAAGTGGGGCCGAATATTCCCATTGGGCTCCTGTTGGAAACGATCAAGCTGAAGGCCGTCTATGGCAAGGCGGAGCCGGAAGCGGCTGCGGGCGAGAAGCCGGAAGTGGCCAGCAGTGAAAATTCGGAAGGCGACAAGACCGAAGTGGAAAAGGCGGATGGCGAAAAAGCAGAGGGAAGCAACCTGGATCCGGGCCAGAGTGAAGTCTTTCGAGAATTCACCGTTTCGGCTCGTCGATCCGGGCCGATTGATATCCGCGGGGTCGTTGGAGCTGGTTTCAATCCCACTTCCAATCGCCTGATTTTCACCGATTTCCCCGCCTCTGAGGGCAAAAAGGCCAAATTGACGCTCTTCGTGAAGGGGATGGACGAAGAGCTGGTGCTGAAATCGGTCGAGCCAGCAGATACCCGATTCAAGGCCCGAATTGTCGACGGTGGCAAGGTTTTGGGGAATTCGAAGAGCTATCAGATTGAGGTCGAAATTCCACCGGGCCCGGCCGGCAACCATCGCGAGTTGAAATCGGAATCGATTGATTTGATGCTCAATCATCCAGAAGCTCCTGACTTGAAATTGATCCTCGACTACAATGCCCTTCGTTAGGAGTTGCCGCACCGATTACGGTGGTGGTGCCGTAAACGGATTCCAGGAGGGATTGTGACTCACTCTTCGATGGTCAATTTCAAATGTTGTGCCGGGGTGACGGCTCTGTTTCTCGCTCTGTGTGCAGGGTGTAAACCGCCTGTTAGCGCCGAACCCCCGGCCAAAGTTTCTGCATCCCGGGCTGAATCAAGATCGATTCCTGTGATGCCTTTTCTGGACGGTTGGAAAAAGCCCGCAGTGGCGCTGCTGCTGAGTGGCGAACAACATGGCTATCTTGAGCCTTGCGGATGTTCTGAAACCCAGTCCGGCGGGATGGCCCGACGTGCCGACTTGCTGCGGATCCTGGTCGAAGAGAAAGGCTGGGACGTCGTGGGGCTCGACGTGGGAGGGACGCTCAGGCGTTCCCGGCGACAGGACGAGATCAAGTTTGAGAAGATGTTCGAGGCATTTCAGCAGATGAACTACGCCGCCGTGGGTGTCGGCGTCGAAGAATTGAAAATGGGGCCCGAGTTTATTCTCACCCAGATGAAGGCAGATCCTGAGGAACTGGCCCGCTCTGCCGCGCTGGTCTCGGCGAACGTCGAGTTATTTGGTCAGCCGGATCTCGGTTGGCCGCTGCCGTATCGCATGATCGAAAAAGGGGGAGTTAAGATCGGTGTTACCGCGATATTCGGGCCCAGTCTGACCGACAAAGTGGCTCCGGCCGGTGTGAACACAAATATTAAAATTCTCGATCCCGATACTGTTTTGCCCGGCGTGATCAAAACGATTGAAGATCAAAAGCCAGATCTGATGGTGCTGTTGTGTCATGGCAATGATGCGGAAGCGTTGAAATTCGCCCAGACCTATCCCCAGTTTCGGATCGTTCTGGCGGCGGGGGGCTATGAAGAGCCGGATGGCAAGCCAATTCAGGTCGGAAAAACGTGGGTTTTGAACGTCGGCCACAAAGGGAAACGGGTCGGCGTGTTGGGGTTTTATCCGGATAACACCGCCGAGCCGTTTCGTTTCGAGTTGATTCAACTCGATAAGGATCGCTTCAAGAATCATCCTGCCATGCGCGAGTTGATGAAAAACTATCAACAGCAACTGGAAGATGAGGATATCGCTGCTTCGGACCTGTTTTTCATCAGCGAGCATCCGTCCCATGCGACCTTTGTCGGAGCCGAAAAATGTGGTACGTGCCATACCAAGGCCTTTGAACAGTGGAAAGGCACCGGCCACGCCGTCGCTTTCACAACGCTCAAAGAGGGGCCATGGCATGAAAATCGTGCGGACGAAAAAATCGGCTGGATCAAGCGACAGTTTGATCCTGAATGTCTGTCGTGCCACGTGACAGGCTGGAATCCGCAAGAAATGCTGCGCTACGGAAGCGGTTACGTCAAAGAGTCGCTATCGCCCCATTTGTTGGGCCAGCAATGCGAGAACTGTCACGGCCCCGGCAGCGCGCATGTGACGCTGGAAGAAAGCGGTGCTAGTATGGACGAGTTGCTCGAAGGGCGTCGCAAGGTGCGACGCACCGTGGCGGAAGCGAAGAAATCGATGTGTGTCGAATGTCACGATCCCGATAATAGTCCCAAGTTCACGCCCGAACGATTCGATGAATTTTGGGAACAGGTCAAGCATCCGTTCAAGGACTAACTCGAAAGATCATTCGTGACCGATAATGTGCCCCCGCAATCGCTTCGAGCCTTGAAAGACGCCGGTGTTTTCGAAATCGCGTGGCCCGATGGCCGCTCGGCGCGTCTGCCGTTTAAGCTGGTCCGGTGTGAATGTCCTTGTGCCCAGTGTGTCGACGAGATCACCGGAGTTCGTACGCTGCGTCCCGAGGCCATTCCCGACGATATTCGTCCGGTCGGATTGGACTATTCCGGCAACTACGCCTTGAAGATCGTCTGGAGTGATCAACACGGCTCGGGGATTTACACCTGGGATCGGTTGCGTCGGCTTTGCGAACTGTCGCAAACCTGATCGGGCCATCGTGGATGGCAGCCAGGCGTCGCGACGGTTGTGCTCACTTCGAGGTCGTCGCCTCTTTCCAGGCGACACCGTCGGGAAACGAGTACTCCTTAATCGAACTCGCTTTCATCGTGATGCTGTATCCTGCTGCGGTGGGAGGGACGTAGTGTCCGTTGCGCATCTCGACTGGGTGTTCGAAATGCTCGTGCAAGTGGCCAGCATACTCACATAATCGATTCTCCAACGAACCGCTAATACAGACGAAGTCGATCATTGCCAGATGCTGAACATATTCGCATAGGCCCACTCCCCCGGCATGCGGGCAGACAGGGACACCGAATTTGGCGGCCAGCAACAGTACCGCCAGTACTTCGTTGACTCCGCCGAGCCGGCAACTATCGATCTGACAAATGCCGATAGCTCCCGATTGCAGAAATTGTTTAAACATGATGCGATTCGCACAGTGTTCACCCGTCGCGACCTGGATTGGAGCGATCGCTTTCGCAATCGCCAGATGTCCCAGGACATCGTCGGGACTGGTGGGTTCTTCGATAAACCAGGGTTTGAACTGGGCTAACGAGTGCATCCATTCAATGGCCTGCGCCACGTCCCACACTTGATTGGCGTCGACCATCAGTCGCCGTTCCCAGCCGATCTCTTCGCGAATGATACGGCACCGGCGAATGTCGTCGTGCAGATCGCGGCCGACTTTGATTTTGAAGACGTTCCAACCTTGTGCCAGGCAGTCGCGACACAGGCGTCGTAGCTTTTCATCATCGTAGCCCAGCCAACCAGCTGATGTGGTGTATGCGGGATAGCCCTCACGTTCGAGTTGCGCAATTCGAGCAGATTTCGTTGGTTCAATTCGCCGTAACAGTTGGATCGCTTCGTCCGGTGTCAGGACGTCGGTCAGGTAGCGAAAATCGACACAGCCCACGAGTTGCTCAGGTGTCAGATCGGACACCAGCCGCCACAGCGGTCGGTTGGTCGTTTTCGCCCAGAGATCCCAGACGGCATTGACGACCGCCGCAGTCGCGAGATGAATCACGCCTTTGTCTGGTCCGACCCAACGCAATTGGCTGTCGCCAGTGATCAGTCGCCAAAAGCCCGCCATGTCAGCCGTAAATGATTCCAGCGTTCGTCCCACAACTAAGGGGGCCAGGGCATGAATGGCTGCGACGCACAACTCGTTTCCACGCCCAATCGTGAACGTCATCCCATGTCCTGCCGCGCCATCAGCCCGGTCCGTTTCCAGCACGACATAGGCGGCCGAGTAATCAGGGTCGGGATTCATCGCATCCGAGCCATCCAGCGTTCGCGAGGTCGGAAAGCGAATGTCATGTGCGGTCAGTCGAGTGATGGTTGTCAGCATGGTGGGTGAACGGCACTTTCCAGAGAAGACTTCAAGCATTCCCGGCAAATCCTAACTCCTGGGAGGCGTCAGTACTATCCGCCAGTGGCCCCTGTTCATTGTGGGGGGGGCGGCAGGCGCCTTGGCATTTTAACCATCGGGAAGCTCCTACAATCGCTTTCACCGGCACAGTCACCGGCAGTCGGAAAACTTTCCGAAATCCGGAAGGTCTTCGTTAATTGCCTGGACTACTGTCAGTCGACTTTCTCCAGAGTACCCAAATAGAACTTGGAGAGCGGACATGGACTATGACTTGCTGGTGATTGGCGAAGACCGCGGCGGAATTGAGCGAGCGATCGCAGCAGCTCAGCAGGGGGACCGCGTGGCGATCGTGGGAACCGGTCAGTCGGCTCCGTCGTTGGATTCGATGCGTCTGGCGATCATTAATCTCGCCGAGCAACGCGAGGTGACGATGGCGGCTTGGCGAGCTGAAGTGTCCCGACTGAATCGTTGCCAGTTGCAGTCCGACAATGCCGAGTTGGACTGTTTCGGCGTTGAACGAATCACCGGTCAGGCAAAATTCGTTTCACCTCGTACCGTGACGATTTCTCACTCTCACGAGCAGAGAATCGTCTCTAGCACCGAGATTGTTCTGGCGTGTGGCTCGAGGTCACAACGTCCACCGTATCTTCGGTGTGACGATCATTTTGTGCTGACTATCGAATCGCTGTTGGGTCTGGTGGACGTTCCCCGATCGACGATTATCGTGGGTGCGGGGGAAACCGGACTTTCGGCCGCGATAATGCTGGCCGATTTGGGAGTCGACGTCACTGTCGTGGATGAACATGTCACCCTGCTCGAATTGTGTGGGATGTTTGATCCGACATTCGATGCAATTCAGTCGCTCGACATTGCCTTTCGTTTGGACGACGCGGTGATTGGAACGGAACTTCGGCCGGATCTTCAGGCGGGTGTGCGGCTGGCGAGCGGCCGAGTGATCGTTGCCGATTCGGTGTTGATTTGCGTGGCGCAGGAAGGGCGAACCGACGGATTGAATCTGGAAACGGCCGGCGTAGGAGTGGATGAAAGGGGCCGCGTATGGTGCGATGACAGCGGCCGGACGTGGGCACCGACGATTGCTGCCGTGGGACGCGTGGCAGGTTTGTCGAGGACCGAACGTCACTCAAGGTCGGACATCGAATTGTCAGCGATTGCGTTCGATTACCCAGTTGCGACGAACGTCCGCGGTGAACCGGGTGTTCACCATTTTCCGTCCGTTCGACCGTTGATTTCAGCGGGTGCTGCTATTCGGTGACCGGCCGTGATCGGCGTCAGACTTTCCTGCTTGTGGGCTATTTTCCCATCACCTTACGGCCGCCGCTGAAGGCGTCGAGATTGCGATTGGCCGCGGGGGACTGGTACGTACCATAAACGCCATAAGTCCCGCCTTCACGTTCGTGCAAGTCATCGTGCAATGAACGAAGTTCTTCGTAAGACCAGTTTTCAATTGCTCCGTATGCGACGCTGGCATGTCCGTGATTGGGCCCACGCAAATGGTCCAAAACATGTTGTTTCGTCGGATTGGGATCACCCTCCAGCGACCAGTGATTGCCGCGCAACCGGTAATTGCCCGTCGTTTCCACCCGAGCGGCTTCCGAAATGGCTGATTGGGGGCGTTCGTTTTGACCTTTGATCAACCATCCAAATGTCCAGGCGTCCAATGGTGTGGTGCATCCGTCTTTGAATGACCGAACAATTTCGCCATCGACGACACAAGCGACCGTCGGGTATTCGCGAACTTTCAGTAAGCGAACCAGATCGGGGATTTCGTCGCGATCGACGATCTGAACATGATTTTCCGGGCCTTCACCGATCTTCCAGCCCAAGGATTTCATGATTTCAAATTCGCCGCCGGGTTTTCGCAAGCGATTCAACTCTTGTTCGCAGCGCTCACAACCTTTCGTGGTAATGAACAGCACTCGGGCGCTGCCATTCGTCGTCCCGCGTCGTTTAGATTCCAGTTGGCTTTCGGACGGGGAACGCAACAAATTCGACTCAATCGGCACTTTTCGTGTCTCAACCTCGACGCCGTCCTGTCCCGTTTTGTCTGCGGAGAGGGTGATCCCCGCCACGACAATCAGCGTTAATGCGGATAAAATGGGCAATTTCCCTGTCATCCGATGTGACCTCAAAGCATAGGAATTGGGAATGGGATTTTGGCTAATTTGGCCAAAATGATGCCGTTTTGCTGACTTGAAATGCGATTCTCAGATCGGCCCAAGGGGGAAGCCCTGGCGATTTCAAGGGCGCGGACGGGTAGAGGCATACCGTGTGCCGCGCGGACCGGCAGAAACTGCGACTTAGCATTTTTTCGACGCCGGCACGATCTCCGCTTTCGTTAAGGAGGTCGACTTTGTCTCGTGATCATGCAACTTGTGGGAGTGTGTCCGCGCAGAACGGATTGTCGGTCAATCTTGCGAAAGATGTTTGACCAATGCGAGCGCAGCCGATTAGGATCAATAGCTGCCGATGCGTTGACGCCTGCCTGAATTCCCGCCCTGATCGGAAAGGCTCGCCTGTATGTTTCGCCTTGAACTCGGTTCGACTGGCCGTTACTGCGATGGAGTAACTCGCCGCAGCTTCATTCAATTGGGAATGGCTGGGATGGCGTCGGTCGGTCTCCCGCAACTGCTGCGTGCGAAGGACGATGCGGCCCAGCGGGGAAGCCCGAGCAAGAAAACATCGGTGATCCTGCTGTGGCTCGACGGTGGTCCGAGTCATCTCGATTTGTATGATCTTAAGCCTCAGGCTCCCGCCGAATGTCGGGGAATCTGGAATCCCATTCGGACTAATGTTGACGGGATCGAGATCAGCGAGCTGTTTCCGAAACAGGCGAAATGCGCGGACAAATTCTCGATCATACGGTCGTTGCATCACGGGACCGGTGATCATTTCACTGCTGGCCATTTCATGTTGACCGGTCGTGGTGGTGTCAGCGGCGCAGATACACAAGGGAAGTCACCGTTCGTCGGTTCGATCGCGACAAAGCTGACGGGGGCTCGTCAGCCCGGGATGCCGCCTTACGTCGCCGTCCCGTTTGGGATGAGTATTGGATTGCGGCCGGGGTATTTCGGGGCCAATTACGTTGGCGCTTCCCATAATCCGTTTGAAACGGAAGGCGACCCGAATGCCGAGAATTTTAAGGTTCAGAATGTTCAATTGCCGGGGGGCATGTCGGTCGATCGTTTAGACGATCGCGCTGTGCTCGCCAAGCATTTTGACCGTTTGCGGCGCGATGTCGAAACGAAGGGGATGTTGGACGCAATGGATCGGTTTGATCGTCAGGCGATCGAACTGGTAACGGGATCTGCCGCGCGAACTGCCTTCGATATTGGATTGGAAGACCCGCGGGTGCGGGATCGATACGGTCGACAGAGTTTCGGTCAAAGCGTTTTGCTGGCTCGACGTCTGGTCGAAGCGGGGACGGCATTTGTCACGGTTCATTTTGGCGGCTGGGATCACCATTGGAATTTGCAATCCGGCATGGAGAATTATCTGCCCCAAGTGGATACCGCCTTGTCTGCCTTGTTAGAGGATTTGTCGCAACGAGGTCTGTCCGATGACGTGCTCGTGATGTTGTGCGGCGAATTCAGTCGAACGCCTCGGATGAACAACGGAGGTAATGGCGGTCCACCGCTCAGTATGGGGACACCGGGTCGCGATCACTGGGGGAATGCGATGTTCTGCCTGATGGGCGGCGGGGGCGTGCGGGGTGGACGGATTGTGGGTTCCACAAATCGCCTGGGCGAGGTTCCACAAGATCGCCCGGTGACTCCTGCGGACATTCATCACACGATGTTTCACGTATTGGGCATTGATCCCCATGTCAATTTCCTCAATCATAGCGGGCGACCGACGTCGGCTCTGGAACCGGGTTCGGTCATCCAGGAATTGCTATAATCGCCCAAAATCGTGTCTCGTGCGGGAAAAAAGGGGGCGATTATCGTCCTTCTGGGTTGGTCGTTGATCTGATCCTTGACCATCATTTCCCATTCGCGTACCATTCGCCGCTTTACTCGGCAGAGAAATTCTCGCCACCCAGTGGCCGAGATCGCTTTCTGTCCGCTCAACCTTGCCTCGATTTCGTTGGGATAACTCAACATGGCCGCCCCGAAGCGTCGTCAGTCCAAAGGTCGTTCACGTCGTCGTCGAAGTCACGATGCCCTGACGCCCGTTCAGCTCCACAATTGCCCGAAGTGCCAGACGAAGATCCCGTCGCATGTCGTTTGTCCGACGTGTGGGGATTATATGGGGCGGACGCTCGTCGAAATCGAGGAATAGTCCTCTATGCGGATTGCACTGGACGCAATGGGCGGCGATTTCGGCCCCCAGCCCAATTTTGATGGAGCGATTGCGGCGCTTGGGGAAAATCCGGAATTGTGCGTCACGCTAGTGGGTGACGCTTCGACGCTCGAGTCTCTCGTTGCGCAGTCCGGGTTCTCGGCGGATCGACTAACGGTTTGCCCCGCCGAAGGTTGGGTTGAAATGGGCGAAAAGCCTGTGGATGCCCTGCGGAAAAAGCCGAATTGTTCGATCATTGTCTGCTGGCAGTTGATGGCGACGCAACAGGTCGACGCTGTTGTCAGTGCCGGGCATACTGGCGCGGTGGTGGCGGCTGGTCTGCGGACGCGCCTGTTTCTCAAAGGGGTGAAACGCCCCGGGATTGCCGTTGTCTTGCCGACAACGAAAGGCAAAACTGTGCTCATGGACGTCGGGGCCAATCCTGGCGCTCGTCCCGAGCATTTGGTTCAGTACGGCACGATGGGCTCGATTTACGCCCGCGAGGTATTGGGGATCGAGCAACCAACGGTCGGTTTGATGAATATCGGTAGCGAAGACGGTAAGGGGACCGACGATGTGCGGGCTTCGCATGCGCTGTTTTCTCGTAGTCCGTTTCGTCAGCGTTTCGTGGGCAACGTCGAGGGGCGTGATCTTTACCAGGGCGGTGCGGACGTTGTCATCTGCGAAGGTTTCGTCGGCAACGTGTTGCTGAAGGCCGCTGAAGGCATGGTCGATATGCTGATGAAGACGGTTTCCGCCGAGGTTTTGAATTCGCTTGATGTTGAGCGGCCGCGGGCGGTGGAAGCGTTCAAGATGCTTGGTCGGCGATTCGAATATCACGAGGCAGGGGGAGCGCCGTTGCTCGGCATCGACGGTATCGCAATTATCTGCCACGGATCAAGTAATTCACGGTCGATTTACAACGCGCTGCGCGTGGCGACAACGCTGAAAAGTCGGCGAATCAACGAACAGATTGTCGACGAGCTTTCCGCTGACCCGGGTAGTGCGGGTTGAAAGTTGAGGGGTATGGTGGCCAAGACCGCGTTCCTGTTTCCGGGGCAGGGGGCTCAGCATGTGGGGATGGGCAAGGTCATCTCCTCGCGATTTCCTGCTGCGAAAGCCCTTTACGACAAGGCGAACGAGATTCTTGGTTTCGACTTGGCGTCGCTCTGCTTTGAAGGGCCGGCCGAACGGCTTGATACCACGGTCATCAGCCAGCCGGCCTTGTTCGTCAGTAGTCTGGCCGCGCTCGAGATGCTGCGGGCGGAAAGTCCGGAGATTGTCGACAGTTGCGCGATGTCGGCTGGCTTAAGTCTGGGGGAATATACCGCGTTGGTGTTCGCAGGGGCGATGTCCTTCGAGGACGGGTTACGAGTCGTGCAGCGACGCGGCGAGGCGATGCAGCAGGCAGCGGACGCGAATCCTTCAGGGATGGTCAGCGCATTAATTCTGGGTCACGACCAGGTGGCCAAGGTTCGCGAGGACGCAACTGCAGCTGGCCAGATCTGGGTTGCCAACTATTTGTGTCCTGGAAATACCGTCTTGTCGGGCGACAAGCCGGCCTGTGCGAAAGCGGCCGAACTGATCGAGCAGGCAGGGGGCGGGGCCCGGATGTTGACGGTGGCGGGCGCATTCCATACGCCGCTGATGGGTTCGGCTTGTGAGCGACTGGAAGAGGTGTTGCGATCAGTGCCGATTCAGTCACCACGGATTCCTGTGGTTTCTAATGTCGACGCCAAGGTTCACGAGGGGGCTGATCGCGTGCGCGAGATCCTGGTGCGGCAAGTGACGCAACCAGTTCTGTGGGAAGGTTGTGTTCGGGAATTGCTGGCGCAGGGGTGCGACCGATTCTACGAAATCGGTCCGGGAAAAGTATTGAAGGGATTGATGAAGCGAATTGATCGTAAGGTCGAATGCCTGACAGTGAACGACGACTGAACCTCGTTCGCTGAGCGGTCGGGAGGGGGCTGATTTGGGCTCTGGCCGCTCACGGGAAGGGCCATGGCAGAGGGCTTCCCTTTCGAATTCATCGGCGGATCTTTTCGTTGCGGTTTACACGACTCTGAAAACCCGGTATACCGTGCCGACATCAGAGAAGGAACTGCATCTTAATTCGGTAATTTCACTTGTTCACTTTGTGCAGCAAGCAATGGGTGAATTGCCGGTTTGGTGAATGTCAGGGCTGACAGGTCTGTGACGAGGCATGTTCGATTCCTGCATGTCTCGTCGATAAATGCGGAAAAACCATGATAAAACACCCAGTACGATGGCCGTGCTGGGATTTTCGGATTACCAAGATTCGGCTCCAAAGGAGTGAGGCGTGGCGTCGTCGATTGAAGAGAAAGTCATCGGGATTGTCAGTGAACAACTGAATATTCCAAAAGAAGATATCAAATTGAACAGCGATTTCGTTGCTGATTTGAAGGCCGATTCGCTCGATTTGGTGGAACTCGTCATGGAGTTCGAAGACGAGTTTGGCGTTCAGATCCCTGAGTCGGATCAAGAAAAGATCAAATCTGTTGGTGATGCAGTCAAGTACATCACGGAGAAGCAGTGACGGATGTCCAGACGCGTCGTCGTGACAGGGATGTCGGTCATCACCGCTCTTGGCTCGGAGGTTTCCGAGTTTTGGGAGCGCCTGTGCGCGGGCAAAAGCGGTGTCGGCCGGCTGGAGCGATTTGATTGCTCCGACTTCAAGGTCAGCTTTGGTGGCGAAGTCAAAGACTTCCGCCCCGAAGACCATTTTGATTCCAAAGAAGCCAAGCGGCTTGATCGTTTTAGTCAGTTTGCCTTAGCGTCGGCGCAAAAAGCGATTCATCAATCGGGTATCGATTTTCAGAAGATCGCCGATCCCTACCGCTGCGGTGTGATTATTGGCAGTGGCATCGGTGGCTTGAACGAGATCGAAGAACAGCACGCCAAGTTGTTCGACCGCGGTCCGTCGCGGGTTTCGCCGTTCATGATTCCGAAATTAATGGTCAATGCGGCTACCGGAAATATTTCGGTCCAATTTGGTTTGAAAGGCCCGAGCAGTGCGGTGGCGACGGCTTGCGCTTCGGCGACGAATGCAATTGGAGATGCTTACCGACTGATTCAGCACGACGTGGCTGATATCCTGATCGCCGGCGGAAGCGAAGCGGCGATCACGCCGATGGGGCTTTCGGGTTTCGCCAGAATGGGGGCTTTGTCGACTCGCAATGATTGTCCTCAATCGGCCAGTCGACCGTTCGATCGTGATCGAGATGGCTTTGTTCTGGCCGAAGGGGCCGGCGTGGTTGTCTTGGAAGAATATGAGCACGCGAAAAAACGGGGTGCCGCGATCCTGGGTGAAGTGCTTGGTTACGGTGTCTCGTCTGACGGTTCCCATATGACGGCTCCTGACCCCGAAGGGACAGGAGCGGCCATGGCGATGAGTTTGGCGCTAAAGGATGCCCGGGTGGGTGTCGAAGAGGTCAGCTACATCAACGCGCACGGGACGAGTACGCCACTTGGTGACAAGGCTGAGACGAACGCCATTAAGCGAGTGTTTGGGGCGGAGTCAAAGCGAGTTTGTGTTTCGAGCACGAAAAGTCAGTTGGGGCATTTGTTGGGGGCTTCAGGTGGGGTTGAGTTTGTCATCTCCATTTTGGCGTTGTCGCATCATGTCATCCCTCCAACCATTAATATGGAAACTCCCGATCCCGATTGTGATCTCGATTACGTTCCGAACAAGGCGCGTGGAATGCGGGTTAATCGGGTGATGTCCAATAGTTTCGGTTTTGGCGGTCATAACGCCTGTTTGGTCGTGGGACGGGTGTGATGGCCAAGCCAGATCACATGGCGTTTTTTTCGTTATGATTCGCAATGTGATTGACGACGCCACTATTGGGCCGTGACACTTTTTGTGTGAAATGTGATAAGTTTTTGCCAGCCAATTTGATTGGCCTTTGCGTTCTTGCCAAATCGATGGTTCGCTTGGCAGGACCGCTTGGACGTGGATGATTGACGCCAACGAGCAAATAATTGTGACCAGATCCTCTTCGCCTCGAGAAGTTGTCATTACCGGTATCGGGATTGTAAGCCCGATCGGGATTGGCATTAGTACGTTCTGGGAGAACCTCTCCCAGGGGCGATCTGGTATTGCTCATGGTAAATTATTCCCGGGATTTGCCGCGCCCGACGGAGTGGGCGGTGAAGTGCGAGAGTTCACCGATGAGTCGGCTCGTAAAGTTTATTTGAAAGAGCAACGCAAGAATCTGAAGGCGATGTGTCGCGAAATTCAGTTGGGCGTCGCCTCGGCCCTGCTCGCTTTGCAAAATGCGAACGTCAATCTGGAACAAATCAACCACGATCGTCTGGGGGTTGAGTTTGGCGCCAATTTGATGCTCAGTCCGCCTGAGGTTCTGTTGGAAGGTTGTTCGGCGTGCTGCGAAGAAGGAACCGACGTGTTCCAGAAATCTCGCTGGGGCCAGATGGGGTTAACCAAGCTGGAACCGCTGTGGTTGCTTCGATATCTGCCTAATATGCCGGCCTGTCACATCAGTATTTCCGCAGACGCCCGTGGTCCCAGCAATTCACTGACACTCGACGATGCGTCCGGTAACACTGTGGTGGGTGAAGCGATGCGAATCATCTTACGCGGCGACGCGGATTTGATGATCGTCGGTGTGACCGGAACGACGCTACATCCGATCAAAACTTTGCATCTGGCGCTATGGGACGATTTGGCTCGGACCCCAGAAGCTCCCGAATCGCGTGCTCGACCGTTCGATCTGAATCGATCGGGGCGGGTTGTTGCCGAAGGTTCGTGTTCGTTCATTTTGGAAGATCGAGCGCACGCCGAACAGCGTGGTGCAAAGATCTGGGGCCGCGTGCTCGGAACCGGTTCGTCATGTGTGATGGATCCGCAAAAGGGTGCGAATTACCGCCTCGCGATGGCGAACGCCATGCGTGCCGCGTTGCGTGATGCCGGTTTGCGTCCTGATCAGATTGGGCATATCAACGCCCATGGCTTGGGGACGCGGGATGTCGATATTGCCGAATCTCAAGCGATCCTGGACGTATTCGGAGATGATCTGGGGCGGCGCATTCCAGTCACGGCTATGAAAAGCTTCCTCGGTAACTCGGGAGCGGGTTCGGGATTGTTAGAGCTCGCCGGGTCGATCGTGGGGTTGGCACACGGCGTGATTCCTTACACGCTGAACTACGAGACTCCTGATCCTGCTTGTCCTTTGAATGTGGTCTCCAAGGAACTGCTGGCGACATCAAATCGGGTGGTCATGAGCGTTAACGTCACTCGCGTTGGGCAAGCGGCGGCTGCCATCGTCGAAGTGCAAAGTTAGTTCATCCGAGTCGGTTCGTCAGAAATGTTGAGCGGATGTTGGGGCGTTTCTTGGCCCGGCAGCTGAATTCTCTCTGGGTGACACCACCGTTGCAGTGTGTAGTCGGGTTCAGTGTGCCTCAGGCCAAGATTTCGTGTCGCTGGAAGTCGTCAAAAACCATCGTCGCGTTCGGTCAATCGCTCTCGGTGAAATCGTGGTATTTCTCCGGCGAAATGCCGAGCTCTGGGTTTAGGGAGCTGGCCCATTCGATCGGCCCATCGGTGACCATTGAGTGTGAAATGGCAGACGGGGCGTACTCGGTCGGCGCATTCCTGACGGTGCTGTTGTGTCGGGCTGCACCGGTTCCAGGAATCCATTCGATCGTGGAACCGGGTGGTCACTGATTTGAGGCGACCGCTTATTTGCTGCCGAATGACTGCAGGGCGAATTGAGCACCGCGATAAGCTGACAATTGGGTTTCCTTGGTCGTCAACACATGCTGGTAGAAGGCTGCGGCTTTCTCTTTGTCATTGGCTTGGGAGCGACGTTCGCCGATGAAATAGTAGGCTTCGCAGAGTTGGCGGCTTTTCAGGATCGGATCAGTGGTCTTGGTTACAAAATCCACAAGTTCCTTCTCGGAAATCTTCCCATTCAGAAACAGCACCTGTGCATCGATCCAATCTCGATCTTTTTCCGGTTTGTTCATGCTAACGCTCGCAATCGCATCGATTGCGTCAGGCTTGCCCGCCAGCACCAGTGACCAGACTTTCCAGGGGGCCAGGTATCGCATTCCGTTCGCATCGATTTGGGACGCTTGGTCGAAAGAGGCATACGCCCCTTCGAAGTCCTTCGAGAAGTACTTGGCAAATCCCAGGTCCGCCTGTGCCACGGGGTTTTGCGGGTTGAGCTGCAGGGCTTGAGTATAGTCTTCAATGGCTCCGCGAACGTTGCCTTGTGACAGTCGGCAAGTTCCCCGAAGGCTGGTGAACAACGGGTTCCCTGGTTCGAGGCTCAGGGCTTTGGTGAAATCGGCTTCTGCCGCAGCCAGGTTTCCCAGCCCTTGGTTGGTGAAGCCCCGGTTGGTGTAAGCCGTGGCAAACGCAGGGTCGAGTTCGATCGCTTTGTTGAAATCGTTCAATGCCTCCTGTGCCTTGCCCTGTTGTTGCAGGAACAGTCCGCGATTGTTGTAGGCCAGTTGGTTGTTGAGCGTTTCCACTGCTGACGTAAATGTCGCCAGGGCTTTGTCCGTTTGTCCTGAAATGATGTAGCATTGAGCTAAGCCCATGTACGAACCCACGTGTCCAGGAAAGCTCTTGATGGCCGTCTGATAGTCTTCAATCGCGGAATTGAGGTCCTTGAGAAACAGATGGGCGTTGGCGCGTTGGTACAAAACATTAGCCCGCTGTTCAGGGGTCAATGTCGTCTTGCCGAGTACGGTTTTGGCGACCTCCAATGCAACATTGGCGTGGTCTTTCTTGTCTTCAAGGGTGGCCAGCGAGACCATTCCATAGAGGTAGGGAAGGTAGTAGTTGATCTCGGATCCACCGCCAATTTTCAGCGATTCGCGGGAGTCCTCGATCCCTTCGCGGATCTCTTTCAGATCATGCTTCATGACGCCCAGTTCAACTCGTGAGCTGGCGCGAAGATACAATGCCGCATGGTCTTTCGGGTTTTGGGCGAGAATGCGGTTCGTCAGGTCCTTGGCGACCGCAAAGTCACCCTTGTCATAGGCCGTTCTCGCTTCCGCCCGCATTTTGTCTTGTTCGGGGGTGGGCTGCGCTGCGGCGATCGTTCCCCAACACAGAACAAGAACAATCATCCAATAGCGACCATGCATGGTTGACTCCGGGATTTGGCTGGCGAATAAATTCGAAACTTTGCGGGCTGATGACGACCGAACGCTGGCATGATTCAATACGGAAACGGCTCGTGCGTCAACCTGTGGTTCTGAAACGATCTTAACGGGTTTACAGCACAGACGCGGCGGACCGCAGCGTTCAGTCTCGCATGATCGGTGGAAATCGTTCAATTATCAACGACAATCGCTGGATCTTGGTACGGTACGTTGAGGCGCCAAGCGTCAGAACGAGGGCCAACTCCTTGACATCACGAGTGGTGGTCAGTATCGTCATTCTCGCACGGAAGGGATGTTCCTCTGCAGGTCGACAGACACAATCACTCGTCTGAGGCGAATTTCGGTGGATGAGCATTCATGAAGTGCGGTATTGAGTCTCAGCTTAAGAGCGGGGGCATTGTCCATGTAGCCTGAAAATCGGCAGGTTTCTGGTCGGCACCGCGAATGGCAACCAGCTGTCTGGTTGTGGGCAGGTGTCATGGTCGGCTCTTCGGAGTTTGGCTGCGAACAAAGTGGGACTTGTGCCCGCTTTTTTTGTTTTCAGAGTCGATTTTTTTGAAGTCAGCAGTTGAAGTCGGTCGGTGTAGTGGTTTTCGCAGCTCGGCAGTAGAGGTAACACAATGAACGGTCCTGAACTCTTGAGAATCGTGGATGCGATTCATCGAGATAAGAGCATTGACAAGGAAATTGTGTTCGAAGGGATCGAGCAAGCCATTCTTTCGGCGGCGCGGAAGCACTACGGCGAAGAGGAAGTTATCGAAGTTCACGTTGATCGGACCACGGGTCATCCGACCGTCAAGACGAACGGTCAGGAAGTCGATTCCGATGCTTTGGGTGAGTTGCTGGGGCGAATTTCCGCTCAAACCGCCAAGCAGGTGATGATTCAAAAGATTCGCGAAGCAGAACGCGACGCGCTGTTTGACGAATATGTCGAGCAACGCAACCAGATCGTGACCGGAACGGTTTCGAAGCTGGAGGGTGGCTCGTCCATCGTTAATCTCGGGAAGGTCGAAGGGTTGCTGCCTCGCGGTGAGCAAATCCCCGGTGAAGGCTTTCGCGTGGGTGATCGAGTCAGGGCGATTGTTCTGGAAGTTCGCAAGTCGGGCAGCCGCGTCAAGATTATTCTTTCGAGAATTCACGTCGAATTCGTGCGGCGATTGTTCGAGTTGGAAATCCCGGAAGTTTCTGAGCGAATTATCGAAGTTCGGTCGTTGGCTCGCGAAGCTGGCTATCGGTCGAAAGTGGCGGTCAGCTGCATTGACAACAACATCGACGCGGTCGGAGCTTGTGTTGGTGTTCGCGGGGCGCGGATCAAGAATATTACGGGTGAGCTGGGCGACGAAAAGATCGATATTGTTCGCTGGAATGATTCGTTGCAGGTGCTTGTTCCCAATGCGCTGCAGCCAGCCGAAGTGGAAGACGTGATTCTCTGTCCGATGTTGGGGCGAGTGATCGTGCTGGTGCGCGACGATCAATTGTCGCTCGCCATCGGCAAGCGGGGGCAAAATGTCCGGCTCGCGTCGAAGCTCGTGGGTTGGGATATTGAAGTGATGACGCGAGAGGAGCTGGATGAGCAGCTTGAGCGAGCCGTTCAGGCCTTCTCGGAGACTCCGGGTGTCACGGCTGATTTGGCCGAGAGTTTGGTGGCCCAGGGCTTTTTGAGCTTTGATGACTTGTCGGTGATCGAGCCCGATCAGTTGGCGGAGATGGGTGGGCTGACAGAAGAGCAGTGTGACATCATCGTGGCCCACGCCGAGAACGAAAGTGAACGGCTGGAACGCGAAGAAAAGCTACGACGCGCTCAAGAGAAGGCGCAGGCATCGATCAATTCGCATCACGAGCATGAAGAGCGACGGAAGCCAGGTGTTCCAGAAAAGGTTGAGCCGGTGGTCGAGGCCGCCCCAGAGGTGGTCGAGACGCCAGTTGACACTGAAGTAGCGTCGGCTGATACTGAGGCCGCATCGCCAGAGGCTGAAGTGACAACCGACATGAATGAAGTAGGGCATCAGTCCGGTCCGTGAGTTTTGAGGGTCGGGTCGAGTTGACTCGATGTTTGTTTGATCTGCATTTCATCGATTGAGGTATCTGTCATCGTCGAGGCGATGGTGGGGTCTCAGGAGTGGTAGGGCGCAGAGCCTCTTTTAGGGAAACAGTGAAGCCCGTAAGAAGTGCCGATTTGGGTTGGCAGCCCGAAGTTCAACGTCGTCATCACAATCATGAACAAAGTGCTGGCGAACACGAATCGCTGGATGTGAATGGACCGTCAGCGTTTGACGGGGCGTGACAAGAGCGATTCGGTTCCGATGGCGTTTGAGAAAATACAATTCGGGCAGCGGTTCCGGGACTGAGTATCGTTCCGGCGTCCCCCCCCTGGTCGTCGCAAATACTCCGGCAATTCCGGTTGGGCATTTCCCTACGAAGGACTGGCGTTTGAAAATACGAATCTTCGCTCTTGCCAAAGAGCTTGATATCGATAGCAAATTATTGATCGATTACTGTGCCAAGGCCGGGATCACGATCAAGAATTCTGCATTGGCGAGTATCTCGCCGGAAGAACGCGATCGCGTTCTGGATGTCATGCGATCAAGTGGTCCTGCGGCTTCCACAGCTGCCGCTCCAGGTGTCCCTGTTCCGGCCGCTTCGGCGCCGGTGATGGCGTCGCGCGACCCCGTTGTCGATTTGGCCGTCAAATCGCGGCCGATCCGAGTCATGGGTGCCAAGCCGCCTTTGATGGTGCCTCGTTCGCGGATGAGCGACGCCGATTCCGCCAAACCGGTCGCCGAGGCGCCCGCTGCGGTTGATGTCGAGGAAACTCCGGTCGTCGAACCTGTCGAATCGATCGAAATGGCCCCGCCGGTGGCTGTCGAAGAGGTTGTTGCCAAAGAATCGCCGCGGAAGCCCGAAAGCCGTGGCAAATCGGGTGGTATTCCGTCGTCTCCCCAGCCGCCGCAAGGTGAGCCCGTCGACGATTCCACTCTAGCACCGCCCAAGACAACGGTCGCATCAGCGGTCGAAAGCAAAGACAAGGGTGGGCCCGTTCAGCCGCCCGTTTCGCGAAGTGATTTTGCGGGGCCGTCCTCGCCACAAAAATCGATGCGTGTCATGGTCTCGCGTGGAACCGCTGATATGGCAGGTGCCAAAGCGGGAGCCCCGATCAAGAAGGCGAAAGCGGCTGGGCCCCAAATCGCAGAAATTCCGCGATTCAAGGCGCCTCCCTCGAATAAAACGCCAAAACCCGAAGAAGCCACTCCGCAGCGGCCCGTCCAGCGATTCAATGCCGATGGTCCGACAAAAGAAGCTCCGTTGGGGCCGATTTTGAGGAAGCGGCCTGAGACGACGACGAAAAAGAAACCGGGTGAAGACGAGCCGGATGATACGAAGGCCAAGAAACACGTCGGCGGTGCATCCTTGCAGGATGCCCGCAATCAACGGCGCAAAGTCAGTTTGAAGGATATCGACGAAGAGGAAGATCGCGGTGGGCGTGGATCGCGAGTTCGCCCGAAACCTCATCGGCGTTCGGGGCCGGTACCGTTGAAGTCGACGGCCGAACTTGAGCTGCCTTTGACCGTGCGATCTCTGTCCGAAGGGATCGGTCGTCCTGCCAAGGCGATCATGCAGATTCTCTGGCAGCGGGGTGACATGGTGACGATCAATTCTGCGTTGGAAGAAGACGTTGCGATTGAGATCTGTCTTGAACTTGGCGTTGATCTGCAGATTCGCCGTGAAAAAACCATCGAAGACGAAGTCACCGAAGTCGTCTCTGGAGAAGATCTTCCCGAAGATCTGCTGCCTCGTCCGCCGATCATCACGATCCTGGGGCACGTCGATCACGGAAAGACGACACTGGTCGACAAATTGCGATCCGCGAATGTGGCGGGATCGGAATATGGAGGTATCACCCAGCATATTGCCGCCTATCAGATCGAACATAACGGTCAGAAGCTGACTTTTGTGGATACACCCGGTCACGCGGCATTCGGTGAGATGCGTGCCCGCGGTGCGAACGTGACGGACATTGTCGTACTGGTTGTTGCGGCCAACGACGGCGTCATGCCGCAAACCGTGGAATGTATTTCCCACGCCCGTGCAGCGAATGTTCCGATCGTCGTGGCGATGAACAAAATCGACTTGCCGGAACGCAACGAACAGCGCGTGCTGACGGAACTGTCGGCGCAAAACGTTCTGGCGGCCGAATGGGGCGGCGACGTCGAAGTCGTACGGACTTCGGGACTCACCGGTCAGGGCTTGCCTGAACTGCTGGACACGTTGCTGCTGACCTCGGAACTTCACGAGTTCAAAGCGAACCCAAACCGACCTGCATCGGGTGTCTGTCTGGAAGCGTTCCGGGACGAGGGGCGCGGGCCGTTGGCCTGGTTGATCGTCCAGAAAGGCACTCTTCGCGTCGGCGATGTCATGTTGTGCGGCGAGGCCTATGGTCGTATTCGTGCGATGTACAACGAACGCGACGAAGAACTGCAAGAGGCTCTTCCTTCGACCCCGGTCAAAGTCGCTGGTCTCGACATCGTTCCCGGTGCCGGAGGACAATTCCTGGTGCTGTCGGATGTCGAAGCGGCTCGCGAGGCGGCCGAATCACGTCGTCAAAAGGGACGTGCTTCCGTGCTGGCCAACATGGGTGGCAAACGCACCCTGGAGGATATTCTGAATGCCGCGCTGGAAGGCGAGATCCAGGATCTGGCCGTGATCGTCAAGGCCGATTCGCCGGGATCGCTCGAAGCACTGAGAAGCGAATTGGGCAAGTTCGAACATGCCGAAGTTCGAGTCAAACTGCTGCACGAGGGTGTCGGTGGTGTCAACGAAAGCGATGTCTATCTGGCCTCGGCCTCGAACGCGGTCATCTTCGCGTTCCATGTCATTGCCGAAGACCGGGCTCAGTTGCTGGCTCAACAGGAAGGTGTCGAAATCCGTCGTTACAACATCATTTATGAAGTGATGGACGAGATTCGCCGGATCCTGGAAGGCATGCTCAGGCCCGAACAGAAGGAAGTCGCTACCGGTCGTGCGATCGTGTTGCGAACCTTCAGTATTACTCGCTTTGGGACGATCGCCGGATGTCGCGTGCTGAACGGGACCATCGAACGATCGAGTCGCATCCATCTGATTCGTGATCAACGAGTGATCAACACCTACAACATCGCCTCACTGAAACGTGAAAAAGACGATGCACGCGACGTTCGCGAAGGGATGGAATGCGGGATTCGACTCGAGAACTTCAACGACGTCAAAGAAGGTGATTTGCTGGAAGCGTTCAAGATCGAAGAAGTCAAACGATCGTTGGAATAAGATTACAAGGTCCGCGGATCGCCACCAGGTGAACGAGCCGAAGTAGGTGGCCAGACTGGCCGAATGAGTTCGAGGTTTCATGAATACACGTCGCGTCGCCAAAGCTGCGGAAGCCATCCGAGAATCGGTCAGCATGACGATTCTGGTCGGGCTGCGCGATCCTCGCATCAAGCATGTCACCGTGTTGCGGGTGGAAGTGAGCGGTGATTTGCGGGCTGCGAAGATCTACGTGTCGGTCATGGGAGATGCCAAGACTCAGGCTCTCACGATGCACGGACTGGATTCGGCTCGGGGATTTATTCAGTCGAAGGTTGCGGACCGTTTGCAGACCAAGAACACGCCCGTACTGAAATTTGTGCTCGATCCGGGCGTCAAGTTCAGTGCCGAAACATCCCAGACTTTGCGTGAAGTCTTCCCGACAGATTCGACCTCGGTCGAGGAAAAGGAATCTCGCGATTCCGAATTCGAAGCCGGAAACGACGAGATAAATGACGAAAGCGTGTCGGGGAGTGCCGATACGCGGTAGACGCGAGTACGTCAGGTAAGGTTTTATTCCTCGCGCGGTCGTGAGTTCAGACATTTTTAAAGATTGTTCGCATTCGTTATCCGAGAAATCGTTGATGCGACTAAGCCAACGGGGGCGTCCCGTTGACAAATGTTGAATCCAATGCCGAACGCAGCATAGAACGGAGTTGAGACAAGCCCATGGTTGTAGCGTCCCGTGCCAAGGCGTCCGATCGGGCATCGCTTCTCAAGAAGCTGTTTCCAATCATCAAGAAGCGTTACAAGATTCTAATTCCCAAAGGCGGCAAGCCGGTTTTGGAGACGATGCTTTATGCCATCTGTCTCGAAGATTCGACCGTCGAACTGGCCGACGAATCTTTTCGAAGATTGTTCGCGGAATTTCCCGACTTGAACGAAGTACGCGTCAGTACGGTGGGAGAAATCGAACGCGCCTTTGATGGGCAGGCGGCTGCGGAATGGCGGGCGTTTCGTGTGATTTCGGTCTTGAAGTTCGTCTTCGACAAATCGTACGCCTTCGAGTTCGAAAGTCTGCGGAAGAAAACGCTCGATCTGGCCACGAAGCAATTGGCGAAGATCAAGGATTTGTCACCGTTCGTGCGCGACTACACGCTGCACGAAGTCACCGGTGCGCACATGATCCCGATCGATCCGGCAACGGCGCGTCTGCTGATCTGGCTGGGATTGGCATTGCCGAACCAGACTCAGGAACAAATCGGCGAAACGATGAAGGGCGCTGTTCGCAAGGCAGAAGTCGAAACCTTCGTGTTCACGATGCGATGCCTGGCTTCGGACCCCAGCCTGTCACCCGCGTTTGATGCGACCAAATATCCGGCGCCCGAGGGTGGGCACGATACGGATACCGCGATTGACCGCCTAAACGATCTCGTGAAGAATGGACTGGAAAAACCGGTCAAGGCCGCTGCGGCCAAGGTGGCTGTGACGAAGAAGGCCGTTGTGAAAAAAGAGCCTGCGAAAGCCCCCGACAAGTCGCATCACAAGCCCACGGCGCCGTCGAAGCCCCCCGAAAAGAAGGCCGTCGTTGCGAAAAAGCCGCTCAAGAAAAGTCGCTGATACAAGCCTTGTCGTGATCGTGGGAGACGAGTTTTCAATTCCGTTGAAAGAGGGAATCGAAGTGGCGAGATCCGGTCATTCGGCGAGCTGGGGTTGACATAAGCCCCGTGGAAACGGAATTTCAAGCAATATCGGCGTTCCCCCCACGAGCGCCATCGGCGGTTTGAAGGAGATCAGGCGATGCGTTCCGCACTGCAGCAGCGGTTTTTCGTTGCGGTTCTGTTGTTTTCCGGCGTCGCTCGATTGGATGCCCAAGCGCCGCCGGCGGTAACGAAGCCCGCCGATTCAGTGGATCCCGGCGGCGCCCTGCGAAGCGGTTATCGCCTGCAAGAGGCGGACGATCTGGCGGTGCCCTTGCAGCCGCTCGTTCCGCGGTCTGCGGCGATTGAATCCCGGAATGAAGCATTGTCCTGGTATATGACCGGACGATTGCTCGATTCCGATCATCGTAACGAGCCGCGCAAGGCGCTTGAGGCTTATCGGAAAGCCGTGAAGCTGGATCCCGAAGCGATCGAGATTTATCGAAATCTGGTGCCGCTCGAGTTTGCCTTCAACAATATCGAGGCTGCGGTTGTTTTTGCGGCGAAAGCCGTGCAACTGGATCCCGACGATTACAAGATTCTGGAATTGCTGGCGATCCAGGCGGCCGATTCGAAAGAGCTTCCCGACGCGATCAAGTATCTTGAGCTGGCCATCAAGTCGCCCCGCATCGACAAGCACTCTCCCGAATTCGTCATGCTGAATAAGAGCCTCGGCATGTTGTATGCCGCGACGGGACAGCGAGAACGGGCTGCCGATTGCTATGAAATTGTCTTCGATGCGATCAAGACACCCGAAAAATATGAGATGGATCAACGCCTGAAAACGGCGCTGCTGAACGATGCTCCGACCAGTTACGAAAACCTTGGCCAAGTTCTGCTCGATGGAAATCGGTTGAAGCTGGCCCTGGAGGCGTTTGAGTTGGCTGCGGGAAAATCGTCCCGCGCCGGCGCGGGTAATCTGATTTTCAATCGCGCCAAGATTCTCTTCCTGTCGGAAAAATACGAAGAGGCTTTGACCGAACTGGAAAAGTATTTTGACGCTCAGCGAACATCCAAAGGCCGTCTTCCTTACCAGTTGCTGGCTGACATTCTGGCAAAGCTGAATCGATCCGATGAATTGATTCGTCGTCTGGAAGCGATGGCCGAGAACGATGCCCAGAACGCATTCTTGTTGTACTTCCTGGCGGATAAGCTGGCGGATGTCAACGAACTGGAGCGGGCACGAGCGATCTACGATGCCAAGCTTCGCAGTGGTGGCGATGCATCGGGGTATGTGGGGTTGGCCCGCGTGCTGCGGAAAATGCAGAAAGCCGATGAACTACTCGAAGTGTTGGGGCGTGGCATCGCGCGGGGCGAAGAATCAATTGCCCTGCTTGAACCGGAAATCAAGGCCCTCTCGGAAGATAAGACCTTGATGCCGCGGATGATCGAATCGGGGCGGGCCCGTGCGAAATCCAATCAGCTGAAGTTTGAAGAGGCTTATTTGTTGGCCAAATTCGCGGCCGCCCTGAAAGAACCCGAAACGTCGGCCGAGTTTTATCGTCTGGCCATTGAATTGAATCACAATCCGGCTCGGCCCGTGGTGATGATTCAGATGGAAATGGCCGACATGCTGCTGGAACTGCGCAAGTATCGCGAAGCGGCCGATGCCTACAATGAATTGCTGGCGACCAAGCAATTGAGCGAACACGGTCAGGCGCGGACCTATTGGCTGCTGTCTCAGGCACTGGCTTTTGAAAATCGTATGGATGAGGCGCTCGACGCCATTTCCAAAGCCATTCAACTGGATGACAACGACCCACGTTATCGTTTTTATGAAGCTCGAATTTACAGCAGCGCGAAACGTTGGGACGACGCAATTCTGAAGTTTGATCAGTTGATGAAAGATTTTGCGGATAACAAGGAAGTGGTCTTGCTGGGGCAATTCAGCCTGTCGAACGTCTACGTTCAGAAAGGCGAGTTGCGTAAGGGCGAGGAAATCCTCGAGAAGGTATTTGAGGTCAATCCCGACAATCCTCAGGTAAATAATGATTTGGGATATTTGTGGGCCGACCAGGGAAAGAACCTGGAACAAGCCGAGAAAATGATTCGCAAGGCACTGACGGTCGAACCAGAAAATGGTGCCTATCTCGATAGTTTGGGCTGGGTGTTGTTCAAACTGGGTCGATACGAAGAAGCGATTCCGCCTTTGGAACAAGCGACACAGAAAATTCTCGGCGGCGATGCCACGGGTTGGGATCACCTGGGGGATGCTTTACTGAAGGCGATGCGGGTTGAAAAGGCGGTCGAAGCATGGAAAACGGCACTCCAGCATTCGGAAGAAGACTCCACACCCGACCCCCAATTGATCGAGCGTCTTAAGGACAAACTCAAACAACATGAATCCAAAACCGAGCCGAAGCCGGCAGAGAAGGGTTCACCTTGAACGCTGAAAAAATTCGCCGGGGGTGACTATAATCGCCGTCCTGGTGTCTGTGGCATTGGGGATTTCTCGTGGCCGTCGTCGCCGCTCACTTCAGGGTTCGGTTCATTTCCGCAAGGCGGTGATTGCGGAACCCGGCATTGTTTCATGTTGTCGGAATCGTATTCGAATTCGAGGACGGTTTCCGTTTTCCATTACTCCCGATTTGATTTCAGAGACCATGGCAGGACATTCCCATTGGGCGAATATCGCCTTCAAGAAAGGCCTCGTCGACAAGAAGCGAGGCAAATTGTTTGGCAAGCTGGCGCGTTACATCATCGTCGCCGCCCGACGCGGAGGTGGTGACCCCGCTGCCAATCTGGCGTTGAGGTATGCGATTGATCGGGCTCGCAAGGCGTCGATGTCAAACGACACCATCGAAAGGGCCGTCAAAAAGGGAACCGGTGAGCTTGAGACCGAGACCTACGACGAAGTCTTGTACGAGGGATACGGACCGCACGGAGTGGCCATCCTCTGCGAGATTTTGACCGAAAACCGTAATCGGACGGCCGGTGAAATTCGCAAATTTTTCGAAGTCAACGGCGGAAACCTTGGCAGCACGGGTTGCGTCGCCTGGATGTTCGAACGGAAGGGAATTATTCAGATTTCCACCAAAGCAGTAGCGGAAGATCGCTTGTTTGAGATCGCCCTCGACGCGGGTGCATCAGACGTACAACAAGTCGGCGAAACATTCGAAGTCAGTTGTACTCCGGACTCGTTTCAAGCGGTGAATGCAGCGATTGAAGCGGCCAATATTCCGACCGAGTCGGCTGAAGTTATGCGCGTGGCGGCAAATACCGTCGATCTGGATGCCGACGCGGCGCGAGCGGTGCTCAAGTTGATGGAGATTTTGGAAGATCACGACGACGTTCAAAGCGTCACCGCCAACTTCAACATTCCAGAATCGGTCATGGCCGAATTGGAAGCTGACGCCTAACGGGGATGCCGTGATCAAAGTGATGCTGATCATGACCGTCTACAAGGCATTCTGAGCTTGCAGCTCGGTTCCCTCGTCCCGAAACGGCTTCTGCTGTTCGTACAGTTTCAGGCGTTCCGGGATCAGCCGTTTTGCTTTGCCTGACTTCGCTCGTTCGAGGGCTTTGGTGGCCCATTCTTTCGCTTGATCCCAGGCGCGATTTTCGGCGTAGGCTGCTGCCAGTGTGTTGTAGTCAGAGCATCTCTTCCCCCCGTCCAGCTGATAGGCCTTGTTGGCGTTCTCAAACGCTTTCTTCGCGTCGCGAAACTGCTCGTCAGGACAGGTCGCCTGAATCCAGGCGAGGTCATTTAATGCTTTGCGATCATTGGGGGTCGTCGTCGCCAGTTTCTCGCGAATGGCGAGTGCTCGCGCGTAGTGCAGTTTGGCTTCGTCGTCTTTTCCCTGGGCTCGCTTCAAGTCGGCTAACGCTTTCAGCGGCGGTGCCATCTCGGCACGTTCCGGCCCTTTGATTTTCTCAATGATGATCAGGGCCCGAGTCAGCATCGGTTCTACTAGATCGTATTTTCCCTGCTTGAAGTAAAGATTGGCAAAATCTTGTAGTAATACTGAGATGTAGGGATGCTCCATCCCCAGGCTTTTTTCCCAGATCTGCTGCGTCCGCTTAAATTCCTGCTCTGCCAGATCGTACCTTCCCGTTTCCAGGTACAAATCGGCAAGATTTTTATGATTCGTTCCGACATCGGCATGCTCTGGTCCCAACACGCGTTCCCAGACCGTCAGAGATCGTTTGAATAACTGTTCGGCGCGGTCGTAGTTGCCCATCTGAAAATAGAGAAACGCGATGTTGTTGATGATTTGCGACGTATCGGGATGATCCTGTCCCTGTGCTTCGCGGATCGGTAGGGCGCGACGGTAAAGCGCGTCGGCCTCTTCAAACCGGCCCAGTTCGGTGTACATCACCGCGAGATTACTGAGACGCGATGCGACTTCGGGATGGAGGGGGCCGAAGGTGGCTTCTGCGATCGCCAGCGACCGCTTGTAAAGGTTTTCGGCCTGATCGAATTTGTTGAGCTCGGAATAAACGCCCGCCAGGTTATTGAGGACGATCGAAGTTTTGTAATGGTTAGGCCCCAGCTGCGTTTCCACGTCGGAAACCGCCCGGTTGAGCAAGGCTTCCGCCTCTTCGAGCTTGCCAAAGCGACTTAAAAACGATGCCAGATTGCTGAGGACAGTTGCCGTTTCGGAATCGTCCGGGCCCCGCAACTGCTGCATCATTTGCAGAGCGCGAATGTAGAGTGGTTCAGCCTCGGCATAACGCCCCTGAGCTTCATAAACGAGTGCCAGATCGTTCAGTGTTTTGGCAACGCGGCCGCCTGACGGATTGTACGCCTCGGCATCCTGTAATGCTGTCCGCAGGAGTTTTTCCGCTTCCGGATAGTGGCCCGCCCGATATTGGGCCACGCCGGCATCTCGATAGGTTTCCCACAAGACTCCCTGTGCGTTGGCCGTCTGGCCGAAAATCAGCAGCGCGAACGCCGCGATGACGGCCGGTGACACACGAGATGTTATACGCATGGCAAATCTTTCTAGTCTGTGAATCAACGCGGTTTGCCGACCTGTGTTTAAAGAAAAACGAAGAGCTGGCAGGTCGCCTCAATCGATCGGGTCAAACTCCCTGTCCACGAATCAACAGGCATTAACAACGGGATTCGTGTTGGACATTGATTTTGAAGCCGAGATCGGCGGCACTGTCAAGTTGGAAGTCACACTATAGGGCTCGCTGTGTTTGAAATTCTTTTCCCTCGTCCCGAAACGGCTTCTGTTGCTCATACAGCTTGATCTGGTCGAGGATGATTTTTTTCGAACGGTCCGACGTCGTTTTCTGGACGGCTTTCGCGGCCCATTCCTTGGCTTGGTCGTAGGCTCGATTTTCGGCATAAGCCGCGGCCAGTGTATGGAAGTAGGTGCTGCTGTTTCCCCCGTCCATCTGGTAGGCCTTGTTGGCATTTTCAAAAGCCTTAGCCGCATTGCGAAACTGTTCATCAGGACAAGTCGCCTGCATCCATGCCAGATCGTTTAGCGCGTTGGAATCCTGTGGATTGTTCGTTGCGTTCCTTTCACGAATGGCCAGAACTCGCTTGTAGTACGATTGAGCGTCGTCGATTTGCCCTTGTGCTCGCTTGAGATCCGCCAGAGCCTTGAGGGGAATTGCCATCTCGGTCCGGTCCGGCCCTTTCCTATTTTGAATGCTTTCGGCGGCCCGATGGAGCAGCAGTTCGGCTTGATCGTACTTTCCTTGTTGAAAATACAACTGGGCTAGATATTGCTGCACCATGGCCACGCTCGGGTGATGGGGCCCGAGGGCCTTGTCCATGATCGTCAGTGCTCGAATGTAGTACTGCTCGGAAAGATCGAATTTCTCTTTCGCTTTGTAAACGTTTCCCAGGCTCTTGAGACTGAACGCGACATGGGAGTGTTCTGGTCCCAAAGACTTTTCCCACGACGCTGTCGATTGCAGCAGCAGTTGTTCGGCCTGGTCATATGTTCCCAGCAGATAACTCAGATGACCAAGGTTGTTAATGGTTTCGGCGACATCCGGATGTTCTTTACCCAAGGTGTTCTCGCGAATCGTCAGGGCTCTTCGAAGCAGGCTTTCCGCCAGATCAAAACGCCCTTGCAGGATATTGAGACAGCCCAAGTTGCTGATCGGCGTGGCCACTTCAGGATGCTGGGGACCATAGATGTTTTCCATCAATGCCAGCGAACGTTTGTAAAGCGGCTCGGCCTCGCCGTATTTTTCCAATTGCGTATAGATCGCGGCCATATTATTGAGCACGGTCGGGGTGTTGGGGTGTCCCGGACCGAGCCGAGCTTCAATTGTGGCGAGTGCTCGTTTGACCATCGCTTCGGCCTCGTCATTCTTGCCTGCTCGGCTATAAAACGAGGCCAGATTGGCGAGAACCGTGGCCGTCTCGGAATCATCTGGACCGCGAGTCGCCAACAGATTGTTTAGCGCACGGACGTAGAGCGTCTCGGCTTCGAGGAATTTTTCCTGGGCTTCATAGACGATTGCCAAGTCGCTGAGTGTCTTCGCAACGCGGCCCCCGGATTGATTGAACGATTCCGCCGCCTGTAACGCCGCTCGCAGAAGTCGTTCCGCTTCCGCGTAGTGTCCCGCTGCGTACTGCTGATTTCCCGCGTCGCGGTAGGTGTCCCACAGCGCTTGCTGGGCGAAGATTGCCTGGCTTGATCCGATCAATATCAACCCGGCGATGACCGTTCGGAACAAGCGATGATTGCTTCGCATTGGGAACCCTTATTGATTGCTCGAAATACCGTCGAAACCGGACCTCGGATTCTGAAATGAAATCGAAGCTTTTTCGTGACGGAAGTTTCTCTGCGGGCCCGCAGGTGAAAAGCAAATACGAATGCCGCGACACAGTACGATGAACCGAGGGCTAATTCCATCGGCCGGTTTCGATTCTTATGGTTTTGAGAGAGTTCGCCGGGCTGGCTATCTGGATTTATCTTACGAAAACGACAGTAAGACGTCGGGCGTTTGAAAAACCGTTTCGATTGTTCAGGCGTGAATGATGACTGCCGTTGACCGTTTTGAAAGGGACACATAATCTTCGCCCGTTCAGGGAAGAGGATCGACCCTGCTGCGTTGCGCTCGTACGTCGCCTGTGAAATTCAGGGAGGACAGGATGTCCAAGGTAACCTCTTTGTTGGCAGAGCATAACCGAGCTGGATGGCTCGTCTGGCTGACGCTGGCAGGATCAATTACCTTCACCGTCTTGTTGTCGATCTGGCTGGGTCAAGAACGTTCGGTGACTCCCGCGTATTGCTCTGCGGTCGAGAACTGGTTTGCCGGCGAACCTCTTTACACCATGCAAGGGCACGGATTTCTGTATCTTCCACAGGCTGCATTAGTCTTTGCACCTTGGGCCATCTTGCCGCATTCCACCTGCGAAATTGTCTGGCGATTGTCAATCATCGCGGTTCTGGCGTTCAGCGTCGTTCGACTCACACGTCTTCTGAACGGAGATGGTCGCTGGTATGGCGTGCTTTCCCTTGCGGCAGCCGCCATGGGGTGGGGCTGTGCGCGCAATGGACAATCCACGCTATTGATCACGGGATTGATGATTTTGGCCGTGGTCGACCTCGCCGAATCGCGCTGGTGGCGGGCGACGATCCTGCTGGCCATCGCATTTGCATTCAAGCCGTTCGCGATCGTACTCATTTTGCTTGCGGCCGTGATCTATCCCCAGATGTCATGGCGGCTGGCCATCGGTTTGTTCGTGGTGGCAATCGCACCCTTTGCGATGCAGCGACCGGACTATGTGATTTCGCAATACGTGGCGTTTAATCAAAGCTTGCAGATCACCATTGATGTGGGTGACAGCGAGAAGTGGGCACAGGTCTTTGGAATGCTGGAGGTGGCAGGGCTCAAAGTTCCGTCATCCGCACGGACGATTTTACGGTTGATCGCCGCGGTGGCAACGTTGTTCCTGTGCTGGAAAGCGTCGCGAAATCTGTCACCGCAACGCAGCGCCTATTACCTGTATTCGCTGGCCGCCTGCTATCTGATGTTGTTCAATTCACGGACCGAAGGAAACACTTATGCCATGGTGGGGCCTGTTTATGGGGTTCTACTGGCAGAAGCCCTGTTTCAAAAGAACCGCGGGACAGTCGTCGTCTGGGCGATGAGTTCCGCGATCGTTTTGAGTGTGCTGAATTATGATTTGGCGGTTCTCATTACGAGCCGACCCGATGCCATCTGGATTTCGCCGCTGGTTTGTGTGGGCGTCACTGGCTACTTGGTGTTGCGACTGTGTCAGGATTTGCGAAGGGCTTCGTCGGCAAGGCGGGAGTCGCTCAAGACGGGCGATTCGTTGTCGCATCCCCTCGAACGAGCCGTCGTGCTGGAAAAGGTTCGTTATCCGCTGGCCCCCGTATTGCGCGGTGAGACGTAAAACGCCGAACGAGTTGGTTGGATCGATCGGTGCTTGAGGCCTCAATCTTTCAGTCGATCGTTAAGCCCGCTTGAGAAGAGATCCTCGCCCTTCGAACGTTCAGTCGGGCTACGGTCGATCAGGTCAAGATGCTGAGCCCACACCAAGCGGCGGCCGAGATCATCTCGCGAGCCGTTGACCTCGGGAACAGCAACCGACGGATGAACGACCAGGCAGTCCCATTCCTGATGACCAAAGCTGAGCGACCAATTCATGATCCAGGAATAGCCGTGAACGAATTGCTCGTCCGTCTCCGCCGTCGCGTCGCGAGGAACAGCCAACACGACGAGATCCGGTTTCAACGGTCGAACTAAGGTTTTCGCTTCCTGTTCCAAGGTCGCAATCGATTTCCCGGCGGTGTTCCAAGTGGTGACTTCGACCTTGGCGTCAGGGCTTAACTTCTTCAATGCCGGGCCAGTCAATTCGTCGTAGGGAGGCATGGCAAGCACTCGGATCACCTGCTGCTTCTGCAACAAGGATTTGACATGCGACAGCGAAGGGCGCGGCGGGCCGGCAGACTCGAGCGAGAGCGACTGATTCGCAATCACGCGGCACAGCTCTTCGGCCATTCGTTTGTGACCGTCCATGTTTGGATGAATCTCGTCACTCAGCGTCAGTCGCCACGTCCAAGGGGCTCGACGACGCAGCTGGGTTCCCACTCGATACTGATCGCACAGCGGGACCGACAGCTCACGAGCCACAGTCCGAATCGTTTCACAATAAGTATTCAGCTTGTCGACGGGACGCGCAGCAGTATCAATTACGGCATTAGGCGTGCAAAGCACGACTTGACTGTTTTGCTCGCGACATCGTTTGACCAGCAATTCGAGGTTGGCGCGAAATTGTTCTGGAGCCACTCGGACCAGATCGTTCAGTCCAAAGCTGATTGTGACCAGATCAGGATGGTGACAGAGTACGTCCCGCTCCAGTCGTTCGAGTCCCTCCTGCGTGGTGTGGCCGCTGATTCCCGCATTGATGACCTTCAACGGCGCATGGGGAAACAACTGATGCAAACCCAGTTCGAGCATTTCGGGATACGCTCGAACGCCGCCTGTGTGGTAATAGACGCCCGTGACACTGTCTCCCAGGCAGACAATCGTTCGCGGTTGATCGCCAAAGGTCAGCAGCGGTTTCGCGGAGGAGTCATTTGGCCGGCTTTTGGCGATGACAAATTCGAAGGCCTGCCGGGCGTCGGCGTAATTTGTCTCGTGGCCACCTTCCGGTCGGTGGATGAGAAGAACCGAAGCCTCGCGCTGCTTCAGGACGTTTGCCAAACGTAGCACGCTTGCCGCAGGAACCAGTGTATCGCGACCGCCTGTGGTCAGTCCCAGCGGCATCGTCATTCGTTCGGGGAAAAGTTCCGCCGATCGTTTGTGATATAAGTCTGGCTGATCCGCTTTGGTCCCTCCGTAGGATGTGGCGATGGCCTCCACGAATCCTTCGTATTCCACCAGATTTGCAGTCCCATTCATTGCGACGACCCCGTCGACGAGATCGGGATGTAATGCGGCAAAAGCCAGTGCCGACGTCGCTCCCATCGAGCCGCCGCAGAGAATGACCTGTTCAATCCGATATCGCCCCTGCAGGTCGTCCAGGATCTGGAGCATGTCCGATTCCGCCGCCGGTCCCATCCACGATGTGGTTGCGCGATAGTCGGGGGAGACGTAAATCATCCCATGCTGGGCCGCTGCATCACGAGCGGCACGACATTCGTCTCGTGGTTGAGTAACGAACTGCCAACGATCAGAACCGTGGCCGTGTAGAGCCACCAGCAGGCGATGGGGACGATCGGGGTTGAAGTCGACGGGCAAACGCACCACATAACGTTGCTCGGTGCCATCTTGCCGTGAGATGAAGGCGATATCCTGCGATGGCCCTAGTTCCTGAACCGTATCGGCTGCCCCTGCTGCCATTGTGTTTGAGACCAACAGCAACAGTAGCAGCGTCGAAGTGACCGAGCGGCAATGACAGGCAAACATGCTGGAGAATCCTCGTTAACCGGAGACACGCTGAGTTTGGCCCGTTTCCGCCGCGCGATAACAGGCGAAGACAGTTTTCAGCACTTGCAGACTTTCAGCGCCGGTAATCGGCAATGGAGCTTTGTGATCCAGGCAACCTTTCACGCAGGCCTCAACCAGTGGTGTGTAGCTGCTGTCATCAGCCGGACCGGCGTATTTCTGGATCTGCGCTGACGACTCATCATTGAGATACCACTGGAGTGTTCCGGTGCCATCCAATTCCAATTGCAGCCAACCCTTTGATCCCCAGATTTTGACATGCATCTGCTTACCGCGATCAAGGTAATAACCACTGGTCATGGTGCCGAAACTGCCATTATCAAAACGCAGGGCCATGGCGGCAGAGTCTTCGATCTTCAGCGGTTGACCGCCCACGATGCCGGTGAACCCAGCCGCTTCCTGGATTTGCGAACCGGTTAAATACGTGACCAGATCGATCCAGTGAATACCCAGCCACATCAAATGCCCACCTCCTGAACGACTGCGGTCGGCGAACCAGGATTGGTGGTAGCTGGGGTCTTTCAATCGAGTTTGATCGGCGATCAAATGCAGTTCAGAACCGTAAACCTGTCCGATCTGCCCTGACTGAATCAGTCTTCTGGCCGCGCGTACTGTGCCGCGAAGTCGATTGGCCATCGCCAGCATCAGATGACGATGCTTCATATCGGCCCATCGCACGAGCGGTTCGAAGTCTTCCGCGCGAACGCAGGACGGTTTTTCCGCCAGCACGTGACAGTTCGCTTCGAGTGCCGCCTGAATCGCAGCCGCTGCCTGCGTCGCTTCCATCGTCACGATGGCCAGTGGCGGCCGAGAATCGACGAGAGCCCGCTGGTGATCTCGTTCAAATCGAACGAGCTTTGGTCCCAGCATTTTTTTCGCCAACGCTTCACAGGAACCGCTGGGGTCCGCGACAACAACGGCGCTCACCTGATCGGTGGAAGCCAGTCCTGCGAAGTATCCATCCAGATGAGCGGCCCCGGATCCGGTGAGCACCGCAACGGTGAATTCAGGCATTTGTCCCTCACCAGAAATGAAACCTCGCTTGAAACGGGAACTTGTCAGTCGAAGTTTCGAGCAGTCGTTATCGGTCAACCATCACAGGAGTTGACACAATCGAAATTCGCGAAGGCTTAGTTATTCGAGGCATGTTTGGTGGGCAAGGGATGATCGAGTGTGTCTTTGTTCGGTTGGAATCCGTCCCCGTTAATGTCCACGAAAATCGGGTTGGTCAGGGCCGCAGGTTGAGCTTTGCCTCGGTCGGTGCCATAAATCGAACTCAGTTTTCCTTCCGAATTCCCGGCGACGACGATCACGTAGGCATCCTCTTTCAGTTCGAGATCCAGTGTTCGATCGAACTTCACGACGCCACTCCGAAACGCATCGGGCGTCTTGTCGCGAGAATATTGATGAGTCGGATGGGGCCGACCGTTCACCAGCACGAAGACTCGATTGACGTCCAACCAGTTGGGGCACTGCACGCGAACTTTCAACGAGATTTTCCCGCTGGTCGCTTTGATGTCCTGACCGGCGACAAAGCGGCCGGTCGTGCCCGTCTCGCCGGCGGTCATTTCGAGATAGGGGCCGTTAGACATGACCATCCGACCGCGCTCGGCCGCATGGACCATTTCCATCGAGTCGATTTTGGACGGCTCATCCGTCGATGATTGAATCCAGTTCCGCAACCAACCCGATCCGTGATAGTTGTAGTGGGCGTCGGTGTTGACGACGCCGTAGATGCGGAAGCCTTGATTCAACAGTTGCAGCCAGCTGAACACCGTATTGGGATATTGCTTACCATTGTATTCGGATTCGGGGCTCAGGTTCAGTATGCGATCGATCGGATGGATCTCGATGACATCCATGAAGGGAAATGCGCGCTCGAACCCGCTGTCGGGTTTGCCATCGCCGTCCTTGTCGTAAAACATCCAGCCAATATCGGGGTGATTCACCTGAATCAGCTTTTCGCTGCGATTGTCATGCAACGCCAGTCGCTCAATTTGTGTCTCGAGATCCGGACCGGCGATGGGCGCACCGCCATCTTGAGTGCGGGGCGTCAACTTCATCGGAAAAGCATTTTCATGGTTCAGCGGCAGCGGTTCGGAAGTGAGTTCCATTCCCGATACGGTCGCCATCAGAGAACTGATGCCTAATCGCTCGATGTGCGGCTGATAGGTGCTGATCCGGTTGTGTTCGGTGCAGGGGGCGAACTCGATTTGTTCCGCGACCAGATTAAGCACCCGTCCCAGTTGGCTGGAGGTATTGTCACCCGACGGCGTGCTGTGGCTGTGAAAGTCTCCACTGACCCAACCGGGTGTCTCGACTGTCCGAATCAGTTTGGCGACCAGTGGGACAATTTCGCCCGGTGCGACGGTGATCTCAGTGAACACCGCATCGAATTCGGGGCCGTGACTGATGGTGACCGTGTACTTGCCGGGGGGGATCGTCTGCTGAAATTTCCCGTGGGCCGTATAGACCAGGTTGCGGACTGCGAATTCGCCAGTTTCCGGGCCGAAATCCAATTTGGGTTCGTCACCAAGTGCCGTAAACTCCACTTTGCAGGGAATCGATTTGCCCCCACCGTCGGTGACCAATGCGGCGACGATGCCCGGCTCGAAATCGGCGGTCAGGACCACGGGTCGTTGGTCAACGGAAAGCGTCAGATCTTTTGCGATCTGACGGCCATAAGCAAAAACATCTGCCGTGAGTGGTTCCTGGGGAAGCACGACAGTAACCATCCCTTCGCCGTCGGTGCGCGCCGTCCCGTACGCCGTTCCACCTCGCTTGAATTCGATCAGCGCGCGTGCGATCGCCTGGTTGCGTTTGTTCTTCAGCGCCAACTGAACAGTAGACGAATTGGCCGGCTTCAAGTTCGTGGCAATGGCATGGACATCAACCAAATTGGCACCGGGATAGAAACGTCTCTTCAATTGGTAGGACTGGCCGGGTGGCAACGTGACCGTGGTGTTTCCGTCCCCGGTGACGTATTTGATTTGGGTGACTCGTGAATCGCTAGTCAGCTGCAATTGATATCCGTCGGCATCCAGTCCATATCCTTGTCCCCAATAGCGGTCGTCGAGCCAGAATCGATCCACTGTTCCGTTGGGGGTCCGCACCATCTCCTCTTTACCTCCGTCCACTCGAAGATCATCTTCGAGTGAAACGGTTTGAGCCTGTGCCGAGCGGTTGGTGAACGTGGTTGTCACCGTCAGGAACCTGTCCGAGGGACTTAATTCGTAAGCGACGACCGCTTCAGGTCGTTCGTTGGTTCCGTCGGCTTTTACGGCAA
This sequence comes from uncultured Schlesneria sp., assembly GCA_903871875.1. Lineage (GTDB taxonomy): Bacteria > Planctomycetota > Planctomycetia > Planctomycetales > Planctomycetaceae > Schlesneria. Next base: position 107,770 of record CAIQIR010000039.1, read on the forward strand.
CCGCCAGCGGTTTCGGGGACGCGACCGGCGACGAGATCACCAGTTCCGCTCCGTCCGCGCCGTGGGCCACGACGGCACGATAAGGGAACGTGGTTTTTCCCGGATAGAAGGCGGCCAGTTGATCGTTTGATGTTCCCTGAACCGCCAGGTCAATGATGGCCCCCGCGACATTGCGAACCGTCATGTTCGCGTTTCGTGTCGGCAATGGCTGAGCAATCACCGCGGTCAGGTAACCGTTTTTCAGGACCAGATCGCCATAAATGGCATCGACTTCTTTTCCACCAGGAACGAATTGATCCCAATTCGTTTCATTCAACACGGCAATTTCAACAGGCTTGGTCGTCTCGGCCGCGGGCGGCCGCGCGGTGCTCAGTCCGACGGCCAACCCCAGTAAGACAACCGTGCCAACGAGACCAAACAGAGACTTCATCGGTGAGGTTCCTTGGGGCGGCCGAAAGACACACGAAGAACTGATTGAAGTTTGCGAGCCGAGATTCTAAGACCGCCGTGAGAAGAAAAGTAGAGTGAGCCGCGCACCCCTCGTTCAACTCGTGGCAAATGTCACGGGATTGCCTGGCAAGACACCGATTTTTCGGTCTTTGTCGTTCGCCGTCTCGGTCTGTTTTCGTCGGGACGTTTTCTCGTTGGCAAATCGGCTATACTTCGGATGACATCGCAATTGTTTCAGCCCACGGCAGGTGATAACTTGTTTCGACAAGCCTGAAGTCGGGTTCCTCCGACGGTAATATTGGAAACGATCACACCCAGACTTGGATGACCAGTTACCCGTATGTCCGCGACGCCTTCAAAGCCTGCTTCCTTAGAACCGCAACGATTAGCCGATCAGCGCGATTTGTTTCATCCACCCTGGATGTTGCGGAACGGTCATGTACAAACATTGGCCGGGGCCTATCTGTTTGATCGCTGGCCAAATCGTTACGCGTTGCCCAAGAGTACGTCCACGATTGGCGAAGTGGATCTTGGAGACGGTGACCGGCTGTCCTTTCATGAAGATTGCCCGGCCGACTGGCAGCCAGGGGACCGGATCGCGCTGTTACTACATGGATTGGCGGGAAGCCACGACAGTCCCTACATGCGACGGATTGCCAGTCTGTTGTACCGTCGACGCGTACGCACGGTCCGGCTGAACTGGCGGGGTTGCGGAACCGGGATGTCGCTGGCCCGTTATCCTTACCACAGTGGACGAACGGAGGATCTGCGAGCCGCCGTCGTCGAATTCCAGCAACGCTTTCCTCATTCGCCGATCAGTCTGATCGGTTTTTCGATGGGGGGAAACATCGCCCTGAAATTCCTGGGAGAAACCAGCGCGATCGATGGAGTTGCGGCCAGTATCTCGCGTGCCGTGGCCGTCTGTCCGCCGATCGACTTGTCGGTGACCGTCGATTTTCTCCGCAACGGATTGGCCCGCTGGTACGACAGCTATTTCACACGGGTTTGTATTGGCAATGTGCGTCGTCGCCTGCAGGCGCGTTCGGACGTCGTCATTCCTGACGGTTGGTTCTCGCGTCTGCCGCGCGGAATGCGCGAATTCGACGATTCGTTCACCGCGCCGGTTTGTGGTTTTGCATCCGCAGCCGAGTACTATGCCCGTTGCAGCGCGAATCAATTTTTGCCGAATATCACGGTTCCGACTCTGATTATTGCCGCGCAGGATGATCCGGTGGTCCCCTACACGCCGTATTCAGATGCGAAACTTTCGCCTGTGATTGAGCTGCTCGCTCCGAAATATGGCGGGCATTTGGGCTTCGTGGCGGGAGGCAGTCCGCGATGGCTGGATCGAGAAGTCATCGATTGGACGTTGGGTGGTCGGACATCCGAACTTTCCTAATCAGCCCCAACTGTTTACGATAAACGCATCGGTCGATGTTAATCTGTGTAGGGAATGTTTCCGACAGGGGATTGCCGCGTATGACTGCTCGGACCAATGATTCGATGACACATGCGGCCGAACACCAACTCCAGACGGCCCGATCACCGTTCCAGCCCGCGGCTCGAGACCTGATTCGAGTCGGTGGATCACGACGGTGGTTTTTGCAAACGGGTCTCGCCGGGATGGGTGGCCTTTCCTTGCCAGCGATCCTGCAGTTGCAGAATCAATCATCGGCCGCCGCCAGCGAATCGAGCGGTCCGCGGGAAAAGAAATCGGTGATTCTGTTTTGGCTTTCGGGCGGACCCAGCCAGATCGACATGTGGGATCCCAAGCCCGATGCGCCGACCGAAATTCGCGGTCCCTATTCGACCATTTCGACAAAAGTGCCGGGCGTGGCACTTTGCGAACATCTGCCGTTACAGGCCAGCATTGCCGACAAACTGTCGTTCCTGCGTGCCGTCGATTGCAAGGCCAGCAATCACACTCCGATCACGATGCAGGCGGGCAATCCGTTGGCACGTCGGACCGATGACAACAAAGATGGCGGCGGATATCCCTCGATGGGTTCGGTGGTGGCCAAATTCCGTGGCCCCAATCATCCCGATCTGCCGCCGTTCGTGGGACTCGCTCCGGCGTGGGCGGCCGACGTCTGGGAATCGGGGCATCTGGGGTCGGCTTACAAGCCGGTTAAGGGCCTGGAACTGGTCGGTAAATTTGGTTTGCCGCAAGGCGTACAATTGAATCGTCTGGAAGACCGTGACCGTTTGCGGCAATCTTTCGATCGCCTGCGCCGTGACCTGGATGGCAATCATGTGCTCGAAAGTCTCGAACGCTACAACGCGCAAGCGTTCGAGATGGTCTCGAGTGGTCGGGTACAAAAAGCGTTCGATCTGACGTCCGAAGCGGAGACGACACGCGATTTGTATGGCCGGAATGGAATCGGCGAAAAAGCGATCCTGGCGCGCCGACTGGTTGAATCGGGCGTCACGTTTGTCCTCGTCAGCGGTGCCTGGGGTTATTTCGATCATCATGGCGATTCGGTGCAATGGGGCGGAATCGCTAAAGGTCTGACTCCATTGCTACCTCATGTCGATCGGGCGTTATTCGGCCTGGTGACAGATCTTGAGCAACGTGGACTGCTCGATTCGACCTTGGTGCTGATGATGGGCGAATTTGGCCGTGCCCCGGTGATCAATAAAGATCTCGGGCGTGATCACTGGACGAACGTCATGTCGATGGTGGTCGCGGGAGGTGGGTTGCGACATGGCCAGGCTGTCGGCAGCACCGATTACAAAGGCTACGACATTAAAGACGGTTTGGTGCGGCCGCAGGATCTGGCCGCGACGGTGTTCCGCCATCTGGACATCGATCTCGCGACTCACTGGACCAGTCCTCAAGGGCGTCCGACTCCGATCGTCGTCGAGGGTGGTCGTCCCATCCCGGAACTAATCTGATCGCGTCGGTGACGGGTTTGAGCCGTGTTACGGTGCCAAGTCGACACAGACCAATTTGCCGGCGGCGTTTCGACCGTAGACATGCTTGTCGAACAGCACCGGAACGGTCCAGCAACGGCCAGTGAGGAACGGGGACGTCGCCAGTTCTTCGAATCCTTGAGCGGTGGCGTTGGCCAGGACCAGCGTCCCTTTTTCGCTCAGAATCAGCAGTTTTCCGTCGGCCATCATCAGTGAACCGCAACCCAGGCCGCGTTGCTGCCAGGCGACTTTACCGGTGGCGAATTCCATGCAGGTCAATTGGACAACTCGACCAAGATTCGAGTTGCCATCGAAACCATACAGGTAACCATTCCAGAGAATGCTGTTATTAAAATGATTCCGCATTTCGCGATTCGCATAGATCTTTTTCAGCTGCTGTCCGTCGAATTCGAACAATCCGCAGCCGACGTTATACGCCGTGGAAATGAAGATCTGGTTCCCCTCGACAATCGGCGTGGTCGAATTGGTTCGAAACGGTGACGGCCAGGGTTGAAACGCGACGTCGTCACCATTGTTCAGTCGAGTGATTCGTAATCCCTCGCAGTCCAATGTGGCCACGAACGAGGGCTCGGGCTCGCCAGGGAAAATCGCCGCCGAGCCGTAACCCGCCTGGTGCATGGCTGACTGCCAGTTCTTCTTGCCGGTGTGTTTGTCATAAGAGACGACTCGACCTGCTTCGAGAAGCAGTTGGTTGCCGACGATGACAGGCGATCCGGCAAATCCCCATTCGGGCAACGGAACTCCCAGATCTTTCTGAAGTGAGACTTCCCAAATCACGGTCCCGTTCGCGAAATCCAAACAAATCAGCTGCCCCTCTTTACCGACGGTGTAGACGCGGTCTTCGTCGATGGTCGGGGTTGAACCGGGGCCCCCTTCGTGCAGATTATCGTTCAACTCGCACGGATAGTCGTGATTCCAGATCACGTCGCCCGTCTGTGCATCCAGGCACCAGACGATTTCTTTCCCGTCGACATGTCCCATCGACAACAGTCGTCCCTGCGCCAGCGAGATCGAGCTGAATCCGATTCCAATCTCGCGCGACCACACGACAGGCAAGCCGGCCGCGGGCCAGTTGGAACTCCAATCCTTTTCGGTCGAAACGCCATTGCGCTGCGGCCCCATCCAATTCGGCCAGGATGTGGGCATTTCAGGATCGGCCGCGTTGCCGCGAGTTGCCAGTAATACTGCCACGATCAATAAGATTGGCCAGCTACGACAAGCAAACATTGGTAATAAACCCCGCGTGGAACAGGTTGCCAGAAACCACGCTTATACAGGGAAGCCGGTGTGGTCGAAACAGAGCCGGATGGCGTTTGGCTGGGCGTGAAGCGTTCCAGGACGTCGCAGAACGAAACCTGTTCCTCATCCGGCGGGTAAAAATACAGACGGACCGATGCTCGTCGGAAAGAGGCCGGTTCGTTACTCTTTTCTGTATCGGGGATCGAAGCGTGGTTTCCCACACCGATGCTCATCCCGGTCATTCGGTTTCTGCTTTAAGGGTACTGACGATGTCCAGTCTGCGAGTATTTTCCGCCACAATGTTGTTGTTTGCCTTGGCTGCGGTCACTGGTTTCGCGGACGAGAAACCAGTCCCCTACAAAACGACCGACGACATCGTTTACGGGCAGAAGGACGGATTGGCGTTAACCCTCGACGTCTTCGAGCCGGAAGGGGCTCGGAAGCAGCGAGGGGTAATTCTGGTCTCGAGCGGAGGGTGGGAGTCCAAGAAGTCAAATATCCCGGAAGAAAATCATCACCGCATGCAGACGGATCACTGGGCTCAGGGATTGCTGAAGGGGGGTTACACGGTGTTTCTCGTCCGTCACGGAAGCAGCCCACGCTATTCGGTTCCTGAAATGATTCCCGACATGAATCGATCGGTGCGATTCATCCGGTCGATTGCCAAAAAGTTCGACGTCGACCCTGATCATCTGGGAATCACCAGTGGTTCTTCCGGCGGGCACTTGGCGTTGATGGCCGCCATGACGGGAGATGATGGCAAATCCGATTCGAAAGACCCGATCGAACGGCTCAGCAGCCGCGTCCAATGTGTCGTCGCCTGGTTTCCTCCGACCGACCTGATCAATTGGGGTGCCCCCGGTGGTTACAGCCTGATCGAGTTCGCTCGACCAGGCTTTTTGAAACGGGTGCTGGGAGAAGTCAAAGATGTCGAACCGCAGTTGAAGTCGATTTCGCCGTTGTATTTCGTCACCAAGGAATCGCCGCCGCTGTTGCTGATTCACGGTGACAGCGACAAGACCGTTCCGCTGCAGCAGTCCGAGATTCTGAAGGCGAAGTACGAACAGTTGGGCTTGCCGGTTAAGCTGGTCGTCCAACCAGGCGGCGGTCACAGCTCATGGCCGGGAATCATGGATCAGTATCCGATCGTCTGGGAATGGTTCGACAAATATCAGAAATAGGCTGCTCCGGGGTCGCTCTGGGGCTCATCACAGTTTGGTGGCAATCACTCACGGATTCGCAATATGAAACAAGCGGCTGTCGATGTTCGTTTGGTGATTGCGCAACTGGCGTGGGCTCTCTGTCTGTTGTGTCTGGGCGGACCATCGAGTAGCCGGGCTGACGATTTGGCAGGTCAGGCATCGCCCGATCGTTCGGCGAATGTCCTGTCCATGCGAGATCGTTTCGATCTCTCGCAGCTTTCCAAGACGCCGGAAGTCTTTCCCGCCCCTCAATTGCAGGTCGAAGGCGTCAAGGCCTTCTTCTATCAAGGGATCAACTATCACGGACAACCGACTCGAGTCTTCGCCTACTCGGGAGTCCCGGCGAATGGGGAAGGCCGCCAGGATCAGAAGTTTCCTGCGATGGTTTTGATTCACGGCGGCGGCGGGACGGCGTTCGATCGATGGGTCAAACTATGGAACTCGCGAGGTTATGCGGCGATTGCGATGGACCTGTGCGGTTGCATTCCCGTCGGTGCTTATGGCAAGTGGGAACGGCATGAGCATGGGGGCCCGCCGGGTTGGGGGGCGAGTTTTGAGCAGCTGAACGACCCAATCGAAGATCAGTGGACCTATCAAGCAACGAGCGCCGCGATTCTGGCGCACTCGTTGATTCGTTCGTATCCTGAAGTGGATCCCGAGCGGATCGGTGTCACGGGGATTTCCTGGGGAGGATATTTGACCTGTGTGGTGGCGGGGGTTGATTCGCGATTCAAATTCGCGGCTCCCGTATATGGCTGCGGATTTCTTGGCAGCAATTCGGCCTGGCTGCCTTCGTTCGAAAAATTGGGGCCTGAATTGGCCAACCGCTGGCTCACGCAATGGGATCCTTCGGCCTATCTCGGACAGGTGAAGATGCCGATGCTCTGGGTTAACGGCACCAATGACTTTGCTTACCCCATGGATTCCTGGCAGAAGTCGTACCGCCTGCCCACGGGGCCTCGGCAGCTTTGTCTACGTGTCCGCATGCCGCATGGGCACGGTCCCGCGGGTGAAAACCCCGAAGAGATCCACGTATTTGCCAATTCCATTCTCACACAAGGCAAGCCGCTGGCGCAGATCGCGTCTCAAGATCAGAACGACAACGAAGTGTGGGCGACCTTTCAGTCGGATGTCCCGATCGTCAGTGCCGAATTGAATTACACCGCCGACACCGGAAAATGGCCCGATCGCAAATGGGAACAACTGCCGGCAAAGATTGATCCGCAGACGAACCGTGTGACGGCTCAGATTCCTTCTGATGCCAAAGTCTATTACCTGAATCTGTTCGACGAACGCCAGTGCGTCGTCAGCACCCAGCACGTTGAGCGATGATTGTTGGAATCGCTCGCTCCAGAATTTTCGTGCATCGGACTGCGGCCGTTCTTCGTTCGCCGCTTCGCGCGTCCGTCATCCCCGTTGATTGAGAATGTGATCCGTGAGTGTCGACAGGGACGTTTTCTGTTGACCGCTCGGATCAAAATTCGCCGGAGCCAGCCAGGACTGGAACGCCGCCTTCATGGCCGGCCATTCTTCGTCGATTGCGGCGTACCAGGCGGTGTCGCGGTTGCGGCCTTTATAGACGGCGGCCTGGCGGAACACGCCTTCGAACGACAAACCAAACCGTTGCGCGGCGCGGCGTGATTTGGCATTGAGTGAATGGCACTTCCATTCGTAGCGTCGGTAACCCAGTTCAAAAGCCCGTTCCATCATCAGATACATTGCTTCCGTAGCCACCGGTGTGGCTTGAAGCAGCGGCGAAAAACTGAGATGCCCGACTTCGATCGAACCATGTCTCGGGTCAATTCGCAGATAGCTGCAAAGCCCCACCGCTTTTTTTGTTGCCTGGTCGATGATCGCAAAAAATAGCGGGTCGTTGCTCGTCACCCATTGCCCAAGCCAGGTGTTGTATTCCTCGAATGTGGCGAAGGGGCCGTAGGGCAGGTACGTCCAGATCCGACCTTCCGTGTCGAGCGAATTCGCCTGATAGAGATCTTGGGCGTGCAGGTCAGGGTTGACCGGTTCCAATCGGCAGAAACGACCCTGAAACGATTCTCGGCCGGGCAGGGCCGGTGATTGCCAGTTCGGGACGGGTTTTCCAATTGGCTGTCCCAAGTCATTCGTATCGTGCGGCATCAGCATCCTCGGCAAGCGATCAATGAATCGAGCGAATTCCCAGGGACGAAGTATAGCGTCTCTTTTGATTCCCACGATTCGAGTGACTCGTGGATTGTGTCGTTGGCTGGCGCGGGCTCTTCGGAGAGGGAACTGGACGTAAAATGACGTTGTTCGCCCTGGTGTGGCAGTGATCAGAATTGGTTTGAATTCTCATCGGCTCAATGACAGGCGGAATTCATTCCGCCTGTCGAACGCGGTACAATCGCCGGTATGAGATCCCACGCACGAATTCTTTGTTTTTTGATGTTGATCTGCGGGTGGACGATTGCGTGGGGGACGGTACGGCCCGTGCATGCGGCCGATGAAGCGGATCTGCCTTGGTCTTTTCGGCCGGTTCATTCCGTTGTCGAGCCCGCAGTGCGGGATCAGGCGTGGGTGAAATCGCCCGTGGATGCGTTCATTCTGGCGAAACTGGAAGCACGAGGATTGCATCCTGCGGCGGCTGCCGATCGCCGGACGCTGATTCGCCGGGCGACATTTGATCTGACGGGCCTGCCTCCAACGCCGGACGAGGTGCAGGCCTTTCTCAATGACGATTCGCCAGCGGCGTTTGCCAAGGTTGTTGACCGATTGCTGGAATCGACCTGCTACGGTGAACGGTGGGGACGGCACTGGCTGGACGTCGTTCGCTATGCCGATGCACGCGACTTGATTCAGCTGCCGGCGGAAAGTGATTTTCGCGAGGCGTGGCGCTATCGCGATTGGGTGGTGGCTTCGTTCAATCGAGATCTTCCCTACGATCAATTCCTCCAGCTGCAAGTGGCAGGTGATCTGCTGCAACCTGCCGACAAGAGCCAGATCGATGCCGACGCACTGATTGCCACCGGCATGCTGGCGATTGCCGACTTTGTTCCTGGCGACGTCGACAAACAACAGATGATTGCCGACTACGTGAACGACCAGATCGACGTGGTGGGACGAGCCATTCTGGGGCTGACGCTGGCCTGTGCCCGATGTCACGATCATAAATTCGATCCGATCACGACTGAGGACTATTATGGCCTGGCGGGTATTTTCTTCAGTACACGGCTGATTCCGGGGCCGGTGAAAGGGAATACTCCTCTGGTTCGCGTTCCGCTGTTGCCGCCTGCCGAAATCGCGGCGATTGAGGCCGAACAAGCTCGTGACAAAGCACGGTTCGCCGAATTGTCGCGTGACGTTAGTCAGTTCGGCGAACGGGAATACCAGTCATATCTCGAGCAACGGGTCACGAGCGAGACGCAGCAGTACTTACTGGCAGTGTGGGAACTGTTGCATTCGCCCGTCGGCCAGGAACGACCGGCCGTGGCCCAGTTCGCTCAACAGAAGGGCCTCGATGAAACGGTTCTGAACCGTTGGGTCGCGTACTTGGACCGAAAACAACTGCATTCAGCGTTGGCGAGCACTCGCGGTGCGACGGACAGAATGGCCGCCGAGCAAGCTGCTCGCCAACTCACGACGAATCTGGTCGAGTTTGCTGCCGTTCGTCGAGCGCAACTGGCCAGCGACCCGATCGCGAAAGCGTTGGTGGAATCCTCGGTCCTGCAATTCCGAGCCGATGATCGGCGACTCGTTATGAATGAAGCTCGCCAGGTGACAATCTGGCCGAATTGCGGTCGAACTCCCGCGAATGCGAGTGCGGTCCCCGAAGTGGCCGTCCCCGGAATTACGAACTCGTTCATTAATGACTCGGAACGAACCGTCGTTCATTTTTCTGGCAATGAACTGTTGCAGGCACCCATTGCGGTTCCAGCGGTCGGCAGTTTGTTGGTGGTCTTTCGGCCTGATCCCGCAGGAGCCGCTGGCCAACGACTTGTCGGTTGGGAAGATTCGGCGGGTGGGCAACATGGCCTCGGGATCATGACCGATGCCGCGGGTTCGATGCACGTCATTCTGCGGCGTAACGGAGCCAACGGCGATGTCGTTGTCCCGGCACCAGCCTCGGCGATTTCGACCTCTGGCTTTCAGGCCGTTTGCATCACCTGGGGACCCGGTGGTGTGGCTGTCTATCGCAATGGGCAATCGGTTGGCAGCAACAACGGCATCGATTCCGTGTCATCTGACCCTGCCATCACGGCCTTGCGGATCGGTGGGCCAGGCTCAGGCTCGAGTGCTCGGTTCCAGGGAGACATCGCGGAATTACGAGTCTACAACACACCGCTCGATGATCCGACTCGTTCACGTGTGGAAGGCGAATTAAGCAAACGCTGGTTCAGTCCGCCCGAGAATTCCGAGCACGTGGATTCCCTGGGGGATCTGTACGAGGAATTGGCTTCCGGGCAAAGTCCTTTCCGCTTGGAGCCGGCCGAACGAGACAAAGTCTTGCCCGACGGATCGCGTCAGCAGTTGGCCAAGCTGCGAGAGGAAATCGAGCAACTCAAGAAAAAATCACCGCCGGAGATCCCTCGCGCCGTCGTTGTTCAAGAAGGGGGACCTCCCGAAACGCCGCATGAGGGGTTCCGGGATGCGCATGTCTACCTGCGTGGAAATCACTTGAACCTCGGCAAAGCCGTGCCGCGTGGTTTCCCCAAAGTCTTTACCGGCCCCGAGCCATCAGCCATCCGCGAAGGCAGTGGGCGGCGGGAACTGGCCTACTGGCTGGCGAGCCCCGATAACCCACTGACCGCACGAGTCATGGTCAATCGCATCTGGCAGCACCATTTTGGTGTTGGTCTGGTTCCAACGTCGGCGAACTTTGGGGCGATGGGTGATGACCCCAGTCACCCCGAGTTGCTCGATCTTCTCGCGGCACGGTTTGTTGCGTCCGGCTGGTCGATCAAAGCCATGCATCGGCTGATCATGTTGTCGAATGTCTATCAGCAGAACTCGGCGCCGAATGCCGCCAGTCTGGCCGCCGATCCCGAGAATCGGTTGCTGTGGCGGATGAATCGGCGTCGGTTGGAGGCAGAAGCCTTCCGTGACAGTCTGTTCGCCGTCGCGGGGCGGCTCGATTTCAAGCTGGGAGGTCCCGGCTTCCAAGATGCCGCGACGCCGCGACGTGGCCTGTATTTGATGTCGGTTCGTACGGGAGCAAAAACGGCCGAATTCGGTCCTTTATTCGACGCCCCCGATTGCAGTGGGATTGTCGAACGCCGCAACGAATCGATCGTTGCACCGCAAGCCCTGTTTCTGATGAACGATCCCTTGGTCGCCGAACTGGCGAAGACGCTCGGCGAACGTGTGTCACGTGAAGTTGCCGGGAAGGGGGGGCGCGATCGGATTCAGCGACTGTACGAAATCGCGTTCGGACGATTACCGACGGAGGAAGAATATCAGATTGGATTGTCACTGCTGGCGAATTCGTCCGATCCCGCGGCTTGGTCCGGTTACTGCCGACTGATTGTGTCGATGAATGAGTTCATGTTTGTGGATTAAGTTTTCCGTGCGCCCTTTTCAAAAGCCGGTGCGCGAATGAGTATAAGTTTGTGGGATAGTCATTGTGTTGAATTTCATGTCACTCGGATGAATTGATGATGGAATCTCGGCCTTTTGATTCGCTGATCGATCGACGAGCGGCTGACATGCTGACTCGGCGTGATTTGCTGCGTCGTTCGGGGGCCGGTTTCGGTTCACTCGCGCTAGGAGCTTTGCTGGCCCAAGAATCGGGGTTGGCTGCGGAATCGAAAACCGGCGATCCGATCGACCCGCTATCCGCCAGGCGACCGCACCACACGGCGACGGCGAAACGGGTCATTTTTCTGTTCATGCCGGGCGGACCTTCGCAGGTCGACACCTTCGACCCGAAGCCACAACTGACCAAAGATGACGGGAAGCCGGCGCCCAAGTTGTATCTCGGTCAACAACGGAACTTATTGGCTTCGCCCTGGAAATTTCAGCGGTACGGTGAGTCGGGGCTGGATGTCAGCGAACTCTTTCCACGTACGGCTCAATGTGTCGACGACTTGTGCGTGATTCGTTCGATGGTCACCGATGATCCGAATCATCCCGGCGGATGTTTGCTGATGAACACCGGCGAACGGGTCTCATCGCGGCCCAGTCTGGGATCGTGGGTCACTTACGGATTGGGTACGGAAAACCGTGATTTGCCCGGGTTCGTGGCGATTGGGCCGGGGCCGATTATCGAAGGGGCTCGTCAGTACGGAGCCAGTTTTCTTCCGGCCACTTATCAGGGGACTTTTGTCTCGAACATGGATCAGCCGCTGAAGAATCTTTCTCGAGCGGTGGGACAAGATCAACAGCGACGCGAACTGGATGCGTTGATGCGTCTGAATGAACTGCACCGCGACCGTCGCGATGACGACAGTCGATTGAGTGCCCGGATCAATTCATTTGAGCTGGCGTATCGGATGCAGACCGCCGCTCCCGAGGCATTCAGCCTGGCAGGCGAAACAGAGGAAACGGGGCGATCGTACGGAATCGATCAGCCCGCCACGGAAATCTTCGGCAAGCAGTGCCTTTTGGCGCGACGGCTAGTCGAACGCGGCGTGCGGTTCGTACAGCTTTACCACACGACCGGCGGCTTTCAGCCGTGGGACCAGCACAGCGATCTGAAGGGTGGTCACGAAAAAAATGCGCTGGCCACCGATTTGCCGATCGCCGGCCTGTTGCGCGACCTCAAACAGCGAGGACTGCTCGAAGACACTCTGGTGATCTGGGGAGGAGAATTCGGTCGGACACCGGCTCGCGAGGGGACGGCCAACGGTCGCGACCATCATCCGTTTGGTTTCACGATGTGGATGGCGGGCGGTGGAGTCAAACGAGGGATCGCTTACGGAGCGACCGACGAATACGGCTGGGATGCCGTCGAGAACCCGGTCCACGTTCATGATTTGCACGCCACCATTCTGCACCTGCTGGGCCTGGATCATGAGCGGCTGACCTATCGCTTTGCTGGCCGCGACTTCCGCTTGACGGACGTTTACGGCAACATCGTGAAAGGCATTCTGGCATAGGCGAGTCGGTGTTCGCTGCGCATTGCCAGTCTTTTGGATGCGACGGGAACTCGGATGGACTTCATCGCAGAAGAGCAGCTCGACGTTTTGTACCCCGATGGCGAACTTGTTCCCGTGGAACTGCGGATCGGAACTCCGCAACGTCGCGAGGATCGAAATGGCTGGGGGTGCGTCGCACAGGCCGAAGGTTTACGTGCTGAGGGGCGGCCGAGAGAGATGTACGGATTGAGTTCGCTGCAGAGTTTGATGATTGCCTGCTGTTTCCTCTATCGGATGCTGTTGATCGAAGTCGAGCAGGGAGCCATTCTACGCGAGCGCGACCGCCCGGAAGAATTCAGTTTGGATACGCTCTTCATTTTCACCAGAAATCGCGATGCCACGGATTGGTAACGAGTTACGCGCCGTTTCCTGTCTCGCCGCCGCTATAGTCTATGCCTGAAGGCGAGTGGATTCCGCGGGTGTCCAAGGGCAGGTGATCGGCGAATGCCTGTCATCCCTGCGGGACAGGCGATACATTTCGTTTCGGCAAGTTCTTAATTCGTGATGGATCGTGGTGAGATGGCTCGACAGAAAGTCATACAGGGCGGGGAAGATGACGGCGACAAGATGCCGTCGATTCCGCCGGGGTTTGGAACGGGCGGGGAATTCAATCCGGATGACGACAAGTTTGATGACGAACTGCGGCCGCAAAAACTGGCTGATGTTGTCGGTCAGAAGAAGGTTGTCGACCGGCTGAAGATCGTGCTGGACGCCACCCTGCGCCGCAAGGAACCGCTCGGACATATTCTGTTCGACGGGCCACCCGGGCTCGGCAAGACGACGCTGGCGATGACGTTGGCTCGCGAGATGGGCACGGAATGTCAGATCACATCCGGTCCTTCGCTGATGGCGCCGAAAGACCTGCTGTCCTACCTCACCAATGCCAGTTATGGCTCGGTGCTGTTCATCGATGAAATTCATCGTCTGCCGCCCGCCGTCGAAGAATTCATCTATCCGGTGATGGAAGATTTTCGTGTCGACATTGTGCTGGGTGAAGGCCTGAACGCACGAACGATCAATATGAAGCTGAAGCCGTTCACGATCATCGGCGCGACCACACGCAGCGGCATGCTGACCGCCCCTCTGCGCGATCGCTTCGTGCATCGTGAGCATCTCGATTTTTATGATCTGCCGGAATTGACCGAGATCATCAATCGGAATTCCAACAAGCTGCGGACGAAAATCGTCGACGAGGCGGCGCGTTTGATCGCCGACCGCAGCCGAGGCACGCCGCGTAAAGCAAATAACCTGCTGCGTTGGACCCGAGACTTTGCCACGGTGCGCGAGCCCGAAGGGCACATCACCAAAGTCGCCGCCGACAACGCGCTGGCCATGTTGGAAGTCGATTCCGTCGGCTTGGAAGCCCAGGATCGTCGCTACCTGCAAACGCTGGTGGCCGTGTTCAGCGGAGGACCGGCAGGCCTGTCGGCCATCGGACATACGATGAATGTCCCTCCCGACACGCTGGAAGACGAAGTCGAACCGTTCCTGCTGCGCGTCGGATTCATTCAGCGCACCCCGCGCGGCCGCATGATCACGGCCGCAGGACTCAATCATCTGGGACTGACCCCGCCCGCACAGCCCGATCCCGACGATTCCCAAAAGCGGCTGTTTTGAGACCAAGCGATCTCGTTACGGACCGTGACCGTCGCGGACTGTTGCGCCGTTCCTTTGAGATACGGAGATCAGACAAGTAATATTGAAACACGAAGGTCACAGAGAGAATGCGGAGAATGAGAGAAGGGCAATTCAGCCAATCTTAACTTAACCTCCTCTTATCTCCGTGCCCTCCGTCGCTCTGTGTTTCAAATCCTCGCTTTTCGGCCTTCCCAACAAATACTTAACCGGCATTCGATCGCGTTGATGCTACCGCCAAAGCACGTGGATCTGCCGGAGCGGTGGAATTGGCTGCGGATTGCTAATCCACCGGACGATCACATGCGAATCCGCCGGCCGAAAGAACCAGCCGCGCCGCAGGAACAATCCGCGCGGATAATCGCCCACACGCAGCTTCAAGGCCACGATGGCGCCGAGTTGTTTCAACGCCATCAATGCGGCATCCAGCAGTTCCACACGGGCCGCCCGTGAGAGATCCGAGACGATCACCAGATCGATTACACCGACCGGGGCTTCCGTTCGCCCCAGCATCGGCAACAGATGAAACGTGATCAAGCCACGTACCTCACCTTGTTCTTCCGCAACCAGCGCGTGACTAAATCCGTGCAGCCCCAGTTGCCGGGCCAACGAATCGGCGTTCCACACGATTCGGAGGTCGCAATGTCGAGTCGACTGATCCACCAGTGTCAGACAGCGGGGCAGATCCCGATTTTCGGCGGCGCGGATGACCAGTTTTGAATCGGGGCGCTGACGAAGCGTCGGAATGAACGGCGTCGCCAGACGCGTCAGCCAGCTCTCGAACCGATCGACGTTCCAATCGGCGGCCTGTGCCGGGTCGAGGACCCGCACCCAGAATCCCGCGGTGCGAATGACTTTGGAATGCTCCATTTGCGACTTCAGCCAGAACTTCGGCCCCAGTGACGCACGACGTCCGTAATAAGTGAATCCAAGTTTGATGCGACATCCCCACTCCCGATGCACGGCCATCGATTTTTCGATCATGGCATTTCCGACCCCCTGACGTCGAAAGTCTGGCGAGACACTCAACCAACTCTGTTGAGAGGCCTTCATTTGTTCCCCTGCCAACGAAAACACCGTTGGAAAGTGACAGATGACTCCCGCCAGACGAGTCCCTTCGTAGGCGGCGATCAGATGCCGCCGATACTCGGGCTCATCCATCCTCAGCTGCCAACGAAAATAGTCGCCGCTCCAACAGGGCACACCCATTTTGCCACGGTAAGAGGCGGTCCATTGACCGACCACAAACTCGGAAAGTTCTTCAGGAGAACCGTCAAAGGATCGGACTTCCAAAATTTGGGCATCTCCTCAAGACAAAAGCTCGACGAGGAAACAACTCGTCGATCGGTCGCATCATTGGAATCACGATGAAAAACGGCATCGGGAGAAATACAAAGCTTCAATCGGCCGAATGCCGCTGCCATGACGATCCTGATCCTGATCTCCCTCGCGCACGAAGTCAAGAAACGGAACGATCGGCGTTGAAAAGGCCTCTGATCAATTCTTGGCCGCGTCAGCTCCGGAAAGCTCAAGGATGAGACGGGTGCTCGGCCGCTGAACCGTCACTATTGGACCTGACCCCTTTGCCATTCTCCGTCCACTGCGCAAATCCACCGGAAACGGCATCCAGCTTGATTTGAGCATTCAGTTCGGACGACGTATAGTCAAAATGCCTCTATTGTGCGCCTTCCGTCCGTTCAGTCGATTCAAACACAAGTCATAACAAGGGCCGCCACATTGCTTCTCAAGATCGGCTATCCAACCGTCGTGATTTTTGTGGCGATCCTGTTTTCGATACCATTCGCTGTTTTTTTGTTGATGTTCGCCGATGATTTCTATGCCTCACGAAGATGGCCATTCGCGACCATTCCCGGATTCGGTCAAACGACGGGATATGTGAATCCAGCGTATATTGAGCCGTTTTGGCACGACCATTTTGTCAAATCCATTCCTCGCGATAAAGCCTATTTGTTGTCGGTGGGGCCTGGAACAATTGCCAGTCAACTGGGCATCGCAACCTCTTCGCCTGGCCAGGCTCTACCGGCTGAGGAGCAACAGAAATGGGACGTTGATCTGATCCTGACCAATCCCGAGACGGGAACAAAAACCGAATCGGTCGTGACACTTCCGACACAGCTTTACTTTGTCAGGAGCTATGGAGATCGCCTGTTTTTCGTGAGCAATCCTGATTCATTCGAATTCGTCGACGGCGAGCCGCAGCCGTCCGACTATCGAAGCCCTCATTTCGATCCTGAACTGAATGGATGCTTTTCGACGAACGGTGAACTCGCGCTGATTGAAAATACTCATCATCCGTTTTTCTTCATTTGTCAATTTCAAAACGGTTCATGGAACCGATTCGCGATCCTGCTGCCAGATCTCGATCAAACTTGGCCGTTCGGCAAAACTCATTTGAATTTCAAAAATGCCACGAACTTGAGTTGTGTCCAACACGGCAACGTGATTCATCTCTTTTTGAAGGTCGATGGACGCTTGCTGCATCACCAGGGATTGGATCTGCAACCGGAGGCGACGAGTCGAATTGCGCCGGGGCGTCAGGCCCCGTTCGTCATCGACCCAACCGAAATGACGGTTTCCGCTTTGATGCCAAGCAATGACATCACCGCGATCGCAGGTTGGTCACTCGTGGGTGTCGCTCCAGAAGATCGTGCGGCATCGACGGATTCTCGAACTCGTGTCCAGGAAGGGTTCCTCATCGACGGCCACCCGGCGGCCTTGATCGTTGACGAATCACGGAAGGGTTACCCCGTCGGAGATCTGTACCGAATGAATGACGGAATCTGGTCCCAAATGGGGTCGATCGAATTTCCGTTCGGGACCACAGAATTCCGCACATTGACGACGGCCGACAGTCAAAAGGCATACATCCTGGCTTCGTCTTCCATGGGTGGGGGCACATTTTACTGTGTCGACGGAGAGGGAATTCGTCTGACACGAACGGACCCTCCCAACTTCGACCAGACAATCGCCGCAATTCGTCAGCATGTGATGCCGCCGAACGTGGGGCTGATGATGGGGATTCCTGTTGGCCTTTTCGTCTGGCTGATCATGTGGATGTTCAAAAAACCGGATTATGAATTCGGAATCCAATCTGTGAAACTCGCTTCGCTGGGGCGTCGAGGTCTCGCACGATTGATCGATCTGGCCCTGATCCTCTCGACAACCCTGGGACTCGGTTGGTTCCTGACTCGAGGTTTCGATTGGCTGACATTGCAGGAGGCACTCAATCTGCATCTCGATCATCCGACGTTTCAGTCTGCCGTTCGGATCGGTGTACTTCTCGGGATCTGGATGACATTTGCCGCATTGTCATTCATCGTCATGCAAGGTCGGAACGGCCTGACACCGGGTAAATGGATCTGCGGCCTGCGAACTTTGAGAACGACGTTGCGGCCATGCGGGTTTGCTCGAAGTCTGGCTCGCGAACTGATGATGTGCGTCGATACCTGCAACTTCCTGCTGTGGACCCCCGGCATTGTCAGCATTGCGTTGACGAAGGATCGACAACGACTGGGTGATCTGATTGCAGAGACCGTGGTTGTGCAGCGCCGGTCATTACCTTCCAATTGTCCTTCCCGGTAATGACGTGCATCTTGCTGCTGCGTCGTACTGAGGGGGGCAGGTGGGTCGTTCGGTTCTTCCCAAAGTGACAAAGTCGATGTCGATGCAACGGGTTCGCGCAGGATTGGTGATGTCTCGCATTCACGACGGTCAGTTGAGCCTATCGGCGGTGGATCATCTACGGGAGTCGTTGGAAACCAACCGCCGAACAGTTAGGATATGAATGTCTTGAGGATGTCGACTCTGAGCGACGAAGTTGTCGCGTCTTGAAATCAACTTCCATCGGTCGTTGCCCGTTGCCTTGGTCATGGTGTCACCAAATGCTTTTGCCAAAAATGGAGACCTTAACATGCCGAACTTCCGCACTTTCGTCGTTGTCGCACTGGCGATGGTCACCTGTTTAACAACACATTCCTCTGCTGCTGATGCTCCAAAGGCGTATCCGATTACGCTGGAAGCCAACGACGTTTATGAGCTTGCGAAGCTGTCGATCCAATCTAACGGATTGAAAATCAGTGGAACTGATATCATTGTTGTACCCATCCGGTGCGAACTGGGAATGACGGGTGCAATGCTCATCGGGAAGGGCGAATACGCTTTCTCTCCCGACGATGGTGATGAGCAGAAGGGCATTTTTCGTGCTGCAATGCTTCGGTTTGCTCCCGCAGACCAACCCAAGCTGCTCCCATTGGACGGAGAAAAACCCACATCAGACCTTGCTGCTCACACGATGAGCAAACACCTGCTCAAAACTGTCTTCTGGCACTGCTGGCAAAGTGGTGGGACGAATGCCCTCATTCCTGACGCGGGTTCGTTCGTTGCGAATGTCTACTCGACGACTCAAGGTGATTTGCTGATTTCGACAGGACCAGAATTAACAGTCGTTCATAGCTTCACCGAGAACAAGACTCTTTACACGACGAAATAGCCGCATTTCTGTCGAGGTCTCCCAATAATGCCGGGATGAGGCAGTGAGACTGGGATGATCACGCTTTCAGCTGATCTGCTCGCATGACACCAACAAAAAAGCCACCGATTGGTGGCAAGATTCCAACCTCGTGAGCGGGAAATACGTGGGTGAGACCTTCGGAACAAAGTCCGGGCGAGCCTTCACGACGGACATTCCAAATCCCGCTCACGAGGCGTGTCCGATTAGAGGTCCGATCCACTCGTCTTTTGGTGGCCTTCTCGTTCCTCCACTGTTCTTACGAAATCGGGCCGTCGTTTGTTGGCAAAACGTTGGGAAGTGAGGGGTGAAAAAATGTGGAATCGGGCAACAAAAAAAGGCCGCCATTTGGCGACCTCCCATTCGACCTCGTAAGCGTGTGAATCGTGATTCCCCATTGGCAGGATGTGAGGTGAGACCTTCAGCACAAAGCTGGGCGAACCTTCACGACGGATCTGCGAAATTCACCCTCGGTCACGAGGTCGTTTTCCGCTGCTGCCTGTTCCGCATGGCCATACCTCCTGGTTCGAGAAATGTTGGCGATGCTCGATTGGGAGTCCGCCCCACTCATCCTTAAGTGGCTTTCTTGCTCCTTCCATACTTACATACGAAATCTGGGGGTGGTTTGTTGGGAAATAAACTGCGGAGGTCAGTGACGAGTTTTGACGAAATCAGGGTGATTTCCAACGAGGGAAGAGTATTTGTGGTCAGCTCTCGGACTGCTTCTCAATCAGTTTGGCGGTTTCATTTCCTTCGCTGGTGCCATCAGCGTGAACTCGGATGCAGGATCTTGGCATGATGGGCATCGCCATAACCAGCCTGACAATCAACCGTCAATAGCAGACCTGGCCCCTGTGCCTAACCGTCCGACGTTCTGTTTGGTTCGTTCACGGAGTTCTCTTTGCCATGATGAAGGTGCTGCCGCAGAGTCGCCCGAATTCTTTTGGAGAGCGTTACGGAGTCCACTTGAACCGTTATGAACCCTGCCGGAAGTGATGGGCGCGTTCGCACCCACAAATCAATCCCAAAATATGGAAACCAATTGCGACCACAGTATTCAATCGTGAATGTGTCAGAAGACGTGGGCTTCTTCATTACTACCGTTGTAATATGCACATTTCGGGTGAGTCTGTGTTTTAAGCTTGTGCTAGTCGCACGCAGAAACCGTCTTTCATCGCGTCCCAAGGATGACGAGAGGTACTTGCGTGCATGCCTTAACATTTCACAAGTGATTATTTGACGGCTCTCGGCGTGGAGAGATACTCGCCTGAACCCAAACCCACTCGCAACTGATTCAATCGCACGCACCATCGTCTCTGAACGTTTCGTCGTACTGTAGCGAAAACTAATCGTAAACCATGCTTTTGATGCGGGTTGTTCAGGCGACATCGTACATTCTCGGTTTTTGTGTCAAAGGCTCAAGACAATTCCCGCGGATTGTTTTAATTGTGTTTGATTGGTGCCGAAGTTCGTGCGGAAGGTTCCGATGACTGAATGAATATTGTCGAATCCTGACCGGCAACCGCAAGAAAGCAACAATAAAGCAGCACGATTTCTGGCTCATCTGATTAATGCGAGCTTGGTTGTTGGCTGAAACCGGAGCAGGTGCATTTACGGACGAAGCTCGTGTTGTGCCTGAGCGGTGCGGCCATCTGCGGGTCGACTCACTGGCTCACCTAGCGGAGGATCGGTTTACTTTGTCACCGGTTCCACTTTCTTGACGGAGAATCGAATTTTGCAGTGGCCCTCGTCATTTGGCGCAACAAACACAACATTCCCATCCAACAGATGCCACTGGTGGTATTCATCGGAAAACTCAAACGTCGTACCACTTGCATTTCCCACACTTGATGCACGTACCTTCGTTTCGTTCAGGAAGATCTTCAATCCGAGGCTGTGCCGTATTGCAGAGGGTTCATCAAATCGCATGCACAGTCTTTTTCCAACAGCGTATTTTCTGATGGCGATAGATTCGTAATTCTCGTACACCGTCTCGACCCAAGCCTCCCGCGGCTGAAGGCCCTTGAAACTCCCACCTGAATCGACCAGCTCAAGTTCGACAGGCCATAAGAACACTCCACGTGACTTTGCCGCCCGCGAAGATGACGACGCATTCGTGAACTTGTCACTCCCTCCAGCAAGACAACAAAATGCCACCACAAGGCAACAGACCGCCAGAACTGAGGACAGGGCCATCATCGCCACCGGGCTGCGTCGTAGGCTAAGAAACCATTTCATTTGAGCTCCACTTCAGTCCTCTGCAATTCTGTCCCGCGACCATCTGCAGCAAGAAAGTTCGCTAGTTTCATGTTGTCCGGAGGGGAGCCAATTCGGCGTACCAGTGCCTGGACGTTTGTCACACGTGTCTGAAACTGGATTCACGGGATCTCAACGAGGTCGCACCGGACGGTTCGGCCGGTCTTCCCGATCTTTTTCAGTCGATAACGGCCCAGGTCACGGACATTCTCTTCGACGTCACGGCATTTGAGGTTTAACTCGACACTGTCGACGTCCGGGTGCTCTTCGTGTCGGATCATACTTGATATGAACTCGGTCCGTAACTTCATTGTCAGTTCGAGGTGCGACTCGACCACGTCACCTGTTACGTTCTGCTCCTTTAAATAGTCGCCCAGGCTACTGTGTACATCACAGAGAATCTGTCCCTGGCACTTTGGGAACCGGGAAATCTGAACCACCCAGTCGGAGCGACCAGTTCCACGTTGTTCGACGCTAAGAATCAGCGCCACCACGCAAAGACCCACCGCCGCGATTCCCAGTTCAAGGACTCTTCTAGGCTTCATCTGCGAACATCCCTCCCTCAGGACCGCGGCGCTTTTCAGGTTGGAAAATGGGGCAGGGTGCGCCAGCAGAAGGTGGCGAATGCAGGTTTCGACCGTCAATATTGGACGTGACCC
Source organism: uncultured Schlesneria sp. (assembly GCA_903871875.1). Lineage (GTDB taxonomy): Bacteria > Planctomycetota > Planctomycetia > Planctomycetales > Planctomycetaceae > Schlesneria. The sequence goes on from CAIQIR010000039.1 coordinate 129,779, forward strand.
CTTGTCCTTTCCCCGTTTTCATCGCCTCGCTCCATCTGGTGATTCGTCCTTAAGGACGGCAAAAAGCAGCAGTCCCAGTGGAAAAACAAGCCCGAAAAGCCCGAACCATCCGCTCCGTCCTTTCGCTTTCGCGTAGTACACGAACGCACTGATCAGCAAGACTGAGCCGATCATGAAAATGGGGATGTCGATATTGGCAAAAAAATAACTAGGCTCAAAAAGCAGAAACATTGTGCCAGCGAACAAAAAAAATGGGAACAACATAATCGCTGCGATTCCCGTAACTTGCTCCCCGTTGGCTGCGGCGATGAGATTCCCCACAATTTGTGTGATCAATCCGACAGTCGCCAGTGCGAGACTGATGTTGCGGTAACGCGGAATCATTTCAGACAATCCTCGGGCAGGCAATCGACGAAGCAGAAAAGGGGACTGGTCCAAATAAAGCAGAAAAGGGGACTGGTCCAAATAGGGACGCAAACGGGCGAAGGCCGCTGCTGTGACGAGGCTGAGCCTGATCTCCCCGGCGCACGAAGTCAAGCAGCGAAACGATCGGCGCTGAAAAGGCCTCTGATCAAATCTGGGCTGCGTCAGCCCCGGAAAGCTCGAGGGTGAGACGGGGACCCGGCAACTGAACCGTCAATATTGGACCTGTCCTTGTTGCCAACGACCCCCAAAACTCAGGCTGAGGAATACTGAAAAACGAGCTATGTATGACCGTTAAAATGCATTGTTTGACATCCAGTGCGGCGGTTTGCAAAAGTGCCTGTTTCGATCTAAAGTCTGGCCAGAACCGAGCGTTTCGACCCATCGGCATTTCCACTCGATGTAAACTTCGGAATCGAAGGGACAGCAAATCAGTTGCCATGCCGCGAGTAAAAGTGTCTCATCAAAAAAGGCCCTGACGCGATCGAGCTTCTCGCTCAGCCAATCACCCGCCGGGGGCACTGTGGCTTTGACTGGGATATGCTTCCACGGGTTGACCAAACTTCGCCGAAACGGAAAGTCTGAGATTCATCACGAATGAGCGATCTTCCAACGGATCATGAGGGCGAGCACCAACAATTGCCAGTCCGCGACCGAGAGCGAGCGGGCCAGAAAAGTTTCGGAAGTATTGTGTTGTCGCACCTCCTGGTCATCTTTTTTTGCGTGGGCTTTCCTGCGATGGTGACGGGAATTGCTCCTGTTTCCTGGATCAAGTTTGAACGGCGGGACGGACAGGTCTCGGCGTCCGCCAAAATCTGCCTTTTTTTCGTCGTCCCGTATCGAACGATTTACGTTTCTCCGGTGATCGGTGTCGGCGATCGATTTGTCGAAGGAACGGTCACGCGCGAGGAACGAGATCGGCGAACGGTCAGAACGAAATCCGAAGACGAAGATTATCTCGTGATTCGCGGAAACGGACAGACCGCCGAAGTTCCCGTGTCACCGTTCAGCATTAAGTCGGTCGTCAAAAAGACAGAGTCCTTTCTGAAAGAAGAAGGGGCGACCGATTTGAAGTTGTTCGTCGTGGCGAATTGGAAATTCAGTGTGATTGCCGGAGGTCTGGTCAGTCTGCTCACGGTGCTTTACGTCTGTGCATTGATCTACCAAATATCACTCGGCGTCATCCGATGTTTCAAATGGGCGCTTGGGATTTCGTCCGATGACAAATCGTTTTCTCAGTCGCGAATGAGCGATGGCGGTCGCGACAATCAATTCTGAACAGGTCCGGTAACCATGCCGTGAACCGGAGCGCCCGACAACGCGGTTTTGAAATCAGAGTCATTTGGCGGTCGCCCGGTGACGTCTGCCGTTCGACGGAAAGTGAACCAAAAGTTTCAGCGAGTCTGGGATCAACATTGTTGCTGGCGTCAGCGCAAGTGTACCTCAGAGTACGTTATGATAGACTCTGGTATGTCGCGCCGAAGTTGGTCATCGACAAGTCGTTGCCGTCCAGAACGTCCACAGAACCCTGTTGATTCACTGCGCGGCAGACGACGACGGCGAATCGCTTGGGCGACGAATCCTCGGCAGGCAATTCGTGGAAAGCCGCCCCGGCTGATACTTCATGGCAATTCAATCGCTTCAACGGGATCTCTCAAATGACAAAACTCACTCGTCGCGACTTCATCAAGGGCTCGCTCGTCGCCGGTGCTGCCATCGGCCTGACCCCTTCGCTCCTGCGGGCCGCCGGCAAGGACATCCCCATCGGTGTCCAGCTTTACTCGGTGCGTGGCGACTGCGGGAAAGATTTCGACGCCGCCCTCGCGCAGATCGCGAAGATGGGATTCACCGGCGTCGAATTTGCCGGTTACCATAACTACAACGGCAAGGCGAAGGAGCTCCGCCAGAAACTGGATGACCTTGGATTGAAAGGCATTAGCACCCACATCGGCACGGGAAACTTCCAACCGACGGAATTGCAAAAGACCATCGATTTTCACCAGATCATCGGCTGCAAGTACCTCGTTGTCCCAGGCGACAGGGACTTCACCGATCCCGAAAAGAGCCTGAAGTTGGCCGAGATCTTCAATCGGACCGCCGAGGTTCTTAAACCGTTGGGCATGGCTTGTGGCTATCACAATCACACCAAGGAATTCACGAAGATCGGCGACAGCACCTATTATGATCTGTTTGCCGCACGCACGTCAGATGACGTCGTGCTCGAACAGGATTGTGGCTGGAGTGCCAGCGCCGGACTACAGCCCGCCGAATTGATGAAAAAGTTTCCCGGCCGCACCAAGCTCGTACATTTCAAGCCGACCGTGCTGAACGGTGACACAGGCAAGAAAGCCATCATCGGTGAGGACTCTGTCGACTGGGTCGCCACACTCGCGGGCTGCCGCACCGTCGGCGGCACGGAATGGATCTTTGTTGAGCAAGAGGTCTATCCCGACGGCAAAACCCCGATGGAATGTACTGAGCGATCGTTGGCCGGCCTGAAGAAGATTCTTTAACGGCCCGCCTGCGTGGCCTCCTTCACGATCCAAGGTAAGAGCCGGATACCGTGCCTTCATCGCCTCAAGATATAGATATGCTGGTGGCGAGTCTGCGCAATCATATCAATCTCGTTGGCAAAGCGAATGATATGACGAGTGAACGGCTTGATCAGCTGCCGCCGCCAACAGTCGATTCGACAGTGGATGCTGCCGAAATGGAGCTAAAGTGCGAATTACCGATGCTGTATCGGCGTTGCCTGACCACGATTGCCAATGGTGGGATTGGCCCGGGATACGGATTTATCGGAATGTCCAACGGGTACCCCGATTCGCATGGGAGGGCGTTTGTCGACGCATGCAGAGAGATGCCTACGTTTGTAGTAGGCGGAAAGGTGCAACAGATCCGGGGAATGCTCCCGCTATGGGAGTGGGGATCCGGGATTACCGTTTGTATGGATGTCAGCGATCCAAGCACGCGGCTATTTGTTATAGACGAAGCTGGGCTTACGAGAAGTGAAATGACATTATTCGACGCTTTGCTTCGGTGGGTGAACGGTGACGAACTTTGGAACATCATGTTTGAATCGCAGGAGGTATTAAGGCCGAACCCATTTTCAGGGGGTGTTATGAAGGTGAAACGCAATCTAACCGCGATTGGGAAACATGTTGCTCGTTTTGGGGACGTGAGTGTGTGATCAAAAACTCTGCCGTGAGAAAAGATAAATGGTCCATCAGACAATTGCGTGGGTGATCCTCAGGTTCGGGAACATCTGCGAGATGCGATCCCATTGTGCCTCTGAGAGATACGTGTCTCCATACTGTCAGTAAAAGTATTCTCGCCGTTGGACCAAGTGTTCTGCCGTTCCGTTTCGAGTTGTAACAATGATATCGCCGGCAGGACGGATGCCAATATGGCTGAATTAGCAGCCCGCAGACAGCACGAGCAAAAAGCAAAAGGCCGCAAATATGAGGTTCAGAGCGGCTGACAACACGAGAGCGCGACCAAGTCGCTGTCGCCACCACTCAGAACAGAGTACGAGGCCTACGGGCAGGTTGGACGCCATTACGCAGAAGACCTGAAGGTCCGTGGGGACGCCGATAGTGTTGGTACCGAAAAAGATCCATATCACGAAAACGCACGCGAGCCATTGAAAAACACTTCCTCCAATAACCAACATAACGATCATGAACAGTGTCGAGTGGTTGTTGTTCATGAACAAAGCGCGATGTCCCGAATGACACGTGAACTTCCGTAATTCCATTGGCAGAAAATGATATCGACAAAAAAGGCAATCCTTGCGATTGAAGCGGTGCAAACAAAACCGCGCCCCAGGGCAAGGAGGCCCGTATGCCAAAGGCATTTCGCGAAGCGGTCCAGCGCGGACTATTGGCGGTGTCCCCTGGTTACCTGACGCGAACAACTCTAAAACCGCGATAGAAGGTCGTCGTGACGGAAAGCGCATGTGCCAGTCCGAAAGCGGGAGGCCGCCAGGTTAATCGTAGCTCTGACGTGCGGTTAGTCCGTTAAGGAGCCAATGATGCAAATTCCTGTGATCCGTGGACTGATCGCCCGCAGAATTCTGGTCAACTATCGCGTGCAGCCAGATGTCCTCGCTCGTTTACTGCCCGCTCCTTTCCGGCCAAAGCTCGTCAATGGATCAGGTATGGCAGGTGTCTGCTTGATTCGATTGAAACAACTTCGGCCAAAGTTCCTTCCAGCGTTTATTGGACTTTCCTCGGAAAACGCCGCACACCGGATCGCCGTCGAGTGGGGCCATGACGGGGAGACGAAAGAAGGAGTGTTTGTGCCTCGAAGAGACACTTCCTCCAGAATCAACACCTTGCTGGGCGGGCGTCTATTTCCCGGTATGCACAGTCATGCGGCCTTCCAGGTTGAAGAGCAGGGCGACCACTTCCGGATTGAATTGACGAGCGACGACCAGCGCACGCACTTGTTATTGGACGGACACGTCGCCGATGAACTTCCCGGAAATTCTGTCTTCGGATCGCTGCCAGAGGCGTCCCGTTTCTTTGAACGTGGCTCTTTGGGTTATTCGGTGACGACCCGGCCGGGTCAGTTTGACGGACTGGAACTTCGCAGTTTCAACTGGCGTGTGCGTCCGTTGGACGTCACGAACATGAAATCCAGCTTCTTCGAAAATCGGGAGTTGTTCCCGCTCGGTTCCGTTGATTTCGATTGTGCATTGCTGATGCAAGGGATCGACCATGAGTGGCATGGGAGAGACTGTTTGTACTCAGGATAACCGCCTGCACGCCGCCTAACGCCGATCAATGAATGCGCTCGTCGCCGCGCATTTGGTAAATCCCTGCCGAAATTGCACGCCCAAACCGTCAATAGTGGACCTGACCTCTTTGCCGGGACCTGACCCCTTTTTCCGGCCCCAACACGCTCACTGGAATCGTTTTCCGGCGAGGGGTGTCTCGATTCGTACTGTTTTTCGGTATCTGGTCGAAGAGAATGTGGACGCGGTTTGAACGAACTGTTTTAGGAACACATCAGTTGCGATGCGAGCAAATCCTTGACATGCTACCTGACTCAATTCGGTAGACTTTTCATCCGTCGACAACGGTCGCGCCGAGTAATCCTCGTCGATCTTCTTACCCATCGTACTTCTCTAACGCAGGCAGGGACTACGAATGCCATGGCGTGGATTGTGGCGCACGGCGCTTCTGGGTTTCACCACACTGTTGGCACTGTTGCCGGTGCTAGGATATGTCGGAGAGGTCACCCGTGTGACTTCCTCACTCGGCGCAAATTGGCACCACTTATTCAACGTTGACCTATTTGACGAGTGGGGTTCGTATCAAACGGTTCTCGATCGAGCCACGATGGTGCGGGATCGTTTCCAATGGGTCGAAGTCCGGTGGTTAAAACGACCGCATCGCGCCAAGGTCTTTGTGCGTTCGGCCGACCCGGAAACGGGAGACGGCTTGTATCACCGACGACAAATTCCGCCCTCCTACGAATTCACCGTGAACTCGTCAGAGGACATCTCTGAGTTTTACATCCTCGGCGATGCAAATCACCTGTGGATGATCGATTCATGGGCCAATGTGATTGAACTCGAGGGAAATCGTTCCCGCGAAACAAATTCCAAACAATCGAATGTCGATCTTCCACCACACGAATCGACGACGTTGTCTTCCCATCAAGTTTTCGTTTGGGACGGCAAACTGATGTCGGTCTTTACATCAGACTCCGATCAGCGAGAGGTCTCTCAATGGATCGACGGTCACTGGCAGTCAATCGGCGAAATTGCTTTTCCCGATGCGATACGAGGACCGCATCGAGTCGTTCGACGGATGCTCGCAAATCCGCTCGCCGAAATCTCAGAACAAAAAATGACCGAAGAGGGGTCGGTGTCGGAAGGGCGGATGCTCGCACAAGACCTGATGGCTGATTACGAAGGCACCGATTTCGAAGCACATGAAGTCATTAACATACAAATCATCGATTCTTCTCCCCATCTTTTTTGGAAGATCTCAGGTCGGCTGTTCCATCACTTTGGAATTCCGCTCAGACCAGTAACGCCAAAAAAAGCCGTGCCGATGTCCGGTCATCACTCGGTCGACGCCTCGGTCTCGGCCTTGCAACCAGTGAATTCCAGTCAATTACCCGATGGCTGGACGTTTGTTTGCGAAAACGTTGAGTTTCCCAGCGCATGGTTCCCAGTCGCCGTTGGACGACAGCCAGCAATCGTGCGGATTGAACGGCCACAGATTGCATATCCCAAGGCACGCGCGTTGCGATTCGAAGCAGGGAAGTGGTTTGAATTCTCTTCGATCGAATTACCGATGGCGTCCCTGAATTACCACGCCGGTTTGCGCGACGATGGCGAACGTTCCTACTTAGTGGCTTCGACTCCCTTGGCGCATTCGCGAGTTTTCGCAATTGAACCAGATGGGTTTCGAGATACTCGGATCGAATTATCAGAAGCCATTAAAAAGTGGAATCTCATTCCGATCTTTTTTCGGATCACAATCAGCGGCTGGGTTTGGGGTTTGGTAACGGGATTGTTTTTGGCCGTGATTGCGACGCTTGTGATGCGACGAGATCGGGCGCAACACGAATTCGGTTTACAAACCGCGACGCTGGCGTCCGTCTGGACACGCGGGTGTGCAAGAATCATCGACGGACTCTTTCTTCTTCTTTTGACCGTCGCATTCGTTTACGGCTTGATGAGCTTAATGCCGCTGGATTGGAAAACTGCGGCTGAAGCAACGCACTTCAAAGTTTTGGATCACCCGTCCATCACAACTTTTGAAACAGCGATGGGTCGGGTTGGCATTGCCACGTTGACTTGGATTTTGATTGTGACAACAGCGCTGGCCTTCATTCAGGGGCGGTTCGCCATGACACCAGGGAAATGGATTTGCGGGCTGCGAGTCCTTCGCGTGACCCTGAAACCGTGTGGTTTCGCTCGCAGTCTTCTAAGAGAGCTTTTATTGTGCGTTGACAGCCTGAATCTCATCTCATGGGCACCCGGTATTTTCTGCATCGCATCGAACCGTTCCCGACAGCGTCTTGGTGATCTCGTCGCGGATACCGTTGTCATCTGCAAACGATCTTTGATTCGCCAAATCAAACTTGAGGCTGAGCCTTCCAAAACGGAAAGTTCATGACCTTAACTTCTCGCAGATTGTCGGACTTTACTTCGTCGCCAAGCAAAACCATTACCTTACGTCGGAACCATCTGCATTTGCTTCTTTTTCGGCTCATGGGTGGCAAACCGAACACGACACATGATGAGGATCTCGCACTTCAGAACTACGGCACCGACGCAAAGTCGGAGTTGCCAGAAAATAATTGAAGCCCTACTCAGCAAGCCGGGAGCGAAGAAGTCAGGACCAACACAGATCTAGGATTGTACCGAATCCGAATCGCTGTCCAGCGCACGGCCGAACGCCGAGACTCAATCGGATGATGTTGAGCCTGTCGCATCCAACATCGCAATTGATCTGCTCCATCGCTTTCTGAAAACTGAGTGCCAGGAGCCCCACCACGGGCGATCTCGATTCCGGCCTCCTTGGCCTGCGGCCCCCAGGTTGCAAAAGCAACACTGGGCCACCCTGTGATCGCGGTGCGGCGAGCTGCAGGTTGACACCACCGATCCGCTCAGCAGTTGGTTGTCTCAGGAGTTTCTGGGTCGTCCGCGGGGACGAATGGTCGATTCCAGGTGCAGTTGTTTGGCCGTTTCCTCCATCCAGGCGGGTGAGCCGAACGGTTGGCCACGCTTCACGCAGCGTCTCAGCGAGGCCAGCTCGGCGGCGGTTTCCGGCTCGTTCACGAATTCCGCCCAACGTCGTGACCGCGGCAGCGGCCAGGCGCCCAGCCAACGGCGGTCTTCGAGGGGCGCGTGTTCTCGGCGCCAGAGGCTGGACCACTGCCAGTCTTCCGCGCGGGCGACAAACTTGGCTCGCAAGGCGTTCCGTTCGACGTAACGGACCAGTTGATAGAAGTACTCGTCCGTCTCCACGGGAAACGACTTGAATCGCCCCTGGTAGACGTGACCTTGTCCCATCCGGCGACGATGAGACTGCCAGCGAGTGACGTGCGTCACGGTCAGGCGCTGCATGAACCGGGCCAATTGGCCGTCCTCCTCGGGCCACAGCACCAAATGCCAATGGTTAGGCATCAGGCAATAGCTGCAGATTCGGATCGGCACTTTCTCGAGCGTCTCGGTCATGACGTCTTCGAACGCCGCATAGTCCGCCGGCTTCTCAAACAGCCGCTGACGTCCCACGCCGCGATTCAAGACATGAAACACCATTCCACCCGGCGCGATTCGATTGACTCTTGGCATGATGCACATCACCATAACCAACCGGACCATCAACCGTCAATATTGGACCTGACCCCTTTTCCTCCTCCAACGATGCCGCCGCGGAAATGCGGCAACTCTTCCAGGAAATCCTGCCGGACCCGCTATCGCCAGCTCGAAAACACAAACCGGCCAAGGCATGAAGGAGAAACCACCAATGTCCGACCGCCGTTCACTTGTTGATGCCATGAAATCTCCCACGCCCGCTGTCGATAAAGCCAAAGAACGCGAATTCGTCTATGGCGACAAAGCCCCGCCGCCGCAATCGCAGCCAAAATCCGTTAATCGTGTCCCGATCAGTACGCGCATCCGCGAAGATTTTGCGAAGGCGATAAAACGGGCGTCGCTTGAGCGCCAGTTGCATGGGATTGAGCCCAATACCCAGATCGACATTTTAGAAGAAGCTCTCGAACCTTGGCTCAAGTCCAACGGCTACCTGCCTTGATCGATTCTTAGCCCTGCCGAGAAGCCAGAGAATACAAGAGTTCCGTTCAGGCTCGGCAGACGGGGGCCACCCCATCTCACCTTTCACCTTCACATCACCCCAGCTTGGGTGAGGGTGATGTGAAGGCGAAGGCGGACGGGGTTAGCGCAGCGTCATTGGGACGTTTTTTAGGGACGGCCGCGACGCTCATACCATTTCTTACAGAAGCCGATAAACGCCGCATTGGGATCATACGGAGCTTCGGTGATCCAGCTCCGCCATTCGCGCTCCAGACCGTACACATCCCATCCCGGCGCGACGACCCTGGCATCGTTGTATGTTTCCGGATTCAGCGCCCGGACTTCCGCTGGAGCTAAGCCCTGGGACGAGGGAACCGTGCCACGACTGCGGAATGTCATCATGTCGCTTTCATCCAGCGTGACCGAATAGTCGGGCATATGCTGAAAGCGTGCATCTTCCTCGACGATCTTCGTTACTAGCCGCCGGAATTCTTTTTCCGTCGAGGCCGACCCGCATTTCTTTTGCAACAGCGATAAGGAAATTTTCCATTCTTCTTTTTTGCCGCAGTGCTTCCGCGCCAGCTCATACATCCGCCGTTCCAGCGGTTTGCGTAGGCGAAAATAGTCGCGGTGCAGCGTCAATACTTCGTGTTGCTGGATTGCGTTAAATACCCAATCCGAAAGTTTCACCTCAACTTCCTGCATGCGGCCTTCGCGCGTTTCGCGAACGATTTTCGCGCGCTCAATGATGCCGAATGTCTCGAACGTCTCCTGACCGCCGGTGATGATATTCGTGCTGATTCTCGTGCCGGATAGGCGTTCAAGAGCCGCTTTTAACGCCTCGTACCCTTGCCCATTCGTCATGCGATTGGTCGCCTTGAGCAGGTCGTGGGCTTTGAAATGCAGCACCGACGAGACGGCCTCTCCCGCATTGATCGAAGCCATCAGTTGGCTGATGCAGTAAATCAGGATGTCACGGTCATGCACCGTCGCCAGGCCATCGGCGGACGGTTTGATCTCAATGTACGTTGCGCCGTGATCGTAGCGCCGGATGCGATGGTCTGGCTTGGTGGAAAGAGAAAAAATCGGATGCTCCATTGAGGCCATGTCACCTTTGGGGGCGGCATCAAGGAAGTCGCAGACGAAGAAATCCGGCGTCGGATACCGTTCCGGGAGCAGGGGAATGCGTTCTTTCGTGGCTTCGGTCATCGAAACCGATACTTCGATATTTCACACACCGTGTCAATCACTTTCGATATTTCACACACTCCCACCCTGGTTTCGATGGTTTACACACCGATTTTCGATATTTCACACACCAAGTTTCGATGGTTTACACACCGACCCATTCCAATCAGGAAAGAAATTCAAATGGTTGAGAGCGGCTATCCACAGCGTAACACTCTATTTAACACAAGTATTTAACACTCAGCCGAAAAACGAGTAACCTGTGGAGAACTTTTCGTCGGAACACGGCTCCGTAACCCATAAACAGGGGAAGCAAGTGGCGTCAAACAGCCTGCGCAAGCATGGACGGTCGGTGAAGGTGGGATTGGTGCCAAAGCGACCGAGGACATTCCATGAATAAGACAAACAATCCACTGTCAACGAAGTTTGAAGATCAAATCAAGCTCCTGAAGACTCTTTGCAATTGCTACGACGAAGGCAAGGAGATTCTGGCTCTTTCAATTGCCACAGCGATACGAGTGCTTGTTCACGACACGAAGTTCAGCACCTCGCTGCTCACTTATCTTGGCAAGAAGACAGGGCATTTTTTGAGCACGAATTCTCAAACGCCAGATGAGCCCTTTCATTTGGGCTTGGTTCGACGAATCAACGTAGGCGTCATCGACGGAGTCGGTGGGGAGGCAAAATATTGGCCTTTAAGCGATGAAAGATATTTTCCTTCACCGAGACATTCTCGCTTGCTGCCATTTCAAGATTGGTGGGAAGAGCAAATATTCCGCAATCATAATCATAACCTCACACGAGGAGATTTGGTGCTCGCAGTCGCGAACAAGGATGGCGGCGCGCACGTCGATAGCGAAGTCGAAACGCGTTACGACCAATTCCGACAATCTTGGTCAGGTGGCTCAACCCTTGTGGGGATAAAATCTGGCTTGCTTCGGGGGTATGACAATATCCCTACCTTCCCTGCGATCCGACAAATTGCTCATGAGTTGCTGCATTCAGTGCATTCCGGGGAGGGCTAGGCGAGGAAGATTAACCTTTTCGTGGCACGGAATTCATGGAAACTGTGTCAGTTCTTGCTAAAATCTAGAGAGCGTGAGCGATTGAAAAAGCCTTATTTTCAGCCATTTCCAATGATACCGTTGTTCTCGTCCGCTCACTGAAATTCTTAAGATGAACGACGCAATATGCTATTCGGCGATTTCTCAGCCACCAATGCGTGGGTTCTTGATACGCGCCGTGCTCGAAGATGCCAGCGATGAAACTTCAATCCGGAGCAAACAAATTCCAGTCGTCGGTATCGTAGTTCGCACAAATTGTATTGGCACAAGTTGCTATCCTGATATTCTCCCTGTCATTCATGAACCAAATTGGGCCGACGAGCCGGGCGGTGGCCTGCGGATATTTGATCCGAAAGATGAGGACACATTTCTCGCGTTTGCTACGGTCTGGTGTTGGTGGTCCCCCGATGAGGATCAAATCCGGCTACATGAAATCCATGAACACGTTGTTTGTGGGGGAAAAAATGCGCTGGTTCGCCAGAAGCGTCGCAAAGCGTGACGACCGGATAGAACGCGGAGGAAATTGCATCGGGCAGACACACTGATGCGATGTTCCTGCAATGAAACTCGCAGTGTCCAGAATCCTTGCAAAACCGTGGAAATTTTGGAAACTATGGAAATGTGAAACACTGTTTTTACAGCGAGAAATGTCATGCCAGAGACGTTCGGGACGCAGAGGCCGCAGGTTCAAGTCCTGTTAGCCGACTAGAAAAGTGCGAACCGACCCAGTGCCTCGGGTGTCAGCAACGATGCGGACATTACGTTTTTTTTTCGACACATCACAATGCTGGCATCCGGCTCGGCAAGTAAACGCAGTCGTTAGGCGGCAGGAGGCCACTAAGGATGGATATCACGTCTCATGTAACCAACTGCGCAGATCTGGCGTGATAAATGTCCCGACCAATACGGCAGCATCCATATTCGACTTCGCGTCTTACCGTACTCTTCCACAGGAGTGATATTCAGTGCCGGGTAAATACAAAGTTAGATTCGTGTCGGATGGAAAGTCAGTAACCGAGGACGTTATTTTCGAAGGAGAAGATCCCCGACCACAGGCTGCCAGGATTCTGAACCAACATTCTGTGGAGCAAGGTGAATTGTTGAAGTGGTGCGGCAACCACTGGGGGACTCTCGAAGTTTTCGATTCGAACGCGATCCGAGCGACGATGCAGCTAAACGACAAATAACCGCTTCCGCCCAAAGGCAGGCAAGACAATCAGGGAGCAGTCGTGTAGCGCGGGCCACTCTGTCACAGATTCTGTCACAGAAGACTTGTAAAAGATTGGAAAACCTCGGAAAATCTGGAGTGCGTAGAAACGCCGAGAGCGTAGTTGAATTTGACGGAAATCCCAGTAAAACAGGCACTTTTCACGCGGTTCCGTTACTCCCGGATGGTGGCCTCCGAAGCCGAAGGTTGGAAGTTCGACCCTTCCCGGGAACATTTTTCATCACCAGCCCGCACGTTCTGGGCGGCGCCTTTCTGTCTCGGCACTTTGCTGAGAGCTCCGCGGCGGGAAACATCACGCTTTCCTTTCCACGGGTCTGTTTTGCCTCCCCTTTACAGTCGTTGCACGATCTCGCCCTGGGTCTTGGGTTTGTGAGCGGCCCAGGCGAAGTAGATCCCGATTAATCCGCCGACGAAATCAAGAGTCTCGTCCTGCCAGTTGGCTGGCAGGTATTGTTCGAAATATGCTCGCAAGATTTGCCACCAGGGGGAAGGCAA
>CAIQIR010000040.1 GCA_903871875.1 uncultured Schlesneria sp.
TTGACTTCAGCCACACTATCGTACTTGCAACTGCTTGTTTTGGTATTCCAGTCTTAGGAGCCCCGTGTGGCTTCCCTGATATTGCCAGCCAGTGCAACGACTCCGAACAAGCGTACACGCCCCGGGGATTGCCTCTTTTTTCCGAGACAACTCAACAGTGACAATCGGTGCGATTCACGCCACAAACGCCAAGCCATCGGAAAACAATTGCGCCTGGCCCCTTGGGGCGTGAACACTTACCGAGGTACCAGTTCACTTTGTTGAGGCAGCGACGTGCGGTTGTACCACTCGACAAGCGAGTGTCGAGTGGTTGCTAGTTTAGTTTTTTCTAGTCAAGGATCACTTACGATGCGTACAAGTTGGCTGAAGCGACTCAAGACGACTTTGGTACAAATTGCATTAGGTAAAAGCCGTCGCCGGCTGAGGCGGAACAATGGGCGACGGCGAGGGCGGGAATGGACACTCCGAAACACGGAACCGTTGGAAGTGAGAATGCTTCTGACCGGGACGTGGAGTACGTTTACGACTGCTGTGCCCAACTCAAACGCGGCGGAATTGTCGATGCTTTTGCCCAATGGAAACCTGATCGTTCATACGACCTCAGGCAACGGAGTTCAATCGGCATCGACTGCCTGGTACCAGGTCACGCCCGATGCGAACGGTGCCTATAATGACGGGACTTGGACAGCCATCGCGCCAATGAATGTCTCCCGCCTGTGGTTCGGGTCAACCGTATTGCCAAGCGGGAAGGTCTTTGTCGTCGGTGGCGAGTACGCCAGTGATGGCGCCATCACCCAAAATGGTGTCAAAGAGATGAGTAGTTCCGCGGAAATGTACGATCCTTCCACTGGAACATGGACCAGTAAGGCCAGTGATCCGGTGGGATCGTTGCCGAATCAGTATGTTGGTGATTCCCCCGCGGTTCTGCTGCCGAATGGAAATGTACTCGTGGGAGATAATCAGACTAGTGGCACGGAGATTTATAACCCAAACACTAACACATGGACAACGGGTGCAACTAAGGTTCGCAGTAATGACCCAAGTTTCGAAGAGACTTGGGTGAAACTGCCAAACAACGATATCCTCTGTTACGATGTCAGTGCGAGTATCACTGCCCAAACAGGAAAAGCGGAAATCTATGATCCAACAATCTATAATCCAACGACGGGCACGCTAGGCACCTGGTCTGACGCCAGCCCTGGTGTATCTGGTGTAACTGGTGTACTTCCCGTGTTGAGTGCGTCAACTGCAGCATACGAAATCGGCGCCGCCGTCGTGTTACCCAATGGGAACGCTCTTCTCACGGGCGCAAACGGACAGACAGCTGAATACAACTCATCGACGAAGGTCTGGTCGGCCGGGCCAACAATGCCTGTGCTCAATGGCGTCCAATTGACAATGGGCGATGCGGCGGCTGCGGTTCTGCCGAACGGAAATGTGTTGATGACGATGTCTCCCGAAATCGTCCCTAACGGAACGGGTTATACTTACCCACCGACGACCTATTTTTACGAATTCAATCCGACATCAAATGCATTTCTCAATGTGACTCCGTCAAATTTTCCAGCCCAGCACAGCGTTTTAACGACAATGCTTGTCTTGCCGACCGGACAAGTGATGGTCGATTACCTCAATAATTCCACGTTACTCTATACGCCGGATGGTGCGCCAGCGGCGAGTTGGCGGCCTCAAATCACGAACGTTGCCAGTAACGGCGGATCAAGTTATACGATCACCGGAACTCAACTTAACGGTTTGAATGAAGGGTCGAGTTTCGGCGATGACAACCAGAATGCGACCAACTACCCAATTGTCCGAGTGACCGATACCACAAATGGCCACGTTTACTATGCGGCAACTTCGAATTGGAGTTCCACGGGCATTGCCACCGGCACGACGTCAGAGACCGTGAATGTCCAAATGCCGAGCGCTTTGGGCAGTCACGCATTCTCGTTGGTGGTGATCGCCGACGGAATCGCTTCTTCTCCGAGTTCGTTCCAGTTTTCACCCAGCGGCACTCTTTATCAGCTTCAGTACGGCGGAAACCTGAACTTCTGGAATGGCTCGTCATGGACAACCGCGATTGCAAACGTCCGCTCATTCGGATTTACCCCGAATGGAGATTTGTTTGCATTGCTTGCCGGTGGAGTCCTTTATAACACGACGTTCAATAACACGATATCCGGTGTCAGTTCGTTCCAAATTGACCCAAGTGGCAATGTTTTTGCCGTGATCAGCGGTAATCAGAATGTTTGGGACCCGTCAACCAACACGTGGTCGGTGACGATCTACAATGTCGTATCGTTCGCGTTTACTCCGAGCGGTACAGAGTTCGCATTGCTGACAACCGGGATGCTGTACAGCACGGCCACAAATGGGACCGTGTCTTCAGGCGTCACCGCCTACCAAATTGCTCCTAACGGAATTGCCTATAGTCTTCAATCAGGCAATTTGTATTATTGGACGGGGACAGTCTGGTCACTTTCGACCGCGAATGTCAGCTCCTTCAGTTTCACACCGAATGGGACGCTCTACTTCATCATCGCCAGCAATCTGTACGTTGAACCGCCCAGCGGCAATGTGGCCTTGTCGTTGGCCAACGTCAGTTCATTCCAGGTCGCTGCAAACGGAGAGATTTACGCACTGCAGACCAATGGCACCCTGAACATCGCTGAGAACAATAGTTGGATATCAATCGCCACCAATGTGACGTCAATCCAAATGGCGCCGGACAATCGGTTGTTCGTGTTGAAAAGCAACAAGAACCTTTACTACTGCGAGAGCACCTCACTCACGCTGGCCGACGGCAACGGCAACGTCAACACGTATCAGGTGCTCCCGAACGGAATCTTGTACGTGAACGGAAGCCTTTACTGGAACTAACCTCGCCTTTGACCGTCAATTAACGAGGTTCATGCAGCGTCTGGCGATGATGCATGAACCTCGTTGGCATTTTGATCGTCGGCGGATGGGACAGGGTCACGTCTACCGAGGGCGATTCAAATCGTTCCCCGTGGAGACAGAGTGTCCATTCGGTGAAATATCTTCTTGCGGTGGTTGTTAATCTTGGTGGATTTCCATCAAGGAGCACGGCATGGCGGGAGTTGAGCGAGATGCATCGCTGGAGCGGCGGTGGCGGGAGCGAATGGCGAGATTTCCAGCGAGCGGATTGAGCGTCCGCGCGTTTTGTCTGCGGCATTCACTGATGCCACAAACATATTCCGTTTTGACGAACCAATGAACCATCCAGCTCCCAAGGCGGCAATGCGGAGAGGTTAAATGACACGCAGGATATTCTGAATGCGATTGATTGCACTCACCGTGTGCTGGCCTAAAGTTCTCCCAACACCATCGATTTGCAAAATCGAAATCGGGAAATGCTAATTCGAGCATGATGGAATAAGGAAATAGTGAAAGCCAGATCTGCCGCTCTTTGTCTTCCGCGGTTCGCTCCATCTCAGAAGCGTTATCAGGAGCAGCAAAGTCGAACTACTTCTCATCGCTGGAAAGTTCGACAGTCCGATACGTCATACTGATCAGTCTCGGCAGAAGAAGCGATTCCGCTCAACGTAGCGTTATTCAATCAGAAATCAAATCAATAAGTCTTTGGAGTTTTCTCAGGTTTTTTGATGGAAGTACTAGTCGGGTGGACCATGTCTTGAAGGTGCCCCGTCCATCGCCGCTGAAGAGGTCATTCGAAGAGTAATACTGACGAGGGATGAAGGCTTGAAGTCGATGTCGCCGTATGCTGGAGTTTATGTTTTTCCAATGATACTCTTTCGGGCGAACAAAGTTTCACAATTGAGATAGTTAAACGGAAGCTAACAACGGTTTGTCACGTTGACTGTGCCGTCGATTACTGCGTTGTCCCTCGTGAACCTGGTAAGGTACACCTCATGCGACTGACTTCTTGGCTCACGGATCTTTTCTCACAACTTGTGAAACGTCAAAGCGTTGTTCGCCGTCGAAGTTTGACGAACGCGAACGTCGCCTCGATGATTCAAATCCTCGAATCGCGACGATCGTTGTCTGCCCCGCGCCGTCGCTGTTCCTTCCCCGCGACTGTGCAGATATTGGAACCCCGCACGCTGCTTAGCGCTGCTCCGGCCGAATTCGCGAACCCGCACCCAGTGGAGGGCGACGGTTTCGGTTCGGCTGTCACTGTGTTGACGAACGGGAACGTGGTGATCACCGCCCCCAATGACGACGCGGGGGGCGGCAGTGCCGCCGCCAACACCGGGGCGGGGGCCGTGTACCTGTTCAATGGTCAAACCAGGGCGCTGATTAGCACGCTCACCGGATCGCACGCGGGTGACCTCGACGGTGCGACTGTCACGGCTCTGACCAATGGCAACTTTGTGATCGACGCTCCCGACTGGAACAATAGCACCGGGGCCGTGACGTGGGGTAATGGGACCAACGGGGTTTCCGGAACGATGAGCGCCAGCAACAGCCTCGTCGGCACCATCGCGAACGAAGCTGGCATCGGCCTCAGCGGTATCACGGCGTTAAACAACGGTAATTATGTCGTGAACAATCCCAATTGGGACAACGGTCTCGGCGCGGTGACGTTCGGCAACGGAACCACTGGAGTGATCGGAGTCATCAGCGCCAACAATAGCCTCGTCGGAAGCCACTCGGGGGACAAATTAGGCTCTGGCGCCATCACGGGGAGCTCTGGTGGCGTCACAGCGCTCAGCAACGGTAATTACGTCGTCGACAGCCCCAGTTGGAATGGAGGTCTTGGTGCGACGACGTTGGGGGATGGAAACAGCGGTGTGAGAGGAACCGTCAGCACGATTAATAGCCTCGTCGGGAGCAACGCGGGGGACGAGGTGGGTTCTGGCGGCATCACCGTGCTGAGTAACGGTGGTTACGTCGTGGACAGTCCTAATTGGAACGGGTCTCGTGGCGCGGTGACCTTCGGGGGGGGCGGCGGAGTCATCAGCGCCAGCAATAGCCTTGTCGGGAGCAACACAGGAGACGAGGTGGGTTCTGACGGTGTCACGGCGCTGAGTAACGGTAGTTACGTCGTGGACAGTCAAATATGGAACGGAGGTCTTGGCGCGGTGACGCTTGGGAGTGGCATCGATGGTGTGATCGGAGTAATTAGCACAAACAATAGCCTTATCGGCAACCATGCGGGAGACGACGTGGGCTCTGGCGGAATCACGGAATTGAGCGACGGTAACTACGTTGTGGACAGTCCCTCTTGGAACACCTTTGACTCTCCCTATTGGATCAGCGTGGGCGCGGTGACTTTCAGGAGTGGCACCGTCGCTGTGGGCGGAGTCATCAGCGCCAGCAATAGTCTCGTGGGCAGCAACGCGGGAGACGAAGTCGGGGCTGGAGGCGTCACGGCACTGAGTAACAGTAGTTACGTCGTGGACAGTCAACAATGGAACGGAGGACGGGGCGCGGTAACGCTCGCGGCTGGGACCAGCAGTCTGTCAGGAGTCATCAGCGCGAACAATAGTCTCGTGGGCAGCAAAGCGGGAGATTCTGTGGGTTCAGGTCTGTTTGGAGGGTTTGGCGGCGTCACGGCGCTCAGCAACGGTGATTACGTCGTAGACAGTCCCAGTTGGAACGGATCTCAAGGTGCGGTGACGTTCGCCAAAGGTGCCTTCGGTGTGACGGGAGTCATCAGCGCAAGTAACAGCCTGGTTGGCAGCAAGTCGGGTGATCAAGTGGGTTCGGACGGTGTCGAGGTACTGAGCAATGGCAATTACGTCGTGGACAGCAACGAGTGGTCCGGTGGTGACGGCGCGGTGACGTTCGGAAATGGCGTTACCGGTGTGAACGGAATCGTCTCCGGAAGCAATAGCCTCGTCGGAAGCAACCCGGGAGACGCGGTGGGCTTTGGCGGCGTCTATGGGCTAAGCAATGGTAATTACGCCGTGGACAGCTTCGATTGGTCCAGCGATAAGGGCGCGGTGACGTTCGGAAATGGAGTCACCGGCGTGAGCGGAATCGTCTCCGGAAGCAATAGCCTCGTCGGAAGCAACCCGGGAGACGCGGTGGGCAATGGCAACGGCGCGGTGCTAAGCAACGGGAACTACGTCGTCGGCAGTCCCTTTTGGAACAACGTTGGTGCGGTGACGTTTGTGAGTGGCGTTACCGGCGCCGTGGGCCAACTGAACAGCGGGAACAGCGTGTTTGGACAATCCACCAACAGCTTTTCGTTCGTCATTCCAGACAATGCCCACGGCAAGTTTTATGCCGCGTTCCCGAATGACGGCACCGGCCACGTGTATCGCGGCTCGGACACGACCGGGTTCGTCGCTCCAACGACACCAACCGTCACAGTGATCGACGTGGGTGGCCCTGATACCGGTAATCCCCAGGCCGCGACCGCATCGGTCAAAGGAACCGGCGGAGTGACAGTGAGCGGCACGACGACCCTCACGTATTACACCGGCAGTACTGCCAGTGGTACCGGAACGACGACCGCGCCGACAAATGTCGGGACCTACACCGTCGTCGCCAGCTTTGTCAGCAGCGATCCCAATTACACCAATGCCTCCAGTGTCCCTGTCACCTTTAAGATCACTCCCGGAGCGGCCAGCCAAGTTGTCTGGACGCAGAGTGCCACGACAGGCACGGCAGGTACTGTGATTGCCACGGCGTTCAAGGTCTCGATTGAAGACAAGTACGGCAACGTGGTGACGTCGAACACGTCAACGGTGACGTTGAGCGTGATAACGGGTCCCGGCAGCTTCGCGACGGGCAGCACGCTGATGGCGACTGCCGTGGCTGGAGCTGCGACGTTCAGCAACTTGACGCTCGATACGTCAGGAACCTACACGTTCAGTGCCGCGGATTCGAATACCGCGTTGACGACGGCCACCTCGGCGAATGTGGTGATCAGTTCCGCCGTAGCCGCCACCATGACCGTTCAACAATCTCCGGCGACGGCGACTGCGGGAGTTCCCACGACAGCCGTCAAGGTGGCGGTTGAGGATCACTACGGAAATCTGGAGACCACCACGACAGCCGTAACCCTCACCCTGGCGAGCGGAACGTTTTCGAATGGCCTTAAAACGGCGACCGCCAATACGGTTGGTGGCATCGCAACATTCAGCGGCCTGATCTTCGATGCCGCCGGTACTGACACGGTGAATGTGACTAGCGGGACATTACCTGCGAAGTCATTCAATGTGACCGTCAGCCCGGCAACTGCGAGCAAACTGGTCTATCTGCAAGCTCCTCCCACGACGGGAACAGCGGGTGTGGGAGTTGGTATTGTCACGGTGCAAGTGGAAGATTCCTTTGGTAACGTCGTCACAACGAACAGCTCGACAGTCACTCTTGCCTTCGGGGCCACCAAGTTCACTGCTGCCGCCGTGAAAGGGATTGCCACGTTCAGCGCCAGCAATCTAGTGATCGACACGTCGGGAAGTTATTCGGTGACCGTCAGCGACGGCACGTTGACGAGCCCGGCCGCCAGGACACTCGCGATGAGCGCCGCGGCGGCCAGTCAAGTTGTGTTGAAGACGGTCCCGACAACGGGTACGGCGGGAACGAAACTGACCTCTGTGGTGGCCACGATTGAAGACAAGTACGGCAATGTCGTGACCTCCAACGCTTCCAAGATGGCATTAAGCGTGAAAAGCGGTCCTGGCAGCTTCGCAACAGGCAGTACACTGCTTACGACGGCCGTGAATGGTGTTGTGATCTTCAGCAACTTGATCCTGGACACTGCGGGTGTCTATGTGCTGAGTGCCGCACAGGGCTCGTTGGTGTCTGCCGTGTCTGGAAATATCACGATCGCTCCCGCTGCTGCCAGCAAGCTGGTCTTCACAAAGGTGCCCTCAACGGGAACGCATAATGTGCTTCTCTCCACGTTGACCGTCACAATTGAAGATGCGTTTGGTAACACGGTGACGGGGAACACCTCATCGGTCACACTGGCCGTGAATTCTTCAACTCCTGTGGGTGGCAGCTTCGCTGCGGGCAGTACGACCACGATTGCCGCGGTCAAAGGAATTGCAACCTTCACAAATCTCAAGCTCAGCAAGGCCGGCACGTATCAGCTGAAAGCCACGGATGGAACGCTCACCGCGGCCATTTCAGGCAACATCGTGGTCTCGTAACTAGAGCACATTTCATAACGAACAGTGGCAAGGAAACTGCGTACCAGATCGAGCGAAAGGAGTTTCGCTCATGGCACGCACACGGAAGATCGAACTCACTGGATACACGTATCTCTCCGACGCACAACGGAATCGCATCCCGCAGATGTTCCCGGAACCTGAGGATCATCCGCATGGTGGTCGACCATTTCACTCGTCTCAAGCCTGCCTCGAAGGGATTTTGTCTGTACTTATTACAGGATGCCAGTAACAGTTTAGTTCGTCTGGCTTGTGATCTTCGGGGTTGTTGCGGAACTCGATGACCTGTTAGTGCAGAGACGCTCTGCATTTGAAACCGGTGTGGCGTACGATCTGGCGAGGAATATGACGACGATTCCGGGGCCCGCCAGTCCGACCTCGGGCGACACGGTGACCTACGACGCCTGGATTCAGCGGGTACCGCTTGTCGATGCCACCAGCGGCAACCTGATTCAGCAGAATCAGTACGACGGTCGCAGTGACCGAGTAGCGATTCTGAACTAGACCGGTGGCTCGCTATCAGCAACACGGCACTCTTATTTCACGGATGACTGGCGTTGCGTGGAAGAGCGTGTCGGAACTGCGACCGATCTCGACAATCGTTGACGCATCCGAGACGTCTTTCGGTAACGAGAGCACACTGCGGATGTCCTGCGGTTAATGAGACGTAAGAATTCACGGGAGCTTGTCCGTGGCATCGTCACATTCAGTCGGGCACACGATAGGCCAGTGCGTGCTTTGCTCCCTCCTCGAGTGCGGTCATTGCCCAAGCCTCGTGAACGTTCGCCAGACAGTCCAGGATTGCGCGCCCCCGGACGGCCTGCAGCGGATGCCGCATCAGTTCCAAGGCGGTCTCCGTTTGGGGACTGATGGCTAAGAGCGTGCGGGCCGCTTCCTGGTGCTGCAACGGACCTAGCTGCTTGGCTGTTTCTTCATCGAGCGCGAGGTAGTCGCGACAAAGAGTCTCGGCTGCCACGCCGCGACAATGTTTTAGCGCCGGGAAAATGACCATTTTTACGCGGAGGTCAGCCCAAGCCCTGGGATTCTTCCACTGCTGGTCGATGAGCTGTTCGAGAGCGGGATCGTCGCGCCAAAGGGAGAACCGGGCGAATTCGACCGCATTCGGCGCCTGCAGCAAAATTAACGTTCGCATCGCCGCGGATCCGTCCAAGCCATGATACTCCAATTGCTTGTGCAGGCTGCGCCGGAGGACTCGATTTTCCAGGGCCGCGACTGTGGCAGAGGACGATGCGTGGATCGAGCGGCAGAGATCGGCCGCCCGGGCGCGGGCCTGGATTCTTTCTGCCGAGGCCCGTTGATCGGCTTCGCTCACGGCGATCTGGTCCCAGTCCTGGCCGTCGCGCAAAATTGCCAGAAGATCGGCTTCGCGCGGCGCGGGCACAGTCTCGTTTTGCGAGACAGGCTCCTTCGGTGCAACCGGCTGCTGAGAGACGGTTCCTAACTGGCGTCCCAGCGCCACGACGGCCCCGCGCGGGTCGTCTACCAGCAGCGCGGTTCCCGGTCTCGCCAGTGCCGCGGCAATGGCAGCTGGAAACATGTCACCGTGGTCGGAGTACAGGCTTTCTTGATAAACGCGGGGATGCAGCCGGGAATCTCGCTGGATCGCGCCTTCGATTTCTGTCTCGCACACGATGACATTGTCCCAGAGATTCAGACGATCCAACAGTTCGACAATGGGCTGGTCCAGATTTCGCTGCTTGACGTCCAGGTGCATCAGCCCACCATAGCGTTTGTGCAACTCAAAGACTTCCAGCAGCGTCGGGATCCTGCATTGCGGGCCGAATTGTTGCGGCTCACGGAAGCGAAAACGCTGCAATTCATCCCAAGTGTAGTCACTCACGTCGCCGTACGCTTCCAGCGCAAAGTCGAGTACGTCATCGTGAAAACAAACCAGCACTCCGTCTTTTGTGCAACGGATGTCCATCTCGTTGCCGTCGGCACCCAGCTCAAACGTCGCACGAAACGCTTCCAGCGTATTCTCGTGAGCAAACTCCGAAGAACCACGATGACAGATAATTTGCACCCCCTGCCGACGTTCGGCCACGCTTCGGTACGGAGTGACCTTTTCCGCTGCCACGGCGTTGAAACAGGTGGCAACGATTCCGCAAAAGGCGAGTAACAGTCTTGTGAAGGAACGGACGTCAGGCACTTGCATTCCACCATTCGTGACCAGCCGGGATTTCCCCGACGCGTGTTGTACCGGCCGTAATGACGGCCCACCGCGCCAACTGTACCTGCACGTGACGCCTTGTGCGATGGTTTTGCAGAGGTGAGACGTCCAGGCACGGTGCGATCGGCCGCTTCGATGCTTGAGTGTACTTGACCGCTCCACCCAAGTATCGACAGCACGACGTGATGCAAAAAGCTCGCACAACCACATTGGTTCGAAGACAAGGGGTCAGGTCCAATATTGACGGTCGATTGTCCGATTGGTCATGGTGATGTCCATCATGCCAAGAGCCAATCGATTCGCGCCGGGCGGAATGGTGTTTCATCTCTTGAATCGCAGCATGGGAGGTCAGCGGCTGTTTGAGAAGCCGGCGGACGATGCAGCGTTCGAAGACGCCATTGTCGAGACGCTCGAGAAGTTGCCGATCCGAATCTGTCGCTATTGCCTGATGCCTAACTACTGGCATTTGGTGCTGTGACCCGAGACGGAACGCGTGGCGAGCCAAACCTGACCCCCGCGCGGACGACTGGCAGTGGTCCAAGCTCTGGCGCCGAGAACACGCTACGCTCGGAGACCGCCGTTGGCTGGGAACCTGTCCACTGCCGCGATCACGACGATGGGCGGAATTCGTGAACGAGCCGGAAACCGCTGTCGAGCTGGCATCGCTGGGCCATTGTGTGAAACGTGGGCAACCGTTCGGCTCAGCCACCTGGAGGGAGGAGACGGCCAAACAACTGCGGCTGGAATCGACCTTTCGTCCCCGCGGACGACCAAGAACTCCCTGAGACAATCAACCGCTGGGTGGGATCGTTCGTCGACCTGCAGACGGTCTCGCGACTCGCGCAATTAACATCCCCCGCTTGAATAAAATCGAGACGCAGATGAGCATCGCGACACGGTCATCGAACAATGGCTAATCCAGCCGAATTCGATAACCGATGTCTTTCGGTTCGCGAGTCGAGATGTCACCACCGTCGTCAACGGCGTCCCAGCCAACACTCCAGCTGATCGCCTCGCCATTTGTTTCACGGCGATAACGCACTGCCGCTCCCGTTGAGTCCTTCGGATCGAATGGTATGGAATCGAGAAAGGCGGGGACAAGCTGTTCCATCGCTTCTGGAAATTCGCCGTGAAGCCGTTGGTACAGATGACAAGCCAGTACGACATCAAGCGTCTGTCGACGCGCAGCATCGACGCGGTTCACTCGATCCATCGTTTCGCCTCCAATCAAATAACCCTGCAAATCAGGCATCTTTGTCAACTGCGATTCAACGAGGGCACGCAAACGCTCGGGGGCAAGCTGCCCAGGCAAATCGCGATCATGGGGATCGCGTACAAAAACAAACTCAGGTTTTAAATTGAAGCTTTCACGCCGCAGATGCAAAGGGAGATGAATCTGTTCCAGATTGTTGACGAGCAATTGACGGGCGAGACGTAACTGCACTTCCGGTTGCCCCACCACCCATAGCAGCATCCTTTTACCAAAAAGGACCTGTGGTTCCTCAGGGCTCGCTAGGCTCCATCTTGGATATAAATGATTCGGCCCCCCGTCTTGTTCCATCCAGTTCTTAAACTGCAAATAATTCGCCTTGATCAGTTCCGAGGTCGGCACTGCCTGTGCAAGATCGATTACGAGTTCGTGCCGTGCAGCCTGCAACTGTTCCTTTGTCAGAGACGGCTGTTCGGCCCAGCGAGCGATTCCTCGGTAGGCAGAACTACGAATTGCGTTACCGATCAGATGACAGATGTCGAAGCGTGGCATCTGACAATGACGAGCGCAACGCAGATTGGCGAGAAGACAGTTCCATGCCGCATCAAATTCGCCCGCCCGTTCCAATCGAATCGCTTCAAGCTCGGCGAGTTTTGCCAATCTCGGCACCTTTTGATGTTCGTTGACAGCCGTGTCACGACTCGCCGTTTTCAGCGACGGTCCACCAGCAGCCTGCATTTCGCTCGCCAGGCGGTATTCTGCGAGCGAATTGCTTCTGTTCTGTAACCACTGATTAAGCCGATCATCCCACGTTCGATCCACCGATGCGAGTGCCTGTTCCTGAGCTCTATACAAATCCTCGATTCTCTGGAACGACTTCTTGTCAGACAACGATTCTGTCGGAGGGTTGTCGAGCAGACGCAGTGCAACGACATACCTCCCGATCGCGTCCGCATCCGCGGGGACAACCTCGCAAATGACATCATCGATTTTGAAAGGCAACGCGATATCTGGAACCTGCCACAAGCAAGCCCAGCGCGTCATCAGTGGCGAGATCAGAGCCAATGCAATGATCACAAGAAACCAGGTGCGAGTCGACCAGTTCCAAGGTTTCCACCAGTCGCGTCGAAAAGGCATCGCCATGAACTCGCCTGCACCCTTTAAAAAAAGAGACATTCCGAGTTGTTGCGATTCCAGCTTACTGGAATGAAGTCACAGCTGTCCACTTCTTCGCATCTCGTGAAGTGAATCCGAAAATCGAGCCTGAGTTTGTTGGGCGTCCAGCGGAACAATTCCCGTGGATGTCTGCCGGCTATCGGTATCTGGAAGGCCGCACTGCATGCGAGCTTTCACTCAATGACTTCCAGCGGAACGATAGGAACAGGCTTTTGGTATGTGGGATTGACAATTGAGACGTTGACTTCGGTATCGCGACACGAACATCCCGAGTGGACATCATTGGTGTCAGCAAAGTGCTGTGTCCTCATGATTTCCATGCCAAATCATGGCCACTCGTTGAGGCGGCTCCTTACGATCTATTATTGCTGCTATTTATTGCAATAAATTGGAATACATATAATCCAAGAAGAAACAGCCCAAAGCTCATTGGAATCAAGAGCCACGACGGCGACAACCCATCTTGAAACAACCTCGAAAGATTGCCACTGATCGCCCCGGCAGCGACTGCCATAAGCGTTATGAACTGTCGGTCTGGATGGTATTTAGCCAAGACCCACGCGATCGCATATCCAATCACACATCCGACCACCAGACCCCATCGTCCCCCGAACCCTTGCGACAATTCGCGGCCAATCATTTCACCAAGCATTGGCGTAGACAAGAGGCAAAACGCGATGAAGGGGTGTGTTCCTTTCGACATTGTCATGGGCCGTTTTTCCCAACAGTATGGTTGCCCGAGCAACGCACATCCCCGTTCCATCATTAAGTTCGCATTTTCTCAGCTTATCAACGAAACAATTGGCACCTTTTCCCGCCCCATCGACAGTATCGTAATGACCGGCGGTTGGCAAACAATCAAATGCGTGGAGCGCATGTGTCGACGCATGGCGGTAGAATTTATGGCTGGGCACAAACATAGCTGGCTACCGCATAGCGGATTCCAGCCTCTGCAAGGCATGCCGCTAGGGCTTGGCCTTGCATCCTGCGGCGTACCACCGCCCACCACATGTTCCCAAGGTTTACATCAAGATAGCACAGGCTCTGCGAGCAGCCCTTCCACGGGGGATACGGACTATTATCTGGCCCCCATTGTGGAGCCTCCAGTTTCCCGGTTGAGCGTGTAAAAGGGGGCAGGTGTGCTCTGTAGAAAACCTCATGTATTTTACAGAATCATGAAATTGTGGGTGATGGCCATCAGCATCAGATCTCGACGTCGGCTGTGATATGTCCTTCCTGCAGTCGAGTCTCCTTGTCGTCGTTTGATCATGCTCATCACGGTTTCGGCTTGCCAGCGTTGGCCATATTGCTTTCTGTTGAATCGGGTCTGCATTAATCGACGATAATTGCCTTTCGCTGGCTTGGATGTGGGTCGACCGTGGGCGGCGGGGATAATCGTTTTGATGTGTAGCACGTCGCGACAGTATTGGTGATTCGATTCGGAGTCGTAGCCTGCGTCGGCCAATCGAGAACCAATCGGTGTGACAAATCGAGCGTTCAATACCAGTTCTTTCAACTGGTCGACATCGGGAGACGGCCCACGCGACAGTTGAACGGCCAGGATCAGATGAGTCGAACTATCACAGACGATTCCCAGCTTGGGAAAACGTCGATCGTTGGTGGTTTGCCAGAGGTTTTCGATCCTGGATCGATGCTTCACGAAATAGCGGCTGCAATGATGAGACTCAAGTCCTGTCGAGTCGATCGCCACAACTTTCACGCGCTTGCGCCGCGGTGAATGTCGACGAAGCGAACTCGTCAACAGCTTTTCGATGATCGGCATCTTGAGGAGTCGTGCCGCACTTTTCTGCAGGGTGGTGTAATGCGGGACCCGCGCTAACTTGATGACACGACACAGATCTGGCGAGTCGTGCAACAGCTCCACCACAGCACGATAATCGAGCTTCAACGATGACTTCAGCACGAGGCACGCGAACAATTACGCCAGCGTGAACTTCTTCGGGCTAAATGAATGGGAATACTCCGGCAACGCATCGCGGCCCAGTTCGTACGCCACTCGAAGGATCTGTCGCGGTGATTTTGATGTTTTACTCATCCGCAACTGTTATCATCTTTTCAAAATCCAAGGAAGACCTTTTCTACATAGCAGGTCAGGTCCAAGACTGACGGTTCTCAGAGAGAAATTCGAATGAAACAGGCCGTGCCAAAGGCGTTGCTCTGCGCGTTGTTGATGCTGACATTCGTCTGTGCGGTTCGTGCGGCGGATCCCATCAACGACATTTCCGAAGGTCGTCCGATCACGGACCCGCAGGAATTGCGCTATTGGCTGGCCAACATGAATGCTCACCATTTCACCGCCGAAGAAGTGGGATTGAGTCTTGGACTCTCGACGAACGCCGCCGGCGCATTAATCGATTCGTCGCACTCCGATGCGGAGTTCGCGGCGACGTCGTTCGATCCGCCGAACGCAGGTCAGATTGTTGTTCTACCCTATCCCGGCGGCCGTCATCCGCGGATTGGCTTTCTGGAAGGGGCTGTTCGTCCGCAACGAGAAACCAAGATCAGCGTCTTCGCACCGTGGCAAGACGGAGGGTATCTGGTGGTCGATTTACCCGAGGCGGTCTGGCATCATCAAGACGGAAAGCGGCAGTTACTTTACCTGGCACATACGCACGTACCGACGATTTGGGACAAGCAGGGTGTGCGGCTTCCGAGACAGGAATGGGACCGCGACGCGAAGACCGGTTTGTCGCTGACGCGTGAATTCCCGAACAAGGTCGCGATGACTTCGCGAGCCAAAGTCGCTGACGGCGGTGTGCGGCTTGAGTTCCGCGTGACCAATCATTCGACCGCACCCCTCACCGGACTGCACATTCAAATGTGTGGCATGCTGAAGGGGTTGACTGGTTTTGCCGAACAGACCAACGACAATAAGGTGTTTTCCGCACCGTTTGCCACGTGTCGTAACAGCAGGGGAAATCGTTGGGTGGTGCTCGGTTTTGACCACTGCGTGCGCGCCTGGGGCAATGCACGCTGTCCCTGCCTGCATGCGGACCCTCAGGTTCCGGATTGCGCTCCTGGCGAGACGCAAATCGTCCACGGCTGGGTCTCGTTTTTTGAAGGAGAAGAAATCGCCGGTGAACTGCAGCGACTGGAAAAGGTGGCCTTCGAACCGATGCTCGATCCGTAGACCTGGTCGAATTTCGAGCGAGCCCGTCAAGAAAAGTGGTTTGTCCTCATGGTGTCCTCCTCGGCTTCTCAACCCCAAAAGAGTCATTGACGTAGGCGTTTTAACGCCACACCCAGCACGACAAATGCGATCATAGCCACGGTCGTCCTTACAACGAGTCCGGACGCCTCATGTCGCATGGCCATGAGGACAGCGAACACCAGGACCGCAAGCGGGAACCCAAGTGTGAGATTCGCTTTCATACAATCATTTTCTGATTGGCCGCAGAGGGAACAAGGTGACATCCGTTGTGGCATTCAAGTCATACTCAACAGGCTCGTCACGACTGTGGTTCGACTTGGCAGTTCGATTTTACCAGCATCAAAGATTTGAGCTTCGAAAGCGAGGCCAACTCCAAAAGTGCGTCGTCTGGAGCGACAGATTGATCGCGGAGTTCCACCGATTGAATACGATGGAAGAATGGGAATTTGTCTCGAACCTGCAGTGGAACGAAATTGGAGCCATAGTAGTCCCATTCGACTTTACCGCCGAGCGTTTCTACTTTCCGTGCCATACGTTTTTCTCGTTGGTACGGCAACACGACGGCAATTGCGCCGTAAACAATTCCGACCAGAATCACGCCGACCACGATTCGACCGAGATGTTGTCGGACGAATTGCCATGCCGTCGCAGTTTGGCGAGACGCGTCATCCATAATGTCCATTTCCCGTCCGAATCAAATTGAAGTGAGCAATTGCTGCTGATTGTCGTATCGAGAGACGAAGTAAAGACAGAAAGCTCCAAATTGCATGCCGAATGATCTGAATCTGTCGAACGGTGTGTCAGTCGCTTCGCACCGCGGGGTGGTTCTATTTGTTCTCGACGGGGTTCGCACTCACCGGGAAATCGTTGAGGACGGTATCCTTGGGGGGTGAAAATTGAAAATCTTGCGGAGAGACTTCCGGCGTTGAAATGGTGGTAAACACTTCGGTGAACGAACCTTTCAACTGATCCAACTTCACCATGTCCGTCGCCGACTTCATCATTTCTTTCATCTGCTGTTTGCTCTCGTCCGTCACCTCTTGTCCCGTCAGCTTCATCGCCTCTTCCAGTTGTTCGTCGGTCATTTCAGGCGAGGCGATGCGGCCGCCTGCGGGTTGTTCAAGCGATCGAGAGACTTTCTTGATCAGGAACGTCTGCTTCGAGATCCACAACGATTCTTTCTTCGAAACGGGTGACGATCCGCTGACGACATAGCAGTCGTCTTCGCCAATGGTCTCGGTCGTTTCCAGCTGAGGATCGATCAAGCGCAATGACACACTCGGTTGCCCGCTGGAACCGGAAAAGAAATAAGACGGGATGGTGTTGGCGGCGCCGCTGGAGACTCCGGTGGCGGCACCGAGCGCCATCGAGTCGTCGCTCATTTTTGAATAGGAATTCGTGGCCGACATGTAGAAATAGGGTGACGTGCCATCGTTCCAGACGGTCCCGGATTGAGTCATGTCCACCATCGGCATCTTTTGGCTCCAGGAAATGAGATAGAAGTGCGGCCTGGCGAGCAAGATCGAGAACGACGTCTCGAGGGTCACCTTGATTTGACCAGTGTCGACGTCCGAGGTGATGGTCCCTTCCGCTTTATAGGACTTCAGCGACGCGTAGGTCTTAGCGACCTTGTCCAGAATCTCGCTGGGGGTCAGGGTCACGGGCACAGCAGGCGGGTTCGCTGGTGTGGAACAGCCGACGATCAGCAAAGGGATCATGGCCATGGCAAACACCCGGATCATGGTCGTTCTGGTTATCACGGTGTTTTTCTCAATTTCTAACGTCACTCCGGAGAGGCAACGCTGTGAAGGATTTTCCGCAAGGAAATGTGCTGACGGTCTTGGCTGCGACGTGGCTGGGGCGTATCGGAGGTGTAAAAACGGAGACCGACACCGGGGAGAGCCCCAATCCCGTTTTCTAAAGCAACTGAGCGCTGGGCTCAAAAGTACGATTGTCAGGGAGCTGCGATGGTACAGCGCTGTCGTAGAAATTGCCTGCGGACGGCGGTCGCTCGCAAGAAAGGGGTAGGTTGGATGTCCCGGTTCATTTGCGGGGAGATGAATTGAACGCGGGTCCGACCCGCGGGGTGGCAACTTGCTTGAGATTCAAGCCTCTCTGGCTTGCCGCCCCAGAGATTGCGGCGCAATCGGGCTGCCCCGCTTCAGCCAGGCTCGCAACGGACTGGCCGGTCCTTCAGACCTTTGATCAGATTGGTGGGGATTAGTTCCAGGGGCTGCGCCGAAGACGACTGCGCCCCTGGCTGGTGCGCGGTTTGGTCCGTTGGACCGAAAGAATCCCGATGTCAACGAGGCGAGTTCTCTGGCTGCGGTTCCCGACGCAACACCTGGACCACAAACTGATGCCCGGCCGAATTCTTCAACACGATGTCCTGCTCGCGCGAGAATCCTGCAGTGAGCCAGCGTGACAGACGGGTGCGGAACTCGGCGTCGGGTTCGCCTCCGTCCTGCCACACAACCGCGGTGTCGATTCCTTGTACTTTTTCCTGCCAGGATCGTAGAGCGGCTGGCGACGGATGATCCGCAGAGGCCGAATCGATTTCGTTTGGTGGCTCGACAGACTTGTTACCAAAGCCCTCGGCACGTGGCGAAACGTTCCGAATTTCGACTCGACTGCAAATGTCGACCTCAGCGCTGTAGGGATCGAGTGCGATCACGTCGCGTCGTTGTGGTTGCCGTGGCAGGACATCCACAAAATCGGCAAGACACGTCCGATTGATCGTGCCGGGAAGCAGGCCGCCGCCGCGAACAAGCAAGAATTCATTCAATCCGCACATCAGCAGCACCAGACTGGCGAGACCGAGATACCGATACGTGGATTGCCTGAACCCGGTTCCCAATCGAACGACCCTGCGTACGGACCAATCGGCACCGTAGCCAGCCAGCAGACAGATCCCCGCCAGGGCGGGCATCAGGTATTCGGAATAAACCATCAAACAGGCGATGGGCAGCGTCATCAGAATCAGGCTCAGCATCACTCCTGTCGTGGCCAGCTTCCGGCGACACGCGATCGATTGTCCGAGCAGCACCACCGCGCCGAGGCACGCCAAAAGGGACAGTGGCAGCGGGACCACGACGTGGCGTCGCCCCAATTCAAAGCACCATGCCGGAATGTTTCCCAGAAACTTCTTGACGGTCATTCCCGGGTGGGCTCTTACGATCCGAAAGAGCGAATAGTCATAGTCCGCGGGATCGCCAAAAAACTGCATCCCCGTCTGGACTCGCTTCCATTCGGTGTCGTCACCCGGCCTTAACCAGGACGGAGGAGTGCCATCCAGAAAGGTCCAACAGGAATATTGTCCCGGCGCAACGGCATAGTCTCCCGTGGTCAGCCCCCGAAACACAATGTTGGTCAATAACCCCAACAGCAAGCTGCCCACGACACCGAACCACAAAATCCCGTGGTGACGGGAAAGACCGGCAATTCGGCGGCTGACAGACCGCAACAAAACATACAGCGGCAGCAGCAGCACGTACTCGACTCGCGTCAACGCGAGCAACCAGGGGAGGACACAAATTGTCAGTCGACCGCTGCGATTGCATTCACGCTGATCCGTCTGCTCCCACAGCGCGGCCCACAGGACAAAGAAACACCCCGCCATCAATGTGGCGAGGTTGTCCATCCCGTCGTAGCTATTGAGTCGTCCCTGAAAAAAGGCCCGGCTGATTTTCCGCGGACGGGGTGCGTCGATTCAGATGAAAACCGGAGCCGGGTTTCGCGGCTGACATTGGTTTTTGTGTATGAGATCGATGAGTAGCCGCCAAAATGCGTGGACAAAA
>CAIQIR010000041.1 GCA_903871875.1 uncultured Schlesneria sp.
GAAAGCTCCTAATTATCCTCAATGCCCTCCTCAAAACCGGGCTCAATTGGAATTACAAACTTCCACAAGAACCGCTCGCTATTTCCTGATCCATTTCCCATTTACTCTTGAAAAGAAACACAGCCGCTCCGTGTTTCAAATCTCCGTGTTTCAAATCTTCCTTTGTCTTGCTGGGGATCATCGGCGTCGTTCACGCAGCCGGCTTCGATCTCTGGCAACGTAGAACATAGGCAATTAGGAAGAACGACAGGCGCGCTCGAGTCGGGGCCACAATTTCTCGTTTCCCCGCGCCCGCATTTCGTGGGTAAGTCCACCACGATCGGAACGAAGGATGAGTCCCGCTGCAGGAAGTTCTCACGGAACAGACATCTCCCACGCGCCGACCGCGGGATGACGATCGATCTGTTTCGATATCGATCAGCCGACCAAGTTGCGGGAAGACAAACCTTCGACGACGGCCAAAAACCGCTCGCCTTCGGCCAATGATGCCGGTCATTAACCCGGGCTCCCGCGCAGTTTTCGACGATCACGGCAGCGACTTCGGCAAATTCCGCCTCTTGTTAACGCGGCGTTAAAGACGGAATTTCCGTTGAAATCGTTATTCCAGACAAGATCGTTAGAACCGTCAAAGTTTCACTAATCCACCGTTGCATTAAATACCGAATAACGAGGAGACGCGATAAATCCGTCACCGTTCGCGCTTTCAGAGCGGACGGAGTCGGGCGAGACGCCTGACGACTTTGTGATTTTCGACTGGAACTGCGGACTACTGATCCTGCTGGAGAGAGACGTCCATGCAACGTGTGAAACTTGCTCTCGTGTGCCTGTTGTGGCTTAGCTTAGCCAGCGCAGTCTCCGCGCAACCATCAATCGATCCCCCCACCAGTTCCGGCATCGCCACGGTGCAGAACGTCAGTGGAAGTGGTCTTTTGAACGGCACTTACTTCGATCTTCGTCACGTGATTGGTGACGGGGTCGGTTACCAGAACAGTTACAGCCAGGTCGGCGCGTTTACGCCGTTCTGGATGGGCGAGGATGCGTTTATCGCACCAAATGCCCGCATGATCGTCACCAACAGTACGCAGGTGGGTGTGAATGCCGGTTTGGTCGGTCGCCAGTACCTCAACGGTCTCGATCGAATCCTCGGTGTCTACGGCTACTACGACAACGATCAAGACTCCAACAACTTCCGCTACAGCCAGTTCACGGTCGGCGCGGAAACGCTGGGCAACTGGTGGGATCTGCGAGCCAACGGTTATTTCCAGAACGGTAATACCAGTAACTTCCTCCACGCACAAAACATTACCGGCGGTCCTTTTTACGTCGGCAACAACATCGACTTCCAAGGCCATCAACTGCGGGATCAGTCGCTGGGCGGGGCCGATGCGGAATTCGGTATTCCGATGAGTCCCAAAACGCCCTGGTTGCGAGGCTATTCGGGCATCTACGGTTATCACACCGGCGGCGGCAATACGATCGGTTATCGCGGACGCCTGGAAGCCACGGTCAGCAACGATCTGACCCTGGGTGTCACCGTTTCACAGGACTCGATCTACGGGACGAACGTCAACGGCGTCATCGACTTCAAGTTCTCGGGATTCCAGCCGACCCGCTACTTCCCGAATATGACGACCCGTCAACGAATGCTGAACCCCGTTCAAAGAAACTGGCGAGTCGCCACCCGGACCTATTCCCAAGAGATCGATATCGCGGCGATCAATCCCCAAACGAACAAGCCGTATTTCATCGTGCATGTGGATAATAGCGCAGCACCCGGCGGCAACGGAACAATCGAGCATCCGTTCCAGCACCTCGTGAATGCACCACAAGCCGATATCATCCTGGTTCACCTGGGCAATGCCGGCTCGTCGACGACACCGGTCACCGGCTCGACAATCCTCTCCAATAACGAACGACTGCTGGGCACCGGAATTCTCTCGACGGTCGACCTGTTCGCTCACTACGGCAGTACCACGATTTCCAGCGTCTACGACCTGCCACTGACCAGCAACACCGGCATGTTTCCCTACGTGACAAATCCCGCGGGAAACATTGTCACTCTCGCCAACAACAACGAGGTGACCGGGCTGAACCTGTTCAATTCGGCCGGTACGGCCATCACGAATACGGCGGCAGGTTCGAACAACTTCAACCTGCATGACTTGGAAATCACTGGCAACCTGGGCAAGGGCATCGCCCTCACTAGCGCGTCAGGAATTGGCATTATCAACAATATCAACACCGGCACCCAAACGATCGGTGGCCCGACCCCGGGTAATAACCCGGGCGTTCCTGGCCTCGGCCTGAATTCGGGCATCATCGGGGTGGTGGGCAACAATGCCGGGGGTGGAATTCAGCTGAGCACGGGCGGACCGGGCCTTAACCTGACGCTCTCGGACGTCAATATGAATTCGAATCCCGCCGGACTGCAGCCGTTCGGCGTGGCACTGGCTGCGAACCTGGGTGCTCTGAACGTCGGCATGAAGAATGTCTTTACCAACGACAACGGGACAGGCATTCAACTGAGCGAACAGAGCCAGCCCGTGTCGGTCACGATGAACAACGTTCGTTCGAACGACAACACCGGCGTCGGTATCCAGGTGGAGGGAACGGGCGGCTATATCACCATTAATGCGAACAACATCGCCGCGATGCGCAACGGATCGGACAACTTGCAAATCGGTACGCAGGCCACACCGCTCGTGTTGTCCACCGTTAACGTGACGTTGACCGACTCGAACTTCAGCAACAGCACAGGCGGGTCGGGCATTACCTTCGGCCTGGCGGGTGGGACCGGCAACCTGAGTCTTCTCGGTTCTTCGACTGTCAACGACATGGTGATGGGCAACCATCTTCACGGCCTGAGCCTGTTCGGTACGAATTCCGCCGTGCTGAATGCCGTCGTCGACAACGGTCAATTCATGGGTAATGGCGGCGACGCCTTCCATGTGGTGGAAGCCAATCAGGCAATCGTGAATCTGATGGTCGATCCCACCAACGCGTCGGGCAGTGGTGGCAACGGGTTGTATTACTCGTTGATCCAGGGTTCGACGCTGAATGTCAACTTCACGAACGACAACCTGAATAACAGCCAGGGCAGTGCGGTTTACGGCAATCTGGATAACTCGACAGTGAATCTGCTGTTCACGGGCACCACGGGCAGTGGTTCCGGCGGTGACGGATTCTACTTAAAGGCCTTGAACGGTTCGCTGGCCAATCTGGAAATCGACGGCGGCTCGATGCCAGGCACGGTCGTAGGAAGCACCGTGGGTGGTTTCTCGAACAGCGGCACGCTGACCCCAGGGTCCAGCGCCGTCGAAATCATCGCGAACAATTCGTCGGTGAACCTGCTGATGGACAACACGGCCGGCAACAACCTTGTGCCGAACACCGTCAGTACGCTGGGAACCCAAGCCTATGGTTTAAAGCTGGATCTTTCCAACGGCAGCAACTTCAGCGGCACGATCGAAAATGGCGGCTTTTCGGATGCCCTGATCAACGCGATGAACGTCAATGTCACGTCGGGTTCCGCCGCCGCACTGACGCTGTTCAACACCTCGGGTAACAACAGCGGTGCCGACGGCTATGTCGCGAACGTCAATGCGGCCAGCCTGACGACCACCTTCACCAATCTCAGCAACCTGAACAACAGCGTCGGCAACGGAATGACGTTCACGGTCGCCAACGGCGGCACCATGAACACCATCTTCAATGTTGGCAACATCAACAACAGCGGTGGAGACGGCATCAACGGCACTGTCACCGATGCCACTTCGACTGCGTTCATCACGATCGAAAACGGCGGCACGGTGAATAACAGCGGTGCGAACGGCTTGAACTTCAATGTCAACGCGGGCACCCTGGGTGTTTCCGCCTTCTCGTCATCATTCAGCAACAGCGGATTTGCCACGGGAGCTGGCAGCGGCGTGTTGGGACTGGTGACCAATGCCGGCCTGGCCGAGATGAATTTCATCAACACCGGCGTCAACAACAACCTCGACAACGGGATCTTCGTCACGACCAATACCGGGGGCAACATCCAGGCCGCGTTTAGCATCGGATCGATCGACGGAAATGGAACGACCGGGATCACAGCCCGTAACAACGACGGGATCCGTCTGGATATGAACGGCGCCACCAACAGTTATCTGCACCTGTTCAACGGTGCCTCGGTCAACGGGAACGGGAACGATGGTGTCACGATCCTGGCCAGTAACTCAACCCACTTCCAAGGTGTGTTCAACAACATTTCGATTCTGGGCAACGGAGCCGTCACACCACCTGTCTTCGGTCAAACTTCGGCTGGCGTCGATGTCGAGACATCATCGTCATCGAATGTCGGCCTGTCGTTCGACGTGGCGACCATTGGCAACACAGCCACGGGCGGTACCCAGCAGACCGGGTTCCTGTCCAACACCACCACCGGCGGTGTGATGACCGCATTGTTCACCACCACCACCTTGGATAACAACGCCGTCAACGGGATCAACTCGACGACCGATGGGACTGGCTCGACGACCAACATTGAACTGGTCAACACGACGGGTGATAGCAACGGTAATGCGGGCGCGTTCTTCGACGTCACCAATGGCGGCAATCTGCTGGTCACCAGTTCGGTCAATTCCGGCTTCTCGAACAACGGCGGTGCGGGCATCTTCGTCGCGGTTGATGGAACCAACAGCGTGGCATCCCTCGATCTCGACCTGGTCCATCTGAACAACAACGGAGCCGCATTCGGCGGTCAAGGATTTAATGGCCTGGCTTCGAACGGCGGTACGCTGAACGGCTGCATCATGGACGGATCGACGCTCTTCAACAATGCCAACCAGGGCATCTCGCTCGTCGCGACCAACGCGAACTCCGTCATCAACTTCAACATCAGCGAATCGGACATCGCCTCCAGTGGCAGCGAAGGCTTGCTGGTCGGTGTTTCGAACCAGGCCGTGGTCAACTATCGCTCGTACAATACCACCTATAACGGCAACGGCTTGAACGGCACCCTGAGCGGCGTGAACGTGTTGGCAGTGGGTGACGGTCTGGTCAACGATCAGACGACAGCTCGCTTGCTGTTCTCTGGCGGTTCGATCGACACCAACACGGGAGACGGCCTGACATTGAACGCCCAAAACGGTGCGACCCTGACCACGTCGATCAATGCGGTGGATATCTCCCACAACGGCGGCTACGGCATCAACGCTTCGGCCACGGGTGCCACGACGCAATTCAATCTCCTGATGAGCGGAGCCAACACGCTGAGCAACAACGGTTCGGGACCGATCAGCTCGCTGAACTTCTCGAACATTCAACAGGCCGCCATCGTGCTGTCGGGTAGCTTCAACAACAGCCCGGGTGACGGCGTACAAGTCGTCTTGCAGAACGTCACCAACGCACTGGTCGCCGTGGAAGGCCCTGGGACCATCAATTCGAGTGGTGGGGACGGCATCGACGTCAGCATGACCAACGTGACCAATGGTTCGGTGCTGATCAATGGAGTCACGTCGATCAACAATAGTGCGAACGACGGCATCCAGATCGCGTTCAACAACGTCTCGAACGGTGCCATCGGAATTCAGGGCCCCACCGAAATCGCCGGCAGTGGTGGCAGTGCGATCGCCATCTCGCTGGTCAATTCGGCATTGGTCGACAACATGACATTCCCCACGACCAACCTGACCGTCCTGACGCTTTCGAACAACTTGGCCACCCCACTGAATGGTTGCCTGCCCGCTCCGGTCAGCTTGACGTTCAATTCGCTGGGCCTGGTTCCCACCGAAGCGTTGTCGATCGTCGACGTCACGGCCGTTCAGTCGGGCACCACCGCCTTCAGCATCACCGGCACCAATTCGTCAATTCAAACGATCAACGTGGCGAACAACACAATCTCGTCCACAGGTTCGGGTGACGGGATCCACTTCAATCTGACATCGACGCCCGTGACAACGCTCTTTTTGACCGGCAACTCGATCGGCAGTGCCGCCGCGAATGGTGTGAATTTCGATTTGAACGGATCGCCGATTGGCACCGTCAACATCGCCAACAACAGCATCGGCTTCATTCAAGCCGGTCCGTCGCCACTGTCAACATTGACCCCACTGATCATTCCAGGACTGAACAGCAATAACCTGGGTGCCGAAGATGACTTGCCCTCGGCGCAGGCGGCCTTGGGATTCTCTCCCGATTTCTTCGGAACGACGTACAGCTCCCTTTGGGTGAACAACAATGAAAACGTCACGTTTGATCAGGCCCTGAGTCAATTCACACCCTTCAGCCTGTTGACAACACAGACTCCGATCATCGCCCCCTTCTTCGCAGACGTGGATACTCGCGCCGGGAATACCGTGACGTATGGCGAAGGCACGATCGCCGGACATGCCGCCTTCGCAGTCAACTGGTTGGGCGTCGAACACTACAACGCGACCGACCCGACCAATACCGGCACGACCAATACATTCCAACTCGTGATGATCGATCGTTCCGACATCGCGCCGGGCGACTTCGACTTCGAGTTCAACTATCAACAAATTCAATGGGAATCGGGTCAGGCGAGCGGCAGCAATGCGGCCGGACTCGGCGGATCGTCGGCCCGGGCCGGTTATTCGAACGGTTCTCTGACCTCACCTGCGACGCTCGAATTGGCCGGATCGGCTGTGAACGGTGCGTTGCTGGACAGTGGACCGGCGACAACCTCGCTGATTCACAACAGCCTGAACAGCCCGGTCGATGGACGGTATGTCTTCGAAGTGCGAAACGGACTGGTCACAGGCGTTTCGCCCAACGGTGCGGACGGCATCCGCCTGAACGCCACCAATGCTTCGAACATCGGGGCGTTGAACGTGGTCTCGAACACCATCTCGAATTCGGGCAAGAATGGTGTTGAAATCCTGCAGACGAATTCCGACGTCACGAACCCGACCTTCACCGGCAACACCATCCAGAACAATGCCGGTGACGGGATCCGCCTGGTCAACCCCATCACTCATGCGGGTACCACATCGATTACTACCAGCTTCCAAGGCAATACGATTACTTCGAATGGTGGTGCGGGAGTTAACATGACGCTCGTGAACGGGGCACAAAACCTCCACACGAACTTCACCTCGAACACGATCAGTTCGAACACGGCGGGTGCCGGTATCAATATCCAATTGGCCAACAATCGGAATCTGACCGGTAACTTTGTCGGCAACACCGTCAGCAGCAACGGCCTGCAAGGGATCGACCTGAAGATGGGTCTGAACGGTGTCGTAACCAGCGACTTCATCGGTAACACGATTAATGGCAACAAGGCCGACGGAATCGACATCGCACTGGCGAACGGCGGTCAATTCATCGGCAACAACTTCTACGGCAATACGATCGGAACCGCCACCTCGATGAATGGCGGGATCGGGGTCAACCTGACCGTTCCGAACGCAGCCCAGTTCACCTGGAACCTGGGCAACAACGCTCAGGCTTCGAACTTGATTACAGGCAACACCGGAGCCGGTGTTTACATTGCGATGACCGGTGCCTCGACCGGCACGCTGAACGTGGAGAATTCAGAATTCGCCGGTACCGCCGTGGGGACCAGTCCGCTGCTGTACAACGGCGAAGGCCTGAACGTCAATCAGGGCGGAAGCTCATACTTGACGGGCAGCATCAGCAATTCGTTGTTCACGGCCAACACGGGTGACGGAGCTTTGTTCGTGGTTGGCGGAGTCAATCCGTCCACTTTCTCGGAATTGGATAACTTCTCGATCACCAACAGCAGCTTCTCCACCAATGCCAACAACGGATTGGAATTCGTTCGCAGTGGCTTCGGTAACATTGGTGATCTCATCCCCGCGGGCAACGCGCCGATCCTGATCCAGGGTAACACGTTCAATGGAAACGGGACCAATCCTCTGCTGGCCGGGAACGGGCTCGCAATTACCTCGGGTGGTAAGTACATCAACACGATCACGCATAATCTGATCGTCGACAACTACACCATCAACAACAACACGATGTCCAACAATGTTGGAAACGGAATTCAGTTCAGCTTGCAAGCGGATGCCAACTTGAACGTCAACATGAACGTCGGACTGTCCAGCGACATGAACCTGATCTCAAACAACGGCAAGAACGGAATTCAGTTGACGGAAAACGTCGGCGACGTGCAACACGACTTGCGAGCGTTGACCGGTACCTGGCAGTACAACGTGATTACCAACAACAAGGGCAACGGCATCGCACTGGATGGACAGGTTAACAACCTGTTGATTGGCGATCTTGGAAATTCAGCAGTGATGACGGGCGTCCCCGACAACATCATTTCGAACAATGGCCAGAACGGTATCGAGGTGGGCGGCAGCACCCAACTCCTGCCTGGTTCGTCAACAGACTCGACATTGACGATCAGCAACAACCTGATCATGGAAAACGGCACGCTGGCCAACCTGGGCACAGCCGCACAGAATGCCGGGATCATGTTGGACGTCGCACCGAACATCAACTACATCACAAATCAAACACCAGGCCCCGCTCCCGTCGACAGCACGGTACTCGTCAACAACAACGAAATCCTGAAGAATAACGGTGACGGCATTGAGTACGGCATCAATCAGCATGTTCCAGGATATGCACTCGACGTGACAGGTTTCTCGGCCAAGGTCTCAATCGACAGCAACTTGATCATGAACAACGCCGGTCGTGGTGTGAACCTGATCAATCGTGGCAACAACTACACGGAAGCGAACATTTCCAACAACAACATCTCGGGTAACGCTCTGGAAGGTGTCTACGTCGTCAACACGTCTAACTGGGCTCAAAACCAGAATTCATACAATCAGACACAGCTGACAGCGTTGTACGCCGGTGGTGGGGTTCCGTTGACCGCTGCGACGGGGAACGTCTCGGTGGATCAGGTCCCCATCCTTGAACTACGTGTTGTTGGCAACACAATACTTGGAAACGGACTCGGAATTCCTGGTCAAAGTGGCACTGGCAGCGGATTGGGAGGAACCGGCCTCTATATCGCTGTCGGGACGAGCGATGGCGGTTACGGCTACAATAACCCAGGTGGCTATGCAAGCAACGGACACTCATTGACACTCGGTCAATCGCCGTTTACGAATGGTGGCACGGTGGGAACCAACTTTACGGGTTACGGCGGCGTAACGGCCGTGGTTGACAGCAACACGTTCGGAGGAAACTCTGGAAACGATGTCGCCTTCCAGTCGTTCGTATCAACGGCGCCTCCGCCAGCAACAACCGGAACATGGAGCACCACCCAGTTCAACATCACCAATTACTGGGGCGATCCACTATCTCGATTCGACCTCTACTTCCGCAACAATACGACGGACCCCGGCTCGATCGACGCGTTGGGCAATTCGACACTCAATCTGGCGACGAGTACAAACGGGTATGTCGGTGATTACCAAAACCTTGTGGCTTACTACAACAATGGAGACAGCTTCAAGCGGAATCAGGCCGCTACTCCGGACACAACGGCTTCGGGGCCATTTCATAACGGCGATGCCGGATACAGAAATGCCACACGCCAAGCAGCCCGTATCCAATTCTACGATAGGCCGAATCCGGGAACAGATGGTGGAACGTTCCTGTATGCTGGCATGGGATCAAGTACCTGGCGTGTTAGCTCCGACAGCACGGCATTCGTTAACATGCTGAGTACGAGTGGATATCTTGACGCGGCATCCCCAGTCACCAACACGAACCAAGAAAACGGACTGGGACTCTTTAACTCATCAACCGATGGCTCCCAACTATTCGGCTGGGGAGAATTCTAATCGCGATCGGATCTGCCAGCAGCTTCTGTTCACCTGATCCAATTCCGCAACTCCTAAGGGACCGTCTCGAGACTTCGAGACGGTCCCTTTTTTATGGCCCATCCAGAATTAGTGCCGATACCGGTCCAGTCCGCCGCAGTGAACAGAGAGGGAAGCTTTGAAGTCACCTTGATTTCGGTGACTGTCGATTCGTCTTTCGTGGAAGTCTCGCTGACCCAGCCGCAACGACGCTCGAGCGACAGACCACGCCAGCGCTCTTTGATGGAACAGAACGGTTCGCACCCCGACGACACGTGGTCGGGTCGGGTCGGTTTG
The DNA here is from genome assembly GCA_903871875.1 of uncultured Schlesneria sp. Classification (GTDB taxonomy): domain Bacteria; phylum Planctomycetota; class Planctomycetia; order Planctomycetales; family Planctomycetaceae; genus Schlesneria. The sequence continues at coordinate 10,089 of CAIQIR010000041.1, forward strand.
GGTTCGTGAGGTCGATTGTCGCCTGATTCTGTTGGAATCGGCAGGCATCGCTGCCTGTGGGACCAATCTTCCAAACGTTTGGAAACAAGCGGCAAAGTGGCGTCGACAATCTCTGTCGCGTGCGTATGATCGAGGTGCGGTGACTGTTTCGTGCGTCGTTTGATTCGGGTTTATTGCTCACGTTCCAAGAGATCGGGGAACAACTGGTCACTCGCGGCTGGGAAGGGGCAGGGGAATGGAATTCGGTTTCGTCGTCGTCGTTTGTTTGATTGGCCAGCAGCTGAGTTGTCACTCGGCGCGCCGATGTCGGGGTCACGGTGATTTCGTTAAGTGGGGAATGGCGCGGGGAGATTTGGCGATGAATCGAATCGTCAGCGCAGAGAATTCGCGACACGCGGCGGGCCATGGGCCAAAGCGGCGGGATGGTTCCGGCGCTTCGCGGATGTCGCGAGGCGTGTGTCGGTTAAACCCTACGAAATACGGATGTTGGCCAACGTTGCCAAGTGCGAATGTGGTCCAAACGCAACAAAACAGGGATGTTGGCCAACTTGGCCATGTTGGCCACGCAAATTTGCAACATGCGGTGATGACCTCGGAGGTCACCAATCGACCATTTGCCGGGCCGAATCGGGCGTCTCGATCCGCCCCGACAATGAGGTCTCGTGGCCGCCAAACCCTACAAAATACGGATCTTGATCAATGTTGCTCAAACTTGATCACCGAGGAAAAGTGGCTCAAACGCTAGAAAACAGGGATGTTGATCAACTTGATCAATGTTGATCATCCGATTCTGAAAAAACACGTTCTTTCCCATTTTAACATTTGCTGGCTGCGATGAGCCTCGGAGAAGGGGCTGGGAAAGAGGAAGAGAATACGGGGTTTGAAACACAGAGAAACGGAGGGCACAGAGGTAAGAGGAGGGGGCCAGAATGCTTTGGTTGTTGGTGAAGCCGGTCGTTGCTGGGTGGGGCTCTGGAAGCAATTCTTCTGGCCGCGTTACTGATGCCCCGAATCGAAATGAAATTCGTTTCGGGCTTTCATGGGGGGCCTTCCTGCAAATCACTTCTTTCTCGGTCTTTTCTCTGTGTCCTCCGTTTCTCTGTGTTTCAAATCTTTGTTTGTCTTACTCGAGATGATGGGCGTCGCGCACCAAGCTGACTTTGATCTCTGGCAATTCAGATCTTTCACAATTTGAAGAAAAACAGCCGCGCTCGGATCGTGACGCTTCGAGTCATGGTTTCGCTTTCACCGCGGCCACATTCCCTGGGGGCCAGAAGGGAATACAGAGTTGGAAACACAGCCGCTCTGTGTTTCCAGCTTGTTCCGTATGGCTTTGGGTTCGTCCACTCGCCGTGACCGATCGACTCACTTTGAGACGTCGGTTTGGGAGATGGCCCGTTGATCGAAGTTTTTTCGATCTCGATCGACTGCAGGAAACGATCTTCGCGGGCCCGACGTGATCAAGACGCCGCATCGAAGACTTATTTCAGTGGCAACAGCTTGATGTTTTTGTACCAGCAATCACTCCCGTGATCTTGCAGACCAAAATAGCCTTTACGCGGGTGCTGCTTGTACGCCACATCGAACTTGTGCGATGACCCATCCGGTCGCTTGTTCGGTTCGGGCCAATCATCGAAATTGATCTGATTCACTTGTTCACCGTTCACTTCCACGGTCAATAAATGGCGGTCGCTGGTGATCACCAGGTGATTCCATTCACCGACCGGCTTCATGGCATTTTTCGTCGGTTTGACCAGATCATAGATGGCCCCGGTGTCGTGAAAGCCGGCGGTCGTCGTATCGTCGATGGCGATTTCCACACCGTTAAAACCGACATCCTTCCCGGCACGCGGCGTCAGCGGAAATGTCCGAACAAAAATTCCGCTGTTGCACTTCGGCGTCATCTTGAAATCCAGCGACAGCTTGTAGTTCTCCCAGGCGGTCCCGTGGACCAGCATGTAGTCACAGGGATGCGGATTCAGGCTGCCGTCCTGAACATGTTTGTTGTCGAGCGGTTTTTCTTTCGGCGACATCCAACCTTTCGTGGTCTGGCCATCGAACAGCAATAACCAGCCGTCTTTCTTTTCTTGTTCCGACAACGTGTTGTCGTCGGCCATCGCCCATCCACTCGCCGCGAAGAGAACAAGAACCACAAGCCATGAATGTCGCACGAGAAAACTCCTTGAGGAAAGACAGGGGGGAATCCGAGGAAGGGCAGGGATCCTGCCGAGTCGTTGATGCGAGGCCTTCACGGACGGCCTGAGGAATGCCTCACCCACACGTCAACGACGCCGCCAGCCCCCTTGATTTCCGGCAGCCGCGCGTCACAGCGACCAACCGGCTCGATACTCTTTGTGGATATATTGGTTCACTTCGGGCACGTTTTTGACTTTCAAATTCTCCGCATCCCATTCCAGTTTGTTGCCCGGCGACCGCAGCGACAACACTCCCAACAGCACCGTTTCGGTCATCGGCCCCGCATAGTCGAAATTGTCCACCGGACGCTTGCCGCCCTGACAGGCCTGGTAAAACTCTTCGTAGTGCCCCGGCGATCGCTCCATCGTTTTGGGAACCGCCTGCGCCGGCTCCAATCGCGACGCCGGCAGCAGTTGCGGCATCCCGCCATGAGACGAGTGATACATCTTCCCGCGACTGCCGACATACAGCACGGCATTATCTGGCAGCCGTTGGCCGGCAGGCATTTCGGCGGGCGTCGGAGGCATCAACCCGCCGTCGTACCAGGTCATTGTCACGGGAGGTTGTTGGCCGCGTGCGGGGAATTCATAAGTGATCATCGCCGCAATCGGGTAGGACTCGAAGTTCCGCTGATCTTTTTCGAGATACGAACCGTCGAGCGTCGTCCGGGCTTCCACCGACGTCGGAGCCCCCAGCCCCAACGCCCAGACCGGATGATCGATGATATGACAACCCATATCACCCAGTGCACCGGTCCCAAAATCCCACCATCCGCGCCAGTTGTGCGGAGCATAAGCCGGGTGGTAGGGCCGCTCGCGAGCAGGACCAAGCCACAAATTCCAATCGAGTGTCGCAGGCACCGCCGGAGTCTCAGTCGGTGGTTTGATGCCTTGTTTCCACAACCGACCGGCCCGGTCCGACCAGACGTGCACTTCGCGAATGTCGCCGATCACGCCCGCCTGAATCCATTCGTTCGTCAAACGCGAACCTTCGGAAGCGTGCCCCTGATTGCCCATCGATGTCATCACGCCCGCTTTTTTGGCCGCCTTGGTCAGCTCGCGACATTCGTGCAAGGTGTGCGTCAACGGTTTTTGAACGTAGACATGCTTACCCGCTTTGATCGCGGCCATCGCTGCCACGGCGTGGATGTGGTCAGGCGTACCAACGGTCACCGCGTCGATGTGCTTGGCCTCTTTGTCGATCATCTCGCGAAAATCTTTGTAGCGCCGCGCCTGTGGATGCGCATTGAATGTGCCCGCAGCACGCGCGTCATCGACATCGGCCAACGCGATAAAATTCGCTCCCAATTTGGTGAAGGTGGCGATATCGCCGCCCCCCATGCCTCCGCAGCCGATCCCGGCCATGTTGACTCGTTCCGACGGAGGTGTCTGCCCCGGTCCGCCCAGGACATGCCGGGGAACGATGGTGAAACTGAACGCCGTGGACGCGGCAACAGCCGACGTCTTCAAAAAGGTGCGTCGCGACGCCGATTGGGATTCCGCCGAATTCTTGTCCATGTTCGTCACTTCCTGGGTCAGCAGCGGTGGTGTCATTCCCGATACGTCCGTCCGCTGTCCGGTTCGTTCGATCGTGGACCGCCAGATACGGAAACACTCGAACACGAATGCCTCGCAACTCGGCGTCCCTGCGTCAACGCTTCCGCGTTCAATGAAGTGGGAATGAACAAAGACCATAACGCGACTTGCCACCACTGATCAATGATCGCCGATGGGAAATGATCCATTTGACACTGGACTGCGTTGTGACATGCCAGCGGCCCCGCGTGGCTGCTTTGACCTGCGTCATCCAATACATCGTCGTGACGGACGAATGATGCAGGGAACGATCTTGGATGCGCATTCTGCCAGGGGATAAATCCCTTTGGCCACGGTCATGGTGACGAATGCCCCAGATCAATCGGCGCCGACGGGCATGCGGTCAATTGATCGATCCGTCAGGCGACAAGACTCGGTCGTCGGAAGAAAGGACGAATTGCAATGTGGGAGTCAATTTGGATCGTCGCGCACGAGGAATCAATCGGGATCGTGATTGGTGCGGCGTTCGCCTTGTTGACCGCGTGGTTGGCTCGATGGTGGCGACGTCGCCGTGAAATGCAAGAAATCGATCACGGCCAGCAATTCCAGCAATTGGAATTTGTCTACGCCTTTGTGAGCACCGGTCAAGACGGCTTGCGACGTCTGATCGTCCGTATGATTGGCAGTTTGCCGCTGAAGGTTTTCGTCGCGAAAGATGCGATTCGTTCGCACCTGTTGGGACTGACACGTGAATCGGCCGATAACGAATTGAATTCCGTCATTCCCATGGAGGGCAAGCTGGGTTCGTTCGTGTTGCGTGAACTTCACGGACACTTGCGGACACTGCTGGAAGAGACCGGAATCCACCGTGAATGGTGGGTCATGGTTCCGATTTTGGAGACGTATCGGCCGTTGCAATACATCGCTCCGACAGTGCTCTTGATTCGCAAATCCGATTTGGATTTGTTTGCCTCGTTCGAAACGTGCAAGCACCTCTTGGTGCATCACGGGTCGGATGCAGCGAAGATTTTAACGTTGATGGAGGTCCATCGAGCATTCGCCGTCCAGCAGCGACATCTGGCCGAAGCTCGGCAGGCCGGACAGTCGACGCAATATCTGGAAGAAATGTGGTTGTTGGATCTTTGTCTGTCGACGGACATGCTGGAACCCACTGCCGAAGAAGTCGAAACAGGGACGTTGAAACCGTTCCGCCAACCACCCTGGGATCGGTTCGCAGCAACGCTCGCGGCGCTGCGACTTCACTAGTAACTCCGGATTCGAATACCACTGAGAGCAAACTTCTCTCCCTTCGTTCTCGTTGACGAACGAGGGAGGGAGGGAAGTTGTTTCCTCTTGCGAATCGTTTCGTGGCAGATCACGGCCCCCAGGACTTATCGTTCGCCGTGTTCAAATAACGATTGTGTCTTGACGATCGCACAGTGCTCGGGAAACGTGTGAAAGGCATACACGAGAATGCTTTCGCGGCCGACTTCCGCACGAATCAGGCTTAGCGGTCCTGGCAGAAATCGATTCACGGCAGGCAGCCGCGCAGAGAGATCGGCACGACGACGATCCTGATCAAGCTCTTCATCCATGCGAAGAAAGATGTCGAGATGCAAACGTTCCACTTGGCAGCTCATATCATACCGCAGCCCTGTCGGCAGTTCCGCGGATTCCGTCCGGCAGCCGCGCAATCGGTAGTCGACGATCCGCCGCTGGGGCAGCGATGCATGATGATCGACGATGACCTCGGTCATCGAATTCGCCCCCATTTGCAGCATCAACACATGCCCCGACGCATTCAGCCGGACATCCAGTTTCATCCGCGAATTGCTCAGAATCAGGCCGCAATGGTGCTCGAACAGTTCGGGATGGAGCGCCCGCCCATAGGTGCGAAGTACCAAGTCGGAAACATCGGGTCGAATCAATCCAACGGTCATGATAGCCCTCATGAAATTCAATCCACTGAGGGCATTGTAAGAACCGTTGCAAGGTCGACGCCATTCCGAGTTCGCCGTCAATCGAACGGACGGACAGATTCGCCATTTTGTCGGATGCGGAACTCTTTCAATTCGTCGCCGTTTGCGATAGAGCCCTGGCCGGCGGCCTTTGCTCCGAAACAGAGAGCGAATGCAAGTGGGCCTGATCGGCTAACTCGACTGCCAATCAGGCCCGTTCGACATCGTGCATCACGAGACGATCGATTGCAGTTCTGCCTGACCACGCCGGTGACAGAAATCACCAAACGATTCGCCGTTCTGCCGATTCGCTTTGTAGAAGCTGAGCGCCTTGGCCAACGTCGACGGCACTTCGGCCTGGGGTACCGCATCTTTAAAGATGTACGCCAAACGAGTGCCCTGGGCATTTCCACCCAGATAAATCGTGTACTTGCCTAAAGCCCATCCCACGCCGGCTTGTTTTCCCACCAAACCGATATCCGGCGTGTAAGGACGAGCACATCCATTGGGACAGCCGGTCATGTGCACGGAAATGCGATCATGTTGAATTCCCAGCTTGGCCATTTCGACTTCCAGTTCGTCGATGATGCCGGGCAGCGCACGTTCGGCTTCCGTAATTGATAACCCACACGTCGGAAAAGCGGGGCAAGCGATCGAGTATCGCCGCAACAAGGTCAATTCGTGATCCTGCTTGATGCCATGTTCGGCCAGCAGTCGAATAATGTCGGCTTTGTCCTGCGGTGCGATGTCACACAGAATCACCGACTGAAGAGCCGTCAGCCGCGTCGGCATCCCATACTTCTTCAGAATGGCACGCAGACCGGTCTTGATGCGAAGCGAACCTTCGTCCTTAATGCGTCCGCACTCGATATTGATCCCCAGGAACAATTTGCCGTCACCCTGTTCGTGCCAGCCAATGTGATCGTCGACATCGGTGACGTCAACGGCGTGAGGTGGCGGCAACGGCTGACCGTAATATTCTTCCACCTTGGCTTTGAACCATTCCAAACCATGATTATGAATGGTGTACTTGAGTCGGGCGATCTTCCGGTCTTCACGATTTCCGAAGTCGCGTTGAACTTTGACGATCGCTTCCGCCACGCCGACGACCTGTTCCGGAGTGACAAATGCCAGCCGCTGGGCGATCGCCACGAAGGTTTTTTCGGCACTGGGGGTTTTACCCTGACCACCACCGACCAGGACGTTGTAACCGACGATGCGATCTCCTTCGACCACCGCCAGAAACCCTAAATCCTGCGTGTAAATGTCAATGCAGTTGTCTTCTGGCAGGGCAATCGCCGTCTTGAACTTACGCGGCAGATAGACCGTTCCATAAATCGGTTCTTCGACCGGATTGAATTCGGCGACATTGGTTTTCTCGCCCGATTCGTCGGTCAGCCAGATTTCGTGGTAGGCCGTTGTTCGCGGCTTCAGGTGCTGGGCAATCGCGTCGGCCATCGCCTGCATCTGATCGTGGACCGGATTGTTTTTAATCGGGGCAGGGCAGCACATCACGTTACGTTCGACATCACCGCAAGCGGCAAGTGTCGTCAGTAACGTGTCGTTGATCTTGCGAACGGCAGACTTGAGATGCGACTTGATGACGCCATGCAGCTGGAATCCCTGGCGCGTGGTGACACGCAACGTTCCATTCCCGAATTCATCGCACATCTCCAAGTGATCGAGAAACTGCTTGGCCGAGACTTTTCCCCCCGGAACCCGCGTTCGCACCATGAAGATGTACTGCTTGCCTTTGGCGGTTCCATCCGCGTTCTTGGCCTTGCGAGAATCTCGATCGTCCTGCTGGTAGATCCCGTGGTTCTTGATGAGGTGTTCCGAGTCCTTGCAAAACTCATGATCATGCTGCAGCTCTTCGGCCAGCGTCCCGCGCAGTTGGTGACTGCCTTCTTTAAGGACCTCAACATGGCTTCGCTTGGCATCATCAGACATCACTCACCACTCCAACTCAATTCGAATTCTTCGAAACAGATTTCTCACAATCGGCCAAAAACGACGGACGATTCGACCTGGGTCACTTAAGTATACAGGTGACAGCAATTGCGACCAAGTCGCGTTGATTCTGGGAAGCTCCCTGCTTCCGACAATCGAACGCAGACAGAGGTTCAGTCTCTCGCATCGGGGAAAAGGGATCACGCAGAGACATTCGTCCCTAACCCCCCTTGAATGAACCGTATTCCCCGGAGATTTTTGTTTTTTTCACGAGGATGTTTCGGGGACAAACTCGTGAACCGGGTCAACGAATTTCACGTTCTTCTCATTTTAGACGACCGTAGAAATCTTTCTTTCATTTGGGAATAGCCGAAGTTTCAGGCCAATCTGAACCGGTTTTGGCTCGTTCCTTCTGTTTTGGCGTGCCATTCGTAAAATACGCCATCTTTCTATCGTCGACATTGCACCGGCGTGCCCGGCACCAGGTCCACGCTGATGATTTCACCAGATACAGGAGCGAACGAAGTCCATGGGCGAACAGTACATCTTCACGATGGAGGATCTCCGCAAGTTTCACGGCAAGAACGAGGTTCTGAAGGGGATCTATTTGTCGTTCTATCCGGGCGCGAAAATCGGCGTTCTGGGTTCCAACGGAGCCGGTAAGTCGACACTGCTGCGGATTATGGCCGGACAAGACAAAGACTTTATGGGTACCGCGAAGATCACCCCCGGCTTCGACTGTATCTACGTTCCTCAAGAGCCGGTTCTCGACCCCGAGCACACGGTGATGGATGAACTGAACGAAGCGGTGAAGGTCAAACGAGCCTTGCTGGCTCGGTACGACGAGATCAACGCCAAATTCGCCGAAGAAATGACGCCCGAAGCGATGGAAAAACTCATCGACGAGCAGGGTAAGGTCCAGGAACAGATCGACGCACAAAACCTGTGGGAACTGGACCGCGAACTGGATATCGCCGCCGATGCAATGCGTTTGCCACCGCTCGACGCCAAAATCGGGCCTCTGTCTGGTGGCGAAAAACGCCGTGTGGCACTGTGCAAAGCCTTGTTGCAGCATCCAGATATGTTGCTGTTGGACGAACCAACCAACCATTTGGACGCCGAATCGGTCGCCTGGCTTGAACGACACTTGCACGACTACAAGGGAACCGTCGTCGCGGTGACCCACGATCGCTATTTCCTGGACAAAAGTTGCGAGTGGATTCTGGAACTCGACCAAGGTCGCGGTATCCCCTGGAAAGGAAATTACACAACCTGGCTGGAACAGAAAAACGAACGTCTCAGAAAAGAAGAGAAGGCGGCCTCCGCCCGCGACAAGACGTTGCAACGCGAGCTGGAGTGGGTCCGTATGTCACCCAAGGCCCGGCAAGCGAAGAGCAAGGCCCGCTTGGAAGCCTACGAAAAACTGCTGGCTGAAGAGCAGGAATCACGAGACGAAAACATCGAACTGCGGATCCCGCCTGGCCCGCGATTAGGTGAACAGGTCGTCGTGTTTGATAAGGTGTCGAAGAGTTTCGGCGACCGCCTGTTGATCAATAACCTGTCATTCTCACTGCCACCTGCGGGGATCGTCGGCATCATCGGTCCCAACGGTGCTGGTAAAACGACCCTCTTTAAAATGATCGTCGGCGAAGAACAGCCTGATTCCGGCAAGATCACGATCGGCAAGACGGTGAAAATCGCCTACGGGGAACAAAACCGCACGTCGCTCGACGGAGAGAAAACGGTCTATGACAACATCTCCGGCGGAGCCGACTTTCTGCATTACGGAAACGTCCGTATCAACACCCGCGCTTACTGCGGCAAATTCAATTTCAAAGGCTCTGACCAGCAGAAACAGGTCAAATTTCTGTCCGGTGGAGAACGAAATCGACTGTTGCTGGCCAAGACAGTCACCGTGGGCGGAAACCTGCTACTGCTGGACGAACCCACAAACGATTTGGACATTGAAACGTTGCGATCGTTGGAAGATGGTGTCGCCAGCTTCAGCGGCTGTGCGGTGGTGATCAGCCACGATCGGTGGTTCCTGGATCGAGTGGCGACCCACATTCTGGCCTTCGAAGGCGACAGCGAAGTCTTCTTCCACGAAGGAAATTACGAAAGCTACGAAATCGTCAAAAAGCAACGACTTGGTGCCGAGGCCGATCAACCGCATCGGATCAAGTATCGAAAACTGGTAAAGTAGGCCTGATCCAGAAGTCGCATTCGAAAATCTTCTGGGCGAATCGCGCTGGGTCAGGAAACTCATCCACTCGAACGGACACCGACGGTATTCGATCGAGTGGAATAGTTCTTGCATTCAGTGCCAGATCACTCGTCAACGCACTCGGCATTCATCCGTGGGCGAGCTTTCGTCGGCGACGAAGCCCCTTCAAATGATGCATTGGGGGGTATCATGCCCCCCTGAAGCTCGCTCGGTTGATTGAAAAAAGTGCCGGCCCATGAAATGTAATAATTACAATTCACGGGACCAGAATTCGAGCGGGCCGGAGTGCCTGTCAGATAGGAACATCGCTTCAGGAGGAGAGTGGTATGAGACAATGGATTGTCTCGGGATTCTTGGTACTGGCCGGAACGATCGGCCTGGTACTGGCAAACGATCTGCCGAAATCCCCTGGTTCGACCGTAGATCGCAACCCACGACAAGCGGCATCGCGGATCATCAGGGTGGCCGAGACTGAAAACACCCAGTCCGGCACCGCAAAACCCTCCGCAGCCGAAGCGGTCATCAAACAGGCCACAGGAGTTCTGCTGAAGGCGTATACTGCCGGTGATGCGAAAGCATTTGCGGCAGCATTTACGGCTCGGGGAGAATACATCGATGCCAAGGGAACTATCTTCCATGGTCACAAAGCGATCGAGGACGAATTCGCGACGTTCTTCCGAGAGACCCCCGACACGACGATTGAGGTCGACTTCAACTCGACGCGTTCGATCGCTGCCGGTGTGATTGCCGCGGATTGCACGACCCGATTCAGACAGTCGTCCATGACGCCGGTCGTCGTGGGACGATGCCAGCTTGTCTGTTCTCACGAGAGCGACAAATGGCTGATCGCCAGCCTGCGAGAGACGGACGCCACGAGCGACATGTCATCGCATCATGCCCAGGTCAGCCAACTCGATTGGATGGTCGGAGACTGGATCGGTGAAGGGGCTCAATCGCACTTGCACTTTTCCTGTCACTGGGATGAAAGCGGCAACTTTCTGTTGCGCGAATTCTCCTTGCACACTGCAGGAACCAAACCACTGACCGGAACACAGCGAATCGGTTACGACCCGATCAGCCATCGTCTGAAAATCTGGGTTTTCGACTCGGCAGGTGGCTATTCGGAAGGGTATTTCACCCATGATGGCGACACCTGGATTCTGCGAACTTCGGGTGTCACGCCTGACGGACGCATCACCTCGACCACTAACGCTTTCGCAAAACTCGATTCCCACCGCATCTCGTCGGAAATCATCGATCATGTCGTCGGCGGCGATCCCGTTCACGACACCGAGCAGAAACTGACGCTCGTTCGCAAGCCATCCAGCAGTGTCGAACGATCCGCTCAAAGTGATCGTCGACAACTCAATACGAAATAACGTTCCGCAGACATGGAACCGATTCGTCTGACTCATTCACAAAAATTATGACGATTGATGGCCGGTCACAGTTCCTCGCGGCTCATCGTCATTCACAACGAATATTTTTGCGGAGACGACCATGCTCAACCGTGTTCAACGCATACGCATCGCGGCCATCTGCCTGGTCAGTCTGGCCCTCAATCCATCCTGGGCAAGAGAAGGCGGTGGTGGTGGAGGAGGCTTTCGTGGTGGAGCCCAAGGTCGACGCGTTGGCGGTCCTGCCGGAGGGGGTGGAGCTCCGCATCCTGGACCAGGGGCAGGGGCGCCTCATGCCGGAGGTGCTGGGATACCACATGGCGGGCCAGCCCCCCACGGTGGCGCACCGATGCATGGCGAAAATCATTTCTCCGGCGGTCCCCATGGCGGTCCAGGGATTCATTCTGAGCGGATGCTTCACCAACCAGGTCCACATTGGAACAGCTACCATCAGGCCTATGTCGGCAATCGGCCCGTCCATCTCGCCTGGGCCGGTTATCGCCCCAGCTACTACTATCATCCCTGGTATCACGGTCCATGGGGCGGACACGCCTGGGGTTGGGGTTGGGGATTCGGACCTGGCCTGACCTTTGGGCTGGCAGCCGGGGGATTGGGAATCGGTGCCAGCTGGGGATACCCGGTCTACTACAACCCGTATGGCCCTTATGGCTATTGGGGACGGCCACTCGGTTGGGGTTTCGGCGGCTGGGGTTTAGGAACCACCGTCTATTCCTCGGGATATTATTCGTATTACAACCCGTACTACTATCCGCCAGCTTATCCGGTCGTCGTCTACGATTATTCCAGGCCCATCCAAGTCGCTACGCAAGCTCCTCCCGGTGCACCAGCCGGTGGTTATCCACCCGCGGCGACAGGAGTGACAGGAGTGACAGGAGCCTATCCTGCGCCGCCCTCGACGGGATCGTCAACTCTGTACGATTCCACTTCTTCACCGAATGTCGGGACATCGTCAAACTACGCAGCAGGATCGAGCTCGGCATCACAACCATCCGCACCGCCGCTCGACAATCCCGCATTCGACGCAGCACGTGAATCGTTCCTGCGAGGTGAGTACGCCACCGCACTGACCAACGTCGACGCCGCCATCAGAAAGGCGCCAACCGACGCGGTGATGCATGAGTTTCGATGCCTCGCGTTATTCGCGTTGCGCGACTACCGCCAATCGGCCGCCGTCGCTCATTCCATATTGGCTGTCGGCCCCGGCTGGGACTACACGACAATGTGCAGCCTCTATTCTGATCCGGCAATCTATGCAACTCAGCTTCGGCACTTGGAAGACTACGCCCACGAACATCCTCGAGCGGCAGAAGCACACTTCTTGCTGGCCTACCACAATATGATCGGCAGCCATAAAGAAGCCGCCGCTGCTGAATTGCAACAAGTCATCAAGCTGTTACCCAGCGATCGATTGGCAGCCGAGCTGTTGACGATGGTACAAGGACCACCCAAACAGCCACAGAATAATCCCGGCCCCAGTAATCCGCCCGATACACTCTCAGGTAACCCCAATCCGCTCCCGCCCACAGAAGTGGCGGAAGCCCCCACTCTTCCTCCCGTTGATAAAAATCTGCTGCCAGGAACATGGAATGCATCCCGACCGGATGGTTCCAAATTCCGCCTGACGCTCACAGCAGACGGTCAGTTCAGCTGGAAGTTTTCTCTGCCGAATCAAAAAGGCGATGAATTCGCAGGAACCTATACCACTGATGGTCCGATGCTCGTACTCGAACGGAAAGAGGGCGGAGCCCTGGCCGGAACCGCCAAATTCGATGGCGATGGAAAAATGAACTTCAAATTGGTCGGCGGGCCGCCTGACGATCAAGGGTTGGATTTCGGCCGATTTTGATTTTGGGGTTTACTCGAAACGCGATTTCGGTGATCTCATGTGTGGAATAAGAGGGGAGAGCGTTCCTGAACGTTCGCCCCTTGGTTCCTTCGTCAGCCAATCCGATCAAGGCAGGATTCTGAGATTTCGGAACAAACATGAGGCGGACGCTCGGTCTTCAGATGAGTATTCTACTGATCACCGCGGGAACGGCGTGGGCTCAGTCGCCCTTGGTCGGCACGCATCCGTCGCCACCGAAGCACAAGATTACGGCGAAGCAGATTGGTGAGCTTCGGCGACTTGATAGCCTGCGACAGGATCAACCGACACCCGCAATGCCAGCATCGGTGCCCGGCAGTTCGCGCGGGAAAACCGTTGAAAGTGCCGAAGTCTTGCATCGACTTCTGTCAAAAATGTCTCGTCATGACCGTCGAGCTTTTTTTGGACATTCGAAATCGGAACTGAGCGGACAAGAACTTGGTGACGCGTTGACCAAGGCAAAACATCTTGTGTTATACGAACTGGACGTGACGGAAACCGACAGCGATCTCCCTTTGATCGACGTCGATGGGGACGGCGTTCTGGATCAAGTCGATGCGATTCGGTACAGCGATCCCGAGTTTTCGAACCATCGATTGTGCGGACCAACGATCCTCATCAGACGACATCAAAAGTTGGTCCTGCATCTCAAGAACCAGCTCAAAGAGAATCGCCAGCCGATACTCGATTGGAATCCTGGCAGCGAACCGCCTTCGCCACCGGATCCCCCCGCCTTCTGGATGATGGATGCTCCACACGAATTGTTCTCGACGAATATCCACACCCACGGACTGCACGTCAGTCCCGGTGGAGGTCATGACAATGCGTTTCTTGAATTGCCGCCCTCGACCAGCGAAACGCCGACCGAGATGTTTCTTGATTACGAACTTCCCAAAAATCATGTCGCTGGAACCTTCTGGTATCACGCCCATAATCATGGATCCGTTGCCTATCAACTGGCCAACGGCATGGCGGGCGCATTGATCGTACTCGGCAGTCATCATCCAGATTCGAATGATCTCGAGTCCTTGCCCGAAATCCAGGCCGCGAACCAGATCAAGCACCCCACCGACAGCACCAAGGATGTCGAGTACGGCCGCGTCATGTTGTTGCAACAACTGGTCTTCACACAAACGACTCTTACGACAAAAGGACAGGACGGTGTCGTCCGTCCGCGATGGATCGTCGACCCGGCTGACGTTAACGATCGCAAGATCGCCCCTAACGAAAAAAATGTCGGCCGGATTGCCGAGGGAATCCCACCGAATAAGCCCGATCCCGATGAAGTTCTGGCCGTCAACGGCCAGAACGCGCCCTCAATCGAGATCCAACGAGGCCAGATCGAGCGCTGGCGGCTGATCCACGCCGGCCGAGAATCGGCGTTGAATCTAGCCTGGTACAATGCCACAGACCTCAAAGACACGTCGGTGACCACGCCTCAAATCACCGACGCGATTGAATCGTACGAGATTGCGACCGATGGAATTCCCACCGGAAGGTTGACGAAACAGGCCAGCACGGATCTCTATCCGGGCTACCGTAGCGATCTGCTCGTTCGGGTGAC
>CAIQIR010000042.1 GCA_903871875.1 uncultured Schlesneria sp.
CAACCGACATCATCCTTGACGATTTGACACCATGACCATCTTGTTCCTCCACGGCTGGCACTCGGTCCCTGGTGGTGTCAAACCGACGTACCTCAAGGATCACGGCCATGAAGTCATCAATCCAGCCCTCGATGACGACGACTTTGAAGCTGCTGTTGCGACTGCCCAGGCCGAGTTCGACAAACACCAGCCCCAAGTCGTCGTGGGATCCTCAAGAGGTGGTGCCGTCGCCATGAACATCAACAGTGGCAATGCAAGACTCGTCCTGTTGTGTCCCGCATGGAAGAATTGGGGAACGGCCAAGACGGTGAGGTCCAGCACCGTGATCCTGCACAGTCGAGCCGATGACGTGATTCCGTATGCTGACAGTGAGGAACTGGTCAGGAATAGCGAACTCCCTGCCTACACGCTGATGGAGGTTGGAAACGACCACCGGCTCGCTGATCCAGAATCGCTGGATTTGATGCTCCACGCCTGCATGGATGATGATGACGAGGATGATTTTGAGGAAGAACCAGTAGACATTCTCAAGCGAGACTGGACCGGCCTGTGCTATACGGCGACATTGCGATGGATTCAAGATGCCGAGGACCGGGATTGGGTGGTGGTTCATGGGAGCGTGTTGAGTGAAAAAGTCGGCAAGCGAATCCAACACGCATGGTGTGAACGTGGCGATTTTGTCGTTGACCTCGCTATGCCGGTTGGTTCACGAATCGTTGAGCGAGAGACGTATTATCGGGCCGTAAAGCCTGAAGTCAGCAAGGTGTATTCGCGCGACGACGCTTTGTTTCTGTCGATCAAGAATCGTCATGATGGCCCGTGGGATGAGTCGGAGCAGTTGAAGGGGTAGTGTAGATGGCCTTTGATGAATCCCTCGCCGGTGGCATCCGAGACGCTTTGGCACACAAAACTAACATTGTAGAGAAGAAGATGTTCGGCGGCGTCGGCTTTCTGCTCAACGGAAATATGCTTGTCGGCGTGTGGAAGAACTCGCTCATCGCTCGTGTCGGACCGGATATTTACGAAGACGCACTGCTGGAACCGCACGTCAAAGTGTTCGACATCACAGGCAGGCCGATGAAGGGCTGGGTGCTGGTCGAGCCGGAAGGTGTTGGAGAGGATTCCCAATTGAAGGGCTGGATTGAGCGGGCGAACAAGTTCGTGGAGTCGCTGCCAGCAAAGCAGAAATAAAAGAGCGAATGACTGAAACTCTTCGATCAAGACTCGTCATGACGGCCCTCGGGACGGGTCGGAGCAGTTGCCTGAACTTCGTATTGCACAACCGTCAGTTCTCAGTATCATTCCCTCGCCAATTGACCCAACCAAATCCAGCAGGTGCTGGCGGTGCCACGCAGGCCAAACTGCGGTCTTCTTAATTCGCAAATCAAGCGAATCCCCAAGTGCTCAAGGTCGAGCAGTTTCGTTTATATTGGGTCGGCGTGCCGTCGCTGCTGCGATGCCCGTAATCATGCCCCAGGATGGAATTCATCCAATGTCACATCGCACATTGTTGCCCGGTCGTTCATATCGCTTTTTGTACCCATCGATCAATTTCAATTGTCTGATCAGCGGGATGGAAGAACGCAGGATTCTCGTTGAGCGGGTTCGTGATACTGAGTTGGAACCGTTGGTCGAAGAAACTGTGAATTCAAACCCATTCATCAAGCGGGGAAGGTGGCTCGTGAGCGGACTGGATCTGGACAAGATGGAGGAACGGTCGTTTTACGTCGAGTCGATGGTTGCCGTGATGGAGATTGGGGATTCTCAAATCTTGAACCACGATGACTCATCACGGCTTTCAATTCACTGATGGAACCGGAATGCGGCGAAAACCCAGAAGTGGCATCAGGAATTCAAGATGACCATCACGGGTGCCATCCTCGACGGCGACAATTCCCTCAGCATCAAAATTCTGTTCGCCAACATGCTCAAGCAGTTTGCGGATCGCATCACTGGGCCATTCACCACCAATTGCGACCTGCGGCAAATCCTTGAACCATGCAGTCCAATGGCCGTCTTGTTCTTCAACGATGATCTTGCTGAACGCCCGCACGATGTCTCTTCCTCGGGTTTGTCGAATTCAGGACTTACGAACTCTGGTTCCCTGATATTTCGGAATTTGTAGTCGTGTTCTTCGTTTGCGAATGGCATCAACACTTCTATCGAGTTCCAGGGCGAGGGCTCTGTCGGGTGCCATTCCCAACCTTTTGTCTTCAGCCTTTGTCCACGGACGCCCGTTCGGTGGAAGTGTGCCTCTGGCTTTATTTGCTCGTGAAAGTGCTTCTCGATGACTTTGACTCTTCGGGTGCTTAACGGCTTTCAGTAATGCTTTTCGAGTATTTTCGTGCATTGCCTGGCCGGTCTTCGAGCGAATCATCTTCTGCCTGGATGCCTTGCTTCTGGATTTCCTCCGACCTTTTTCAATGACTTCTTCAGGTATTCGTGATTCAAACAGAGTGCGGAAGACCAGCGTCGTTCCCGAATTCATCCGCCCAACGTCCAGTGCTTTCCTCCACTTCCAAACGGTTGTTTTATTCACGCCCCAATTGTGGGCAATCGCCGCTTCTGATTCGGTCTGAACGGCACGAATGAGGTCGCCGCACAAAATCACAAAGGGCTTTCCAGTATTCCGGATCATGAACCATTGAACCGGGGCATCTGTGATACCGCCAATCACAACATCACGGCCACGGTACGCACAAGCAATGGTGTCGCCAATACCGAAGCCCTGTGGCATCGAATAAGGACCGAAGCGGAGAATGGTCGAGGTAGCGTCAATCATCGTCTTTTCCGTCGTTCTTTCCTTCCATCTTGAGTCATTCCACTGATTCTGCGAGTCTAAACAATCGCTGATTTCAAAAGGCTCCGCAAACGAAATGAGCACACTTCCCACTCACTGTAAGAGTTTGTGACGCATGGACCATCTGGACGTTCCACAGTTCTTGGGCTTACTGGTTGTCATGCTCGGTGCAGCCAAATTGCTTGGTGCTTTGGCTCAACGGTTTGGGCAACCCGCCGTGTTGGGAGAACTTGTAGCGGGAGTTTTGCTCGGTATGTCTGTTGGGGGGCTGGTCGATCCCAAGAATGAAGTTCTACACGTCCTGGCCGAACTCGGCGTCGTCATTCTGCTTTTTGAGATTGGATTGGAGACGGACCTACGCAAACTTTTGCAGGTCGGTGGTTCGTCTGCTGTCGTAGCCATCGTTGGCGTCGTATTGCCATTCGCCCTTGGTTATGCCGTGTGCTGGATGTTGGGTCTTGGGAATCTGGTTGGAATCGTGGCCGGGGCATCCCTCACTGCAACGAGCGTTGGGATTACGGCTCGTGTACTGACCGACCTGAACAGACTGCAAGAACCAGAAAGCCAAATCATTCTCGGTGCAGCCATTATTGATGATGTGGTCGGGTTGGTGATCCTTGCCGTTGTTTCCGGCCTCACGCAAGGGGCAGAGGTCACTGTCTTTGGTGTTGCGAAGACGACCGCCATCGCCTTTGGGTTTTTGGTCGTAACACTGTTGTTCGGCAGGCTCGTCGTCCCGCCGTTGATTCGGTGGATAAGCCAAGGAGCCTCGCCCGGTACACCAACCATATTGGCGATCATGCTAGCCTTGGGCTTCGCATGGCTGGCTTCGGTAGCAGGGTCGGCAATGATTATTGGTGCGTTCGCTGCTGGTCTTCTTTTGTGTGGGAGTCAACACGCTCACGACATTGAGAAGGGAGTCGCCAATCTCGGTCACTTCTTTGTCCCACTATTCTTCGTGGTCGTTGGTGCGGCGGTGGACGTGCGGGTATTGAACCCGGTTGATCCCGCTAACTGGCAGACATTGGAGGTTGGTGGATTGTTGATTGTGGCGGCGGTGGTCGGCAAGTTCTTGGCAGGGTATGCCCCGTTCTGGTTCAAGGGCAACAAAAAGGTCATTGGTGTTGGCATGATCCCTCGTGGAGAAGTCGGCTTGATCTTCGCTCAAATGGGCCTAGCAAGCGGTGCCTTCGACTCCGGCCTATTCAGTGCGGTCACTTTGATGGTGATGGTGACGACGTTCATCGCCCCACCGTTACTGAAGATGCTTTTTCCACCCAATCGACCTGAGCAAAAGTCCCCTGAAACTCAGGGTATTGCAGAACTCGTTACTGAAGCCTGAGCCAAAAGCGGCAGTTCCTGAAATCGTATCTCTGTGAGCGTAGAACATGCTGAAAGCGATTGCCGGAGGAAAAGAAGAGGAACACCGGAGAACAACTATGTCTATTGACCGCACCACCTTCGAGTCTATTTACGCCGGTCAACCACGCTGGGAAATCGGCAGGCCGCAAAAGGCATTCATCAACGTGGCCGATCAGATCACGGGGTCGATCCTGGATTCCGGGTGTGGAACCGGCGAAAACGCCTTCTTCTTCGCCAGCCGAGGCCACAAGGTTACGGGCATCGACTTCCTTACCGATCCTATCACGATAGCGAAGCGGAAAGCTACGGAGCGGGCCCTGACCGTGACGTTCCTGGTAATGGACGCCTTGGCGCTGAAAGACCTTCCCGAAGTTTTCGACAACGTGATTGACAGCGGCCTCTTCCACGTCTTCGGTGACAATGACCGCCGCCGCTATGTTGAGGGATTGGCGACAGTCCTCAAACCGAACGGTCGGTTCTTCTTTCTCTGTTTCAGCGACGAGGAGCCGGGTGAGCAGGGGCCACGGCGGGTGTCTCGGAAAGAGATTGAGATTGCCTTCGCTGATGGCTGGACTGTCGAGTCCATCGAGCCATCACGATACGAAGTCCGGCCTGACCCGAAGGACATCTCGTTCAGCGACGGCGGGCCGAAAGCATGGTTCGTAGTGGTGAGGAGGAAGTGAACCGATTTCAAAAGGAATTTCCAATGCAATGGATTGCCGTCCCGATACTTTTTGTCGCTCTGACCACAATCTGCCATGCTGACGAAATCAAAGGTACCTTCATGTCATAGACCTTCTTCACCATCCGGTTGATGGACTCCTGTGGGAAGGCCAGTTCGCCATTCCAGAACTGCTCGCCGCCAGGACCGCCGGTGAGATATGACGTCGTGAAGAACGCGGTTCGACCTTGCGGCGAACCGTCGACGGTGATCTTCACGCCGCCCACTTTAAGTCGCTGGTGGTACTGGCCCCATTCCGCAACGGGAATTGCGGCGGCAATCTCGTCGACATCAGTAATAAAAGGGAATGCGACAACGTCTATAATGTTCGCACCGGCATCCGATGCACGCTTCATCGTCTGAAACTGCGGCAGATGCGTTGCCCCTTCATGGGCAGTCGTCACACCCGCTTCGGCATAGAGTCGCTGGCCAGCCTTCGTAAACTCAATCTCATATTCCTTTGTCATGGGGGTTGTCTGCGATATGACAGGGAGGAACGCTGTTTCCATGATTAAACCATACGGTTCATTCGTGCCGGGCTTGCGAACTATCACACCGCCGGGGGGTGTCTTGGTCTCGGCGCTGAATCCATACTTTTTGAGACCCAGGCTGTTCAATACCGTTCCATGCATCGAAACGTGATCGATACCGACGGTCTGTCCAACACGATGTTTCTGTTTGAAAAGGCCGGTCGCAATAACGTCTGGGCCAACGGCAAGCCAGTGGACTATGCGACGACGACCCTGCTGAATATGTCGGGCCCCACTGGGGAA
>CAIQIR010000043.1 GCA_903871875.1 uncultured Schlesneria sp.
CGCAAACAGCACGGTCAACGTCTGGGCGTCCGCGACGATTTCCGGGAACGTGGCTTGGAATCTGGCGAACGTGAGTACGTACAGCGTGACGGGATTCGGGGGATCGAGGGACATCCAGATTGCGGGCGCCTTGTCGATTGCATCGGGGACGACAATCACGAACAACGGCTACTTCGACGGTTACAGTCCCGGCACCGAAGGGATCACCGTTAATAGCGGCGGCGCACTGAATCTGGGTTCTTCCAGTACGGTCTTGTCGAATCTGACTGTTAGCGGAGGTACGCTCTCGGCCAACACGGCCCTCTTTTCCGGGAGTTCCATCACCTTCTCTGGTTCTCAAGCCGTCGCAGGCTTCCAAGGCACAATCACGCTGGTCAATTCGGCGATCACCGCTCAAGGCGGGGCTCAGATTGTCTTGTCGCCGGACCTGATGCAGTCGAGTGGCAATTCTTTGCTCAATGTGGCTGATGGTTCAAGCGGTCTTGCTCTTTCTTCGCTGACCAGCATGAAGGTTGTGAGCGGAACCCTGATGGTCAACGGGACATCGCTCACTATCGCGAGATCGGTTGTGTTGGAAGGTGGAAACCTCAGTTTTCAAGGAGGGGGTAGCCTGAACTTTGTTGGTGAAGGCGTGCTGAAAATCTCCACGGGAGAGGAATTGCAGCTCAATGGCTCGGTGATTGGAACAACAGCCAACGCTGATCAGTTTACACCTTCCGGTACGGTGACGGTCAGTGGTGGTACGGTCGGTTCTCCGCGAACGCTCGAGGCGATGAGCAAGGATGTGGGGGTATTGACCGCTGGACTGAAGAACAATTTTGCCTATGGAACTTTGCGACTGGCATCGTCAACTGACCTGCAGTTGGTCGATGCCAATGTCAACTCCACCGGTTCACCGCCGGAGGCGGTCTATGTCGACACACTCGTCGTGCCCAGTGGATCTACGCTTGATCTGAACTCGTTGCATCTTTATGCCCGCGTCTTTCAGATCAATGGGACCGTCATCGGGGGAACCGTTTCGCAAATTCCTGATGCCGGACCGCTCACTTTCGGGCAATCGGCCAGTGCTCAAATCGCTAATCCTGGCCAGATCAGCGAATGGAGCTTCGTTGATTTCGCAGGAAACTCTGTCACGATCAACATCAATCCTGGTTCGATTTCGTCTCTCGGCGCGCCCGCTCCCATTGCTCCTCAGCTCACTTGGGCGACGGTGACAATTCTCGATTCCAACGACAATGTGATCGCGAGTGCCAGCAGTGTATCGGCCGGGGCAGTGGTCTCGCTGAGCAACATCAAACTGCCGACAACGGGAATTTACCGGGTCCACGTTTCTGCAACGACCGGTCAAAGCCCGACGATCGGAAATTACACCCTCACCGCATGGGATCTGACACCCGTGGTGCAGACGCTCGGGCTGAATCAGCCCAATTCCGGCACATTGACCACCCCCTATTCCACTGACCAGTGGAACTTCTCGGCGACACAGAACACTCAGGTGCAATTCAATCTGCTGAATTCCGCCGATCCGAACATCACTTTCACCTTGACCGGGCCGAACGGATACACCGCATTCACAAACATATCGGCAAGTTCCGGGCTGATCACGTTACCGACATCAGGCCAGTACACACTCTCCGTCCACAGCCTGACCGGAGCGATGGGCAGCTATGCCTTCAACATGCAGCAGACATCGGTGACAGCCCTCGCACTGGGTACGACATACAACGGCACATTCGCGGGGACCGGAGACGCTCAGCTGTTCCAGATTACGGTGCCCTCAAACCAGGTGTTGTCGTTCCAGTTGAACGATTCGACCTCGAACGACAGTACCGAGATGTACGCGCAGTTCAACGCGGCGCCCACTCGTGGAGTGTACGACTATCGCTTCGCGGCACCCGGAAGCAATCAAAGCATCGTCATCCCCAGCGCCATTCCGGGAACCTGGTATGTGCTGGTCTACGGCGCAAATGTCGCCGCCGGCAGTAATTTCACTCTGACAGCCACTGCGTCGGTGACAAAGATCATTTCGGCCACGCCGAACAATGCGGGAAACAGCGGTCCGGTGACCATGACGCTAACCGGTGCCGGCTACGTCGCAGGAACAACCGTCGCTCTGCTGGCCGCGAACGGCGTGACGACGTACTCGCCAACCAGTTTCAGTGTGGACAGCTTCACGCAGATCACGGCAACGTTCCCCGCGGGGCTACCAACAGGTACATATTCTCTGGTTGTGACAAGCGGCGGAAGCTCGAACGCCCTGCCAAACGCCTTGACAGTGACCGCCGGCGGCGCCTCGCACCTGGTCACCAACTTGATCCTTCCGTCCGCCTTGGGTCGACATCAGGTCGCGACGATTTACATTCAGTATTCGAATACTGGAACGGTGGCAATGCCTGCACCAATGCTGACGCTCAGCGATCCTCAAGGCGACAATCCACTGCTGACGCTCAACCAGTCGCTGATTACTCAAGGTTTATATACCACTGCGATTCCGGCAGGATTCAGTACCACAATTTCAATTTTAGCCAGTGGAGCGACGCCCGGTGTCTTGCAACCGGGAGAGTCGGAAACCGTACCCGTCTACTATGCCGGCCTCGAGCAACCCTGGAATTTCAATAACACAACCGTTCCGCTGAATCTCGGCGTGACGACCACGATTCCTCCAGCCCAAATCATCCTTGAGGAAGATGCTTATGGGAACGGAAGCAGGATCGGCTTCGTAACGGCGCCTTCCCCTCCCACGATCGACTGGAATTCACTCCAGGCCAGCTTGCAGCCCAGTTGGATTAACAACGCCGCCTGGAATCAGATTTTTACAAATATCGTCGCGCAAATCGGCAACGCTCCGAGTAGCTATGTCCAAATGTTGGACAAAGAGGCTCAGTATCTCGGCCAGCAAGGTGAAAACGTCAGCGACATCGGTCAGTTGTGGAATTTCTTGATACTTCAGGCCAATGGACTTTCGCCGATTTCGACGCTCGCCAGTTCGGTGGATGCCTCCGTCGCTTCGCCGGGTTTGTCGCTCAGTTTCACTCGATCCTTCGGTTCGACGATCAACAGTCGCAATCAATTGGGTGCCTTCGGATTGGGTTGGTCTGTGCCGTGGCAGACGTCGCTCAGCAGACAATCCGACGGAACCGTCATCGTTACGGCCGATAGCGGTCGCCAATACGTGTACCAGCCGGACAGTCGCAATCCTGGCCAATATTTCTCTGCGGCAGGCGATACAAATAAGCTGGTCAACGGCCCCAATGGAACGTTTTCCTGGGTTCAGCCGAATGGCACTGTCACCCGCTTTGGTGCAAATGGCCAACTGAACGATATTCAAGACACAAATGGCAATACGATCACGGCGGGATACAACGTCGTGGGCGAGTTGGCCAGCCTGACTCACTCGTCCGGTCAAAGTCTGGCAATTGCTTACAATGCGGCCGGCTTGATTTCCAGCATCACGGATTCGGATGGCCGTGAAACGATTTACTCTTACGATGCAAACCTGCACTTGCTCAGCGTGCAATCGCCGTCAGGTACGACCTCTTATACGTACGGTACCGGCAATACGCTGACCTCGATTCAATCGCCGGCGGGTACACATCAGTACTACACCTATGATTCGCAGGGACGAATCGCCAGTTCGTCGGTGGACGGGAATACCGAACGGGTGACATACAGCTACGATCAACCGGGGGAAGTGACCGCAACAGATGCGCTCAGCAATGTCACTCGCACTTTCTTCGATTATCGCGGCTTGCCGGTGAAGACGCAGGATGCCTTGGGCAATATCACGTCCGTCATTTACGATTTTGCGACGTTGAGAGTCGAAAAGGTCACCGAACCCACGGGACAATCGCAGACATTTACGTACGACAATTTTGGAAACGTCCTCACCAGCACGGATCAATTGGGAAATATCACGGCCTACACGTATGGCGCCGACAGCCGCTTGACGTCGTTGACGGATGCAAATGGAAACAAAACCGCCTATGCGTATGACCCATCAGGCAATTTGTTGACCACGACTTATGCGAACGGGACGAAATCGGCGTCGACATTTGACCCACTCGGCGACCCAATGTCGTTCACGAATCAAAATGGCCAGGCGATCAACTATGCGTACAACTCCGCCGGGCAAGTCACTCAAGAGACGTTCCCCGGCGGGGCACAAACGACGTTCACTTATGACGCTCACGGCAATCTCAAGACCGCCGTCGATGCCACAGGGATCATTACATTCGCATACAACTCGGCAGATCGGTTGACGGAAGTCGACTACCCCAACGGCATGTATCTGAAGTTTACGCTCGACGTGGGCGGTCGCCGCACACAGATGATCGATCAGACCGGCTTCACGGTGAACTACACCTACAACGCGGCAGGGCAGCTTTCCGGGTTGCAAGACGCCAGTAACGCCATGATCGTCAGATATACGTACGACGCCGATGGTCGTCTGTCCGAAAAGGACAACGCGAATGGGACGTACACAACCTACGCCTACGACGCGAATGGAAACGTGCTTCACCTGGTGAACTACGCGCCCGGCGGAACGAGCATCAACAGTCGTTTCGACTACGCCTACAATTCGCTCGGTCAAGACATGACGATGGCGACGCTGGATGGTGCATGGACCTATACCTACGACGGGACGGGGCAATTGATCCATGCAATTTTCGCGTCGACCAATCCGGCGATCCCAAGTCAGGATCTCCTCTACAACTACGACTCCATGGGCAACCGAACGACCACGGTAATCAATGGTGCCACAACAACATACACGACGAACAACCTGAACGAATACACCAGCGTCGGTGGGGCTGTGCAGACGTATGATGCTGACGGGAACCTGGTCAGCGATGGAACGAATACGTATACGTATGACGCTCTAAATCAGCTGACTTCTATCACAACACCGACGGGGACGACTACGTACACCTACGACGCGCTAGGGAATCGATCGTCAAGTACGTCCAATAGTCAAACGACCGACTTTCTGAATGATCCCACCGGCCTGGGATATACCGTTTCGACTTTTAATCAGCCTGACAATCTTCTCGATCACTACGTTTATGGTCTTGGGCTAATATCCCAAGTCACCGCGGTCGGCATTTCTTCGTATTTTGACTTTGACGTACTCGGCTCCACAGCCGGAACCTCGAATGCCGCTGGCGTCTATGTCAACCAATATCAATACCTGCCGTTCGGTGGGACGCTCTCATCCGCCGAGGGCCAAACCAATCCTTTTCAGTTCCTCGGACAGTTCGGCATAGCTAACGAGGGAAATGGGATGGATTTTATGCGTGCACGCTATTACCAAGCAGAATCCGGTCGATTTCTCTCATCGGATCCTATCGGATTCGCTGGTGGGAGCTTGAACTTTTTCAACTACGCTGCGAACAATCCTGTTCAGTTGATTGACCCTTCAGGAATGTATTTCAAAGTCGCGTTCCGATCCAAATCAACGGAGCTGATGAACGAGGCCGCTAGAATAGAAGCCCAAGATCCAGAACGAGCGGCGATGCTTCGCGAGCAAGCGTCTCGCCTAGAACATCAAATAGATAAAAGTAATGACGCCGATAACGCAGCTGCGACCGGCGTTGGGTTGATTGGCGCGATCGAGGGCATTCCCAGCGATGCTTACGAATTCGCCACTTGGGTTGGCGGGTTCGTACCCAATATCAACGACCTGTACCATTCGATTGTCCCCAAGATCCCGAGTAGCCCTTGGCAGTCGTTTAAAGCCTTTCTTACCTCAGCATTCGATCCCAACGATCTCGTGGGCTCCTCCGGTTATGGTTCTCCCAATTTTGTCCAAGCTAGCCATGCACTTCCTTACCGAATCGATTTCGAGAACGCGTCAACGGCGACCGCTCCTGCTCAGGTCGTGACGATCTCCGACCCGCTGCCGTCAACTCTAGATTGGACGACATTCCGGCTAACGGAAGTGGCCTTTGGGAATACGATTCTCACGATTCCTCCGAATACACAGGATGACCAGACGACCGTTCCCATGACCTACAACGGGAAGACGTTCAATGTCCTGGTGAAAGTGGGAATCAATCTGGCGACTGGTCAGGTTTATGCCACGTTCCAAAGCCTCGATCCCGAAACTGACTTGCCGCCGGATGTGTTGACGGGATTCCTGCCGCCTGAGAATGGCACCGGTCGCGGTATGGGACACATTAGTTACACGATTCAGCCTGTGGCGGGGCTGGCGACGGGTACCACGATTCAGAACGTAGCGTACGTTACGTTTGATCAGAATAGCCCGATTGCCACCAATCAGGTCAGTGAAACTGATCCGACTCAGGGGATTGACCCTGCCAAAGAAGCGAACGTGACGATCGACGCGGCCCCGCCAACCAGCAGCGTTGCCGCACTTCCGGCAAACAGTCCAGATGGATTCGCGCTCAGTTGGTCCGGTCAGGATGACACTGGTGGTTCGGGGCTGGCCAGCTACGATATCTATGTTTCCGACAACGGCGGTGGTTACGCCCTGCTGTTACAGAACACGACGCTGACCTCGACAACGTTCTTTGGCCTGCCAGGGCACAGCTACAATTTCTTTAGCCTCGCCACCGATCACGTCGGTCAACAAGAGGCGGTACCGTTCAGTCCCGATGCGACGACAACCTTGCTTCCGTTCAACCTGCCGCCGATCGGCACACCGAACACCGTTACAACGCCGGAGAATTCGTCGTACGTCTTTAAGAGTGCAGATTTTGGATTTACCGATCCGAACAATACTCCGCCGAATACGTTCACCGGGGTGGTGATCACGACCACGCCAGCAGCGGGAACGTTGATGGACAACGGGAATATGGTGACGACTGGTCAGCTCGTCACGGTCGGCGATATCAACAATGGGTTGCTCGTCTTCACACCGGCCACCAGTGTTTATGCGACGAACTACGCGAGCTTCACCTTCCAGGTTCAGGATAACGGTTCGACGGCCAATGGCGGATTCAACACGGATCCCAATCCTGAGTTAATGACGATCAATGTCTCTCCCGTGGCTCCGTCATTCACGGCACCGACTGCGGTCGTCGTGAATCAGCACAATACGGTGGCGTTCACTGCGGGAAATGGGATCAGCGTCACCGACATCAGCGGCACGGCCGAACAGTTGACTCTCGCAGTGACATCGGGCAGCCTCGCGCTGGCCACCACCACTGGACTGATTGTTACGGGTAACGGGACCAGTTCGCTGACTGCGATTGGCACGCTGGTCAACCTGAACAGCGACTTAACGAGCCTGTCGTATACCGCGAGCCCCACTCAGAGTGGTCTCGTCATGCTAAGCCTTTCCGACACGGACACGACAGACGGCTTGACCGGTTCTGCCAGCCTGTCCATCACGGTCAATGAAGTCGCTCCGGTCCTCGTACCAGCCAGCCCCGTACTACCGACGATTCCGCAATCGATCTCGAATTCAATGAATCAGGGGATTGCGGTTTCGAGTTTGGCGTCCGAGGTCACGGACAACAGTTCGAGCGACCAGCTTGGGATCGCCATTGTCAGCGCGAACTCGCAAAATGGGTCCCTGCAGTTCAGCTTGGACGGGGGAACCACCTGGAGCGGCGTGGGAAGTGTCAGCCAGTCCAATGCCCTGTTGCTCGGATTCAATGGCCTCGACAGAATTCGTTTCGTTCCCAACCCGGGCTTCAATGGAACAATCAACAGTCTCATGACATTCCGCGGCTGGGATCAGAACGCGATGATCGTTTTGAACCAGCCCGGCAGCGACGTTGATGCGAGCACATCCGGCGGATCCAGCCCTTTCAGCACGGCCGTTGATTTCGCCAGCATTTCGGTCGTTCCGATCACCGAATTCAGCGTCCCGACGGCAAGTAGCGGTCCCGGCGACATCGTCTCAGGTCCCGATGGAAATCTGTGGTTTACGGAGCAATACAAGGGAAAGATTGCGCGTCTTACTCCGAGCGGCGTCATCACGGAGTTCAGTCTGCCAAATTCGGGAAGTTGGCCGTATACGATCACGACGGGATCGGACGGAAATCTCTGGTTCGCAGAATCTGGCGTTAGCCAAATTGGCCGAATTACGCCGAGCGGCGTGATCACACAATTCAATATCCCCACGGCCTACAGCCAACCGACCGGCATCGCGTTGGGGCCGGATGGCAACATTTGGTTCACGGAGCAGTTTACCGACAAGATTGGCCGGCTCACTTCCAGTGGCGTTTTCACCGAATTCAATGTGCCTACGCCGGCGAGCGAGCCGTTCGGTATTGTGGCTGGTCCAGATGGGAATCTGTGGTTTGCGGAGGCGGCGGCGCACAAGATCGGGCGGCTGACACCCAGTGGGGTGTTTACCGAATTTCCACTTCCGACCGTGTCGGCCAGCTATGTGGAGGGAATTTCGGTCGGTCCCGATGGTAATCTCTGGTTTGCGGATAATCATGGTGAAATTGGACGGATTACCACCAGCGGCGTGATTACGGAATACGCCAGTCCATCGTCAATGAGTGTGCCGGTCGATCTCGTGACCGGCCCGGATGGCAATTTGTGGTTTACCGAGTACGGTACCGATAAGATCGGACGGATCACCCCCAATGGTTCGATCACGGAATTCAACGTCCCCACGGCAGCCAGTCAACCCGCGGGGATCGCAGTCGGCCCTGATGGAGCGATCTGGTTTACAGAGCAGGATGGTAACCGCGTTGGACGCATTCAGTTCCCGACCATTGCATCGCCGAGTGCCGTGACCAGGTTGGTTCAAAATACCTCGCTCACATTCTCAACGAGCAGCAGCACCCCCATTACGCTCGCCGACTCGGCCGCTCAAAGTACGTTTGACACGCTCACTCTGAGTGTTTCAAACGGCAAGCTGGGTCTCGCCACGACGTCAGGTCTGACGTTCATGTCGGGGGGCAATCACACCGCGTCCTTGGCGATCACCGGGACGTTGGCAAATTTGAACGCGGCTCTCAATGGCTTGGTCTATACACCCACAACCGGTTACTCAGGATCCGACTCGCTGAAGCTCGCACTGACCGATTTGCAGGACACCATTAGTACGAATGCCTCGGTTGCGTTAAGCGTTTTGGCCATGCCGGTCGTCGTCGTCAAGGATGTGGGAGGAATCGCTACTGGCCTTCCGTTTGCGGCCACGGCAACCGTCACGGGTCTTGGCGGTGTCACAGTGAGCGGTAACACCGTACTCACCTACTATACCGGGACGACAACCAGTGGCCTGGGTTCCAGCACGGCACCGACCAATGCGGGCACTTACACCGTGGTCGCGGCATTCACCAGTTCCGATCCGAACTATGCCAATACGTCGAGCGTCCCCGTAACATTTACGATCAGCCCCGGCACGGCAGCGAAAGTCGCATTCCAAGCGGCAGCCGGCGGGGTCGCGAGCGGTTATCTCTCGGCAGTCAAGGTGGCCGTGGAAGATCAGTTTGGGAATGTGGTGACGGGGAACACGTCGACGGTCACACTGTCTGTGGCGAGCGGACCAGGCGGGTTTGCCAACGGCAGCGTCACCAGCGTGGCCGCGATTAACAGCATTGCCACCTTCTCGAGCCTGATTCTTCGAACGGCGGGAACTTATACGCTCAATGCCACTGACGGAACACTCGGCGGTGCGACTTCGGTGAGTTTCATTGTCACGCCGGGCGTCGCGACAAAACTGGTGATCGGCGATCCGCTGCCGTTGCCTGCTTCGACGACGGTGACGGCCGGGACGGTGATCACGCCGGTGGTACTGGTGGAAGACAATTACGGCAACGTGGTGAGTGATAACTCGACTCAGGTCTCCCTGACCTTCGGTGGGGTCAACCTGGGCACGCAGACGGTCGTGAATGGCGTGGCCACATTTGCGGCTCAGACACTGACCGTCGTCAGTACCAAGAACGTCAATGCGAGCGTCATCTCGAGTGGTGTGCCGTTGAGCAACGCGACGACCGTGGCGTTCGTCGTGAGCCCGGCTGCCCCCTCCAAACTGGTGATCACGCAGTCACCCAGTACAGGGACAGCCGGGACAGTATTAGGCCTGGTGAAAGTGGCGGTCGAGGATCAATACGGGAATATTCTGACGGGGAACACGTCGACCGTGACGCTGGCTGTGGGCACTGGACCGGGGACTCTGACGGCGGGCAGCACGACGAGCGTGGCCGCGATCAATGGAGTCGCCACGTTCAACAACCTGGTGCTGAACACCAGCGGCACCTACACGCTGAACGCTAGCGAAGTGCCGTTGACGGGCGCCGCCTCTGCGAGCCTTGTCGTCAGTCCGAGCACGGCGGCGAAATTGACGTTCCAAAGCGTGCTGGTCGGTGGCTCGGTCGGAACCGCCTTGGCTCCGTCAGTCAAAGTGGCCGTGGAAGATCAGTATGGCAACGTGGTGTCCGGAAACATGTCGACCGTCACGATGGTCGTCGGCAGTGGCCCTGGCAGCTTGACTGGAGGCAGCACGATCAGTGTCGCCGCGGTCAACGGCGTCGCCACGTTCTCCAATCTGATGCTGAATACCAGCGGGAGCTACACACTCAGTGCCAGTGACGGCACGCTGGCCAAGTCGACATCGGCCAACATTCCGGTTTCGGGCCCCGCCGCCAAACTCGTCTTCCAAGCCGTGCCAGGCACTGGAACCGCTGGTCAGGCCTTGTCATCGTTGACGGTTCTGGTGGAGGATCAATCGGGGAACCTGGTCGTCGGGAACAGTTCGACGGTCACGCTCTCGGTCGCCAGTGGGCCGGGCGCCTTTGACGCGGCCAGTACGATCAGCGTCACCGCCGTGAACGGCATCGCCACCTTCACCAATCTGATTCTGGACACCAGCGGTACCTACACCCTCGGTGCCAGCGACGGCACGCTCAGCGGAAGTACCTCAGGGAATGTCACGATTGGTGCCAGCAGCTCTGCGAAACTGGCCTTCCAGACCGTGTCTGGCACAGGAACCGCCGGTCAAGCGTTGTCCTCCTTGACGGTGTTGGTGGAGGATCAGTTCGGCAATCTGGTCACGAACAGCAGCTCGAGCGTGACACTGTCAGTGGCCAGCGGCTCGGGCGGATTTGACGCCGCCAGTACGGTC
>CAIQIR010000044.1 GCA_903871875.1 uncultured Schlesneria sp.
GAAAAGGTGGTGGCCACGCGGTTTATATCGAGGAAGCCTTGGGCGGCACGTTGGCGCGTGTCTATGACCCGAATTCCGGCCGACATCAAACAAGGGTGCAAGTGCTAAATCTTGCGGGATGGCGAATCGTTGATCCTCGCGTTGTAAGAGTCGCCGCGAGATAGTTTTGGTTTAAGAATTGATTCCCGGTGAGGGGTTTTTGACGTGTTTCCACGTCACCCCACGCAGAACGGTCCGAACCGTGTTGACGCTGATGTGCGGGTAAGCCTTGCCAATCTCGATGGCGGTTTTCTTGCCCTTGAGGGCACGCATCGAAATGACCTCCGCCGGCGTCAGCTTGCCCCTCGGCCCCCACCACGCATTCC
Organism: uncultured Schlesneria sp.; assembly: GCA_903871875.1. Lineage (GTDB taxonomy): Bacteria > Planctomycetota > Planctomycetia > Planctomycetales > Planctomycetaceae > Schlesneria. The sequence continues at coordinate 366 of CAIQIR010000044.1, forward strand.
TTGGGGACTTATATACTTGACTCCCTCACCCGAAAAGGGTAGTTATCTACTATAGGCAGGGAGCCAAATATGAGTCGTTCGACCATCAGCCTCTATCAGCTTTCCAAGATGTATCCGAACGAGGCTTCTGCCCGGACTTACATGGAGTCGCGCCGCTGGCCTAGTGGGGCTATCTGCCCGCATTGCCAAGAGGCCAAGCGCATCACCCCTCGCCCGAAGGGCTTTTATCGCTGCAACGCCTGCAAGACCGATTTTACGGTCCGCACGGGCACCATCTTTGAGCGGTCGCACATTTCCCTCGATAAGTGGATTTTGGCGATGTACCTGCTCATGACGGCCCGCAAGGGCGTCTCCAGCCTGCAACTCGGCAAAGAGATCGGCGTCACCCAAAAGTCGGCTTGGTTCATGCTCCAGCGCATCCGAGAAGCCTGCGGCAATGACCCAACCGTGCTGCGCGGGATTGTGGAAATCGACGAAACATATGTTGGCGGCAAGGAAAAGAACAAGCGCTCTGACAAGAAGCTCCGGGCCGGTCGCGGCGCTGTTGGCAAGGTTCCGGTAGTTGGTATGCGTGAGCGCGGCGGTCGCACAAAGGCAAAGCCGGTAACGGGTACAGATGCCAAGAGCCTGCACGCGGTAGTGCATGAAAACATCGCAACCGGTTCGACGCTGCACACTTCACGCCCTACACCGATCCGTCGGAAGTAAGGGACTCAAGTATATAATTCCCCCTGCAAAAGCCTATTCATCGTTTCCTGAATGCTTTCGACCACTAGCCCTTCCGGACTCACGTCAGATCGAAGCACTGTTTCAAAATTACAAAATCGCACGGCGAGTCCGATCTTTAGACCGTTCGCTATTTTAAGAAGTGTGTTGACGTTTACCGCACCGCCTTCCGCGCGTTCCAAGCGCGAGATAACGGCTTGTGGCATCCCTACGAGCGCGCCAAACTCAGTTTGCGTTAGACCGAGCTTTTCGCGAAGCGCTTGTATCTGATACGCGATGCTCCCCTTTACATGGGAGTCGAGATAGGCGACCCGATAATCATCGGTCAGGAACTTTTTCAATTTATTCAGGTCTGACACAGCGCTTCATCCACAGTAAGCCGTTTTTCAACTCTCTCATTCGCACACCTGCCGTAGCAAAGGCATTAGGCGGTTTGTAGACCGTTCCCTTGTGGGTACATGGAAGAAGAAAGGTGAAAGAGTGTGGTTTGTTTGGCCAATGGAAGCCTAACAATCTATGTTGCACTCTGGTTTTGACAATAATCTCGACAAAATCATCAATTCTTTTGGCGTGCGGTTCAGCCCAAATCTTCCGAGAATCCAAAAAATCGAACACGGTGTCGTGGCGACCTTGAACCTCAGGTTCCTGGTCGTCGTACCATGCTTGCCATGGATCTGGACCATTCAGATGCGAGCATTGGGCGTTCCTGTTGCAATGTCACGTGCGCAGTGCCGATCACGCGGCGGGGGTTTGAGCGGCGGATTCCGCTTGATCGAAAATGGCCTTGGTCTTTTTCATTGTCGTTTGGCCGTAGCCGTTGAGTTGCCCTTGCAGCCATGATGCCTCGGCAAGGAGACAGACCAGCGCCTCTCTCAATGCTGCCTCGCGGGAGAGGGAGGCGGGAGCGATGTCACCTGCTTGCAGGCGGTATGCGAAGTCCACGATGGTGACACCGATCAACTTTCCACCTTCGCCATACCGCCGGACTGTGCCCTCTGTTGTTTCGGTTCCTTTGACGGCGGGTGCATCTTCGAACGTGACGTAAAGAAC
>CAIQIR010000045.1 GCA_903871875.1 uncultured Schlesneria sp.
ATTCGGAGTTTGGTTAGGCTGGGCAGGCGGGTAGCCCCCCATGCCAATTCAGTCTCTCTACCCCCACATCGAAAAAAACCGACGCTAACCCTAAAGTTATTTCGGAGAGAACGAGCTATCTCCAGGTTTGATTAGACTTTTACTCCTCCCCACAGGTCATCCCCTAATTTTTCAACATTAGTGAGTTCGGTCCTCCACGCAGTTTTACCCGCGCTTCAACCTGCCCATGGGTAGTTCACCTGGGTTCGCGTCTACCGCCACCGACAAAACGCCCTATTCAGACTCGGTTTCCCTGAGACTCCGGCCCTGAAGGCCTTAATCAAGCCGATGACAGTAACTCGCTGGGTCATTATTCAATAGGCACGCCGTCACCCACGTAAGGGGCTCCGACAGCTTGTAAGTGTGTGGTTTCATGTTCACCATCCTCCCCTAGCAGGGGTTCTTCTCATCTTTCGCTCGCGCTACTTGTTAACTATCGGTTGCCAAGGAGTATTTAGCCTTGGGAGATGGGCCTCCCGGATTCAGACCAGGTTCCACGTGACTGGTCCTACTTGGGTACCAAACAAGAGGTTGTGCTACTTTCGAATACGGGGCTGTCACCCTCTGTGGCCGTGCTTTCCAGCACAATTCTTCTAGCAGACAACTTGATAACTCCGCGTCTGGCCCCGCAACCCCGTCTGCCGAAGCAGGCGGTTTGGGCTGTTTCCGTTTCGCTCGCCGCTACTCAGGAAATCGAACTTTCTTTATTTTCCACCAGGTACTTAGATGTTTCAGTTCCCTGGGTTTGCCTTGCACGCCTATGAATTCAGCGTGCAATAATTCAGGAATCCCGGGATCAACGCTCGTTTGACAGCTTCCCCAGGCTTATCGCAGTCTTCCACGCCCTTCATCGCCTCTTGGCACCGAGAAATCCTCCACACACCCTTAATAACTTGACCACTTTGTTTCAGAATCTCTTCTGTCAGAACCTTCTCAGTTCTGGATCTCACCTCCATGACGCCAGTCAAAAAAAACAGCAAATTTTTGCTGCCGTTGTTGCTGGCGAACATTGTGAGATCACAAAGTTCTTATCGCTTAAACCGAATTGTTAAAGAGCTTTGCGTCGAGTCGTCGTTGAGTTGACTGCGACGCGGGAGGGAGATGTTATTCAGGAAGAAGGCGGCCGTCAAGTGTCCGGCCCAAATTTCTTTTTTGAATTTTCATTTCCCTGCGGACCATGGAGACGACCGGGATCGAACCGGCAACCTCCGGCTTGCAAAGCCGGCGCTCTCCCAATTGAGCTACATCCCCTTCAGTGGGCGTACGTGGATTCGAACCACGGACCTCAGCTTTATCAGAGCTGCGCTCTAGCCAACTGAGCTATACGCCCCGAGACGAAACCCCAACGGTTTCGGTCACGAGCACAAAATGCTAGAGAGTTTCAGGGTCAAGTTCAAGTCGAGACACGAAGTTGCCCAACAACTGGCTGAAAATCAGCAGCTCCTGCGGATTTCTAGGGTTTTTCCGTGGTGGAAGGCATGGAACGGGCGGCCTTGTCGAACGCGAAACATTCGATCTTCACGCGAAAAAACGCTTGAATTCGGTGGTCGCAAAAACGGGTGCAAGCCGGCGGTTGGAGCGAAGAGAAGTCCAACGGTTTTGGCCCGCAATTGGCCGAGAATCCCGAGATAAACACGGTACGATGGACGAAAATGGGCCCAATTGGGTGTCGAATGGAAGCGCCAAAGGGGTTAATTCGCTGTTGCTTGCCGTCTTGGATGATGTGAATCTGGGCAGGCCGAACGGCTGCTTGCGGTGGTTCGCGGGGCGTGTTGTGCAATTGTAAGGAGCCTGTAGATAATGTGTTGCGTTAAAAGAAGGCCGGCTGTGGATGGTCGTGAGTTTCATGACAATTAGCCTGTGGGAGGCTCGTGAGACGCTGCGAGATCGGTCGAACTGTCCGGCGAGGGGATTGGGAGACGCGAGTGGATTTGGTCTGAGCGTTTCCCTAGAAATGGGCAGCGAATGCGATCGTTTGGGTTCATATCGCCTAATTTCTCAGGCATGATGCCGTTTGATCGGGCGAACGGGGCGCAGTTCTCGATGCGGCGTACGACCCGCATGAAAAAATCGGACGACGTTGCTGACAACGAGGCTGGCGTGAGCGATCAAGAGGGGCGGATTCGATGAAGTCACGATTGGAGTTCACTCCGCAGCAGTCCGCCGCCATCTTTACGAAAGGTGTCTCGATTGCCCTTTCGGCGGGAGCTGGCTGCGGTAAGACTTTTGTTCTGACCCAACGCTTTTTGGCCGGTTTGGGCGTTGCTGCAGACGATGGCGATCCGACGGATCTTCATTCCTTGGTGGCAATTACGTTCACCGAACGTGCCGCTCGCGAGATGCGGGATCGGATCCGGGCCGCATGCCACCAGCGGCTTCAAAGCTGCCCTGCTGACGAGGTTGAACACTGGCTGGGAATCCTACGGGGGCTCGATTCGGCCCGAATCAGCACCATCCACTCGTTTTGTACCAGCCTGTTGCGATCGCAGGCCGTTGAGGCGGCTCTCGATCCTCGTTTTGCGGTATTAGAACCTGCTCTGGCTGACACGTTGCTCAGGCATGTCGTACGTGACACCTTTCACGGCCTGATCGAAGCCGAGGCCGACGATGCGACGGAATTCGTTGTCCAGTTTGGTCTTGAGCGAGCCAAGGAGTTGTTGCGGAAGTTGACTGCCCAGCGGTTTCAGATGGATTTCACGCGATTTGCGGAGACCACGCCCGAACAACTGGCTGCCGACTGGATCCAGCGATGGCACCGTGAATTTGAGCCCAAACTCGTCTCCTCATTTCGCGAATCGCCGATCGTTCAGCATGTTTTGGAGGTCATCCAAGGGGCGCCTTCGAAGCACGAGAAGATGATCGAACGGATTGCCAACTTAAGCTCGACATTGCCTGTGAGCACGCCCTGGAAGGACGTGCGACAAACCTTGGACGTGATTCGCGAGAGCGCACGGGTTCAAGGCGGGGGCGGGAAAAAGGACTGGGTCTCGGAAGAACGCCAAGACGAGATCAAAACCGCATTTGAGAAATTACGGAGTGATCTTAAGGATCTCGACGATCAATTGAGCTATGAACCCGCCGAGGTCCTGGCCGCCGCGGAACTTGCGTGTCGTGCGGTCCGTTTGGCCGAACGCATGGCGGCCGAATACGCCCTCGCCAAGCGAGCACAAAGCGTCCTCGATTTCGACGATCTGCTACTGCACGCTCGGAATCTTTTGCGCGACGATGAAAACGTGCGTCGTCGTGTGTCAGCGGGTATTCGGCTGCTGATGGTCGACGAATTTCAAGATACGGACCCGGTGCAAGCGGATGTCGTCCGCAGCTTGTGTGGTGCCGCATTGACGCGGGGTAAGTTGTTTATGGTCGGCGATCGGAAGCAGTCGATTTATCGATTTCGCCGCGCCGACCCCACCGTGTTCACATCTATGAGTGCCGAATTGCCCGCGTCGGGGCGACTGCCGTTGAATATCAATTTCCGCAGCCAGCCGGCCGTCCTGGATTTCGTCAATCAATTGTTTGCTCCGGCCATGGATGGTTATGAAGCCCTGGTCCCCTTCCAACAGGAACAAGATTCACCCACACCTGCAGTGGAATTTCTGTTTGCCACACACGACGCGCCGAGCGAAGAAATCGATCTTTCGGCAGTGGCGGAAACGGAATTTTCCTCGCCATCAACGTCATCTGCGGATGACGATCAACGCCCCAAAGCCGGTGAGTTGCGTTCGCGTGAGGCGGATTGGATCGCACGTCGAATTGTGTCGCTGCTGAATGACTCGACGCCGCGGATTCGGACGAAAACGAAGGACGCCAGCGGGCGAACGCAATTGCGTCGGACCCAGCCCGGCGACATCGTGATTCTGTTTCGAGCTCTCTCAAACGTCCAAGAGTACGAAGCGGCGCTGCGGCGCTATGGGCTGGATTATTATCTGGTGGGTGGCAAGGCGTTCTTCGCCCAGCAGGAAGTATTCGATCTCTTGAATCTCTGTCGTTATCTTGATGATTGCGATGATCTGGTGGGCCTGGTCGGCGTGCTCCGTTCGCCGTTTTTCAATTTGAGTGACGACGCGCTTCAGGCTTTAGCGTTTCATACGGCGGCAGCCGCTGCAGACGCCTCCTCTGAACCCAATGCCGCCCCCCTGCCCTCGCGGGCGACGCTGTCGTTGCACGAAGTGCTGTATTTAGATCCTCCGGCCTATTTGCCGGAAGATCAGCGAAATCGCCTGCGTTTCGCGGCCGAAATTCTCTCGGACCTCAGGAACCGTAAGGATCGGATTCCCCTATCAGATCTATTACATCAAGCGGTCGAACGCACCGGATACGATGCGGCACTACTGGGTGAATTTCTCGGCGATCGCAAGTTGGCCAACCTGCGGAAGTTGATCGAGATGGCTCGGCAATTCGATCAGGGTGACATGTTTACACTCAAAGATTTCGTGACACGATTGCAGACGTCGGTGTTAGAAGAGACCGATGAAGAGTTTGCGACAACCTCACCCGAATCGGGTGAAGTCATTCGGCTAATGTCGATCCATCAATCGAAAGGGTTGGAGTTTCCGGTTGTGATCGTGGCGGATATCGATCGCAAGGGGCCACCGCGCGGAGGTGATGCCGTCCTGCATCCCGAACTGGGGCCGTTGATCAAGCTTCCGCAAGAATTCGGGAATCGGGCCGAGAATCTCGCTCTGCGGATGCACATTCTGGCCGAGGAAGAAGCAGACGCCGACGAAACGATTCGATTGTTTTACGTCGCCTGTACGCGGGCCGCCGATTATTTGATCCTTTCGGCTGGCATCGATCCCGACAAGCCCGCTCATTCACCCTGGATGAATCTCGTCGCTTCGCGATTTGATATTCGTACCGGTTTGCTGAAAGGAGATCCCTTATTGGGTTCGTCGACGTCCGGCACTGCGGGACGTGAAAATGTGCCCGACGTCTTGATCCATCACGATCCCAGCGAGGCCAGGATCCCCGGGCCATCGCACGAAAAACGAATTCTTGTCGGCGAACTACCAGGTCGCGTCCTGGCCGCCGATCCCTGCGATTTTCCCGCTTCCGCCCGTATTTTTCCCCGCGATGCCACGGATCTTCCGGTCACCAGTGTCTCGCGTCTCGAAGCGATTGACGCTGAATTAACGGGAATTTCTCACGCGCCAAAACTGAAGTCGACGACGGATTTTGACGAAGACGTTGTCGATCTGGATATGAAGACGTCATTGGGGATTCTCGTTCATTCGGTGCTGGAACGAGTGGACTTTCGGGATCCGGCGACTTGGAGGGAACTGTTGTCGAGTGCGGCGAGTCAAAGCCAGGACAAGCTGGCCGACGAGATCGTTCAGCAGGCCCAGACGATGCTGGCGCGTTTTTTTGATTCGGCGATCGCCGCCGAGATCGCCGGGGCCAAGGCCATCTATCGTGAGCTCGATTTTCTGCTTCCGTGGTCCCCGCCAGCAGGGCGGAAATCGACTCCGCTGACCTCCGCGGCCCGCCCTGCTCCTTTGGTTGCCGGGATCATCGACTTGTTGATTGAGACCGACGAGGGGTGGCATGTGCTGGATTACAAAACAGGCGATTTTCCGCTGCATATTCCAGATGAACAGTTTCTACTGCCCTACGAATTGCAGTTGGGGCTCTATGCGCATGCTGTCGAGCAATGGTTTGGGGTCACGCCCCAAGAACTGTCCCTGATTGCCTTTAGACCACAGGTGCGTCGGGTGACGTATTCCTGGTCTGCCGCGCGCTGGGAGCAAATTCGTCGGCGGGTCGATCGTGTGATCGCCTCGCTGACGCAGAACCAATAAGCGACCAAATTGGCCGCTAACAGGGGTTACTGCAGGCCATCGACCACAATCGATTAATAATGAAGCGATCGAATCGTTCAGTCTACAAACACGAACTCGTTCGTCATCAACAGGACTTGCGCCAGTCGCTCTAACGGTGAGAGTTTTTCGGCAGCGGTGGTTTGTGCGTTCGCCAAATAGTCGAGACCGATTCGGAGCTCATCCACCGTCGGTGAACGTGAAAAGACGCGTTCGTAGAGCAGCGGAATCTGGTGCGTGTCATCAGGGGAGGCGCGGCAGTCACTCGCCAAACGACGGGCCTGTTCTTGAATAAACGGAGAGTTCATTGCGAACAACGATTGCTGCGGTACCGTCGTCTGAGGCCGGTCCGCCGCAGTCGTGTCCGTATCGGCGAAGTCGAAGGAACGGAAGATCCCTGGCAGGTCATTGCGGTTGATGAAGGTGTAGATCGTTCGCCGGGTTGTGGCGGGGTTCATCACGCCATCGAATGGCTGGCCGCCAAGTGAATCGTCGATTTTTCCCGACACGGCCAGTAGTGAATCACGTAGCGCTTCAAAATCCAGACGTTGTCTGGGCATGCGCCACAGCAGCCGGTTCTCGGGATCAATCCCACGGGCCACAGGATCCTCGGTCGAAGATTGACGATAAACGGCCGATGTGAGCATGAGGCGGTGAATCCGTTTGAGCGACCAGCGGCGAGGTGAATCGGTTCGCGTGGAAGTTCCCTCGATTCCCACCATTTCGGCTGCCAGCCAATCCAGCAACAGAGGATTTGACGGAGGCATGCCTCGCGTGCCGAAGTCGCTGGGGGTTGGTACAAGCCCCGTGCCGAAATGATGCTGCCAGATTCGATTGACGATGACTCGAGGGGTCAGTGGATTCCCGGGGCTGACAATTGTTTCGGCCAGTTCCAATCGCCCACTGCCCTTCGTGAACGGTTTACGGTCTGAGCCGGAGACAACTTCCAGGAATTGGCGTGGCACAGGTTTGCCAGGTCGACCGGGGTTCCCTCGTACGAAAATCACCGGTTCGTGAATCGGACCATCGCGAACGACCATGGCTCGTGGCGGCGCCTCGGGTGAGGTCGCCCTTAACTGTTCTGCTTTGCGTTTCAGTTTCGTAATCATCTCACGGGTGTCTCGTCCAAAGGCGGGACGAGCTTCTTCCAACGTCAGTTGGGCGGGCGAACCGTCGCCATACAGCACCTTCCGCAGTTCTTCCATGGTCGTATCGGGCAACTGTCGAACGGTAGGCTGCGACGTTTGCTGGGCCATCCACTTGTTTTGCACCTCTCGTACCAATCCTCCATAGATCCGGGCGAGCTCAAGCAATGTGGTCGGCTTCTGTTCGATGATGGCTTGTCGAACGAGCGAATTGACGTTTTCGGCATCTTCTCCATTTGCCCAGGATTCGATTAAAGCGCCGACTTCCGCAGAGAAGTCTTCGGCCTTGGCCACCTTTGCTAGCCGGTGCCACGGCGCAAATTCAGGGGGCGGATTGGCAACCGTTCGATTCAACCAGTCTTTCCAGCGTTGAACTAGTTTGGGTCTCGGTTCGCTTTTCCCCTGAAGGGCGATTGGAACGTTCGCCCACACCGGAGATTCCTTGGCGATCAGTTGCAGCACATCGCCGGCCACTTCGCGAATTTCGTTCATCAACTTGGGAACGGACTCGTGTTCGTAGTTTGCCACTGCCGCATCGAGATTGGCGATTTCGACCAGGAATGCCCGATACGCCTCGGGGCTGCGGGGAGCTCCGATCAGAGGCAATTCGTCCGGTTCGGATGTCGACGAAAAGATGCCATACAACGAGTAGTAATCGGCTGTGGGGATCGGATCGAACTTGTGATCGTGACAACGGGCACATCCCACTGTCAGCCCCAGCAGTCCTCGCGAAACGACGTCGATCCGGTCATCGATGATGTCATGATTGTTGTTGAGATAACGCCGGCCGACTGTGAGAAATCCCAGCGCGGCCAATCGTCGATCTTGGTATTCAGTTCCACCCCGGTTTCGCTGTTCATTATCGACGACCACATCCGCGGCGAGTTGTTCCACCACAAACTGATCAAAAGGCGTGTCGGCATTGAATGCGTTCACAACGTAGTCGCGATAGGTATACGAATAGGGATATCGCGGTTCGGCCGTGAAGACATACCCTTTGGAGTCCGCATACCGGGCGATATCCAGCCAATGCCGACCCCAACGCTGGCCATACAGCGGTGACACCAGCAACCGATCGACCAATCGTTCGCATGCATCGGGTGACGTGTCACCGGCGAACTCGCGAACTTGGTCCAAGGTGGGCGGAACGCCCCACAGATCCAACGTCACGCGACGAACAAATGTTTCACGAGCGGCCGGTTTCGAAATCGCGAGCTGTTTTTCGGCGAGTGCGGCTGCGATAAACGAATCGATCGGAGATCGTGGCGGGGAAATCTCGTCGTCAAATTTGCCAGAAGCTCCAGGCGGTGACTGAGGACTGGCGGGGATTTCCGAGCGTCTCACTGGTTGAAATGCCCAATGCTGTCTGGCCGCCATTGCCGAATCACTTGAAGCCACTTCGGCTGGCCAGGGGGCTGCCAGTTCCAGCCACTTGCGGACCGTCGCGATTTGTTCGTCGGACAGTTTCCCCTTGGGAGGCATTTGCGTTTCGTTGTCTGCGTATTTCAAGACCTGAAGTAATCGGCTGCCATCGATGTTTTCGGGCAAGAAGACGGGCCCACCATCAGTTCCCTTCAGCAAACCGGCGTGCGTATCCAACCGCAGTCCGGCTTCTTGCTTCTTCGCGCCGTGACATTCGTGACAATGTTGGACCAGCAGTGGTCGCACCTGCTTTTCGAAGAATTCGTTTTTTTCGGCGGGCGACATGTCCGCCGCAGTTGCCGGCAGAGCCAACGCGACGAATGTGAGTGCGACGAAGGTGGGCAAAAAAGATCTCACAGTCGGGGCTTTCAATTCAGGATCGAAACGCTGTCCCACAAGGGCACATGGTGACTTGAAAAGTCGTCAGGGCGGGTTCCTCTGTTTGTCAGCGAATTTCAGGCGGGATCGTCGGCAGTTTGTCGGGCGGGCCGGTTAATTATGGGCTGCACCTTCACGGTTGGCAAATGCCATCTCCCGAATCGAGTGAATCTTCCCCGTTGAAATTCTGCCGGGAGACGGGATTTGGCGAGAAAACTGTTCTGAAAGAGCGAAAGTTCAGCCGAAAAAAGCGCCGCACGTGAGGTCTGGTGGATATTCAAACGAAAACGTGCGCACAGGTGCCCCCTCATGACGGCCATGCTGACATTCCGGCCACCGCCACTGCTGGTTCGAAAGTCGGCCGACTACCGACTTCTCGATCGTACGTTTGGCGGTTTTTGCAGATGCCAAATGCATGATTGCCGCAGGCGGAAGGGCCCTGCGGCAATCACAATCGATTCATGTCTAAACTCTCAAGGCTTGTCTGGTCAATTCGCGGGAGCTTTCATCACCCAGATATCTGTGACGTAGTGCCTCTGCCGCCAGTTCATGTTCTTCTCGTCGAGCGGTTGCCAGGTCAGGACGATGCGTCCGTCTTTGATGGCTTCGGCGGGAACTTCGAAGACCTGTTCTGTTACTTGATCGAAAGTATCTCCCTTCTTGATCAGTTTGGCTTTGACGCCGTCGATGATCAAGGGGGATTCACGTTGGGCGAACAGCTTGACGATGTAAGGGCTCGATGTATCGAGGTCGTTGTAGGTGATGCCGCTGGGGATCACATCTAAAAATGTGTGCCATGCCTGTCGCAACCCAATTCTCTTTTCGCCCATCCAGCGCTGGGTCGGCATCGGCAGGTCGATTTCATGCCGCATCGCATCACCAGCCATCAGCAATTTCACGATCCGCGGTGATCGGCTGACATGTCCGATGACGTCGTAGTAACCTCGATCGCCAGGGTTTTCCCAGTTGCGAACGACGTCGATTTGCTTGCGTTGTTCATTCACGTCGGTCAACTTCGCGATCTTGTCGAACTGATCTTCCAGCCACCAGCGATTGTTGAGCGGATAATCGATGAAATCCAGAACCGCTCCTCGTTCGTAGCCCGAGGCATCGTATTTCGGCACGCTGGTCTGCAGGCCGACCAGCTGGAACAGTTCTTCCCCGAATGCGATCAGTTTCGCGTTCAGTTCGGGGTTGATCGGCTTCGTTGTCGCTCGATTGAGGATCTGACGAGCGACATTTAAGACCGCGGAAATTTCTTGAGAGTTGGCATTCGGCGAGTTCTTTTGCAGAGAGTGCAGTTCGTTGAGGGCCAGTCGCTCGAGTTCGGTCTCATTGATCAACCGTGCCCGGGTGTAATAGTCGTAGTACGCACGAAACAGATGCATGCGGAAACGCCACGGGCTACCCGCTTTCGAAATTCGACGTTCCAAATCTTGCCACAACAGAAATGTCGCGCTGATTGTGCCGTTTTCGGCCAGGTCGCCGCGCATCGCATTCTCAAGGCCAAACAGTCCGTCGGCTCCTTCGCTGGCTGCATCCGATTGGAAAAAGAATCGAGCATAATCCTGGGCGATTTCTCGTGGGCTGCGATTGGGATTCCAACCCAACTGCGTCCACAGGTTCTTATTGAAGTCGTCATGCACTCCGTCGGAATAGGTGAGAAACCCATCGGTAAACCGGTAGTCCATTCGATAGATTTGCGTCATATCGACGGGACGTGGACTGACCGGTTCGCGTCCCAATGTTTCACCCAGCGCCGGGTCTAGCCAGGCGACCGGATACTGGCAACGAATGACATGGGTGATGTCGGGGTACCAACGTAGTTGATACGGTTTTGGCAGTCGTTGTCGAGTTGGTTCCATTGGTGGGCTGCCTGGGCCCATCGCCAAACCGCCGAACCATTTCGGCTGCTTTTCGCTCAGATAGCTGAACACCAGATCGATGTCGTCGGCTTTGAAGTGTTGAAGCGAGAGCCAGATTTTGGCGTGCGGATGGTATTTGCGTGCCAGCTCAGCCATCCGTTCCAGATGGGGCAACAAGACACTGGCCTTGTTGTCGCCAGGATCACCACCAGGAATAAAGATCGCGTCCAGCCGTTTGACGTTGCGATAAAAGACTTCCTGCGCTTCGAAGAACTTGGCTTCCTTCTGCTCGTCAGGCAGTGCGATTTCGACAGGGACCCAGATCCAATGTTCCAGGTCATATTTCTCACACAGCTCGCCAAACTTGGCGTTCATTTGTTCGCGAGAGTATTTCATGACGCGGGGAAGACGGGCATCGTGAAACGGAATGTTTTCGACCGCGTTCGCACCGAAAATCACCATGTCGCGAAAGTATTGATCGAATTGATCGAAGGTCCAGGCGTCCCAGCTGTTGGCCGTGTCGCGATAACCAATTTGATGGCCTCGCAGTGGACGATCGGGTGCTTCGGCCACGTTGAATTCGGAATCGATCGAAACTTTTCCTGGTTGCCAGTTCATGCTGCGCAGGAATTTGCCCACTCCGTACAGCGCGCCTCGCGGGTCATTTCCCGTGATGCTGACAATCAGTGGTCCACCCGAGCTTCGCCCCACTTTCACCGAGAACGCTTCTGCCTTTTTTGGCACGTCGTTCGTCAAAGATCCCAATTGCTTGGCCCATGTCGGCGGCTCGCTGAGTGTGGAAATGGTGACGACGGTTTTTGCTCCGGCAGGCCAGTCGGTGGCGACCTTCCAACGCACGCCCGTACGACGCTCGATTTCCTCGGTCAGGATGGTCGAGGAGATCTTTTCCGCGGCCGGCAGATTGCCCGCGCGAACCAACACGATGGCGTCAGAGAGATCTGTTGATTCGGCCGACGCGAATGTCGTGAACGTGGTAACGCAGAAAAAGAAGGTCATCGAACGGATCAGGCGGCGCATCAAAGTTCCTTGCTTCGGTCATTCATTGAGAGACCGACAAGCAACCACTGCCCGACCCGGCTTTCCCATGCGGAAAGGCTTATGCAATCGCCGGGATGATGTCAATTCAGCCGAATCACTTCTTCGGCTTCTTCATGACCCAGATGTCGGTGACATAGTGCCGGTCCCGCCAGTTGAGATGTTTTTCATCCAGCGGTTCCCAAGTCAACGTAATGCGGCCATCCTTGCTCGCTTCGGTGGGTACCTCAAAGATTCGCTCGGTCACCCGATCATAAGTTTCGCCCGTCTCGATCTGTTGGGCTTTGACGCCGTCAATCACCAACGGCGATTCGCGTTGCGAAAACAATTTGACGATGTACTGGCCCGATGAATCGAGATCGTTGTAGATAATGCCGGGTGGCACGCTGTCCATATACAGATGCCAGGCTTGGCGCAGTCCATTCCGTTTTTCACTCATCCAGCGCTGTGTCGGCATCGGAATATCATTCTCATGACGCATCGCATCGCCACCATTGAGCAACTTCACGATTCGCGGGGATCGACCGACATGGCCGATCACATCGTAGTACCCGTGGTCGCCGGGGTTTTCCCAATTCCGGATGACATCGATGCGTTTCAGTTGCTCACCGGTGTCGGTCATCTTGGCGATCTTGTCGAATTGATCTTCCAGCCACCAGCGGTTGTTCAGCGGGATATCCAGGAAATCGAGGACCGCCCCACGCTGGGACCCCGAGGCATGATACTTAGGAACACTCGTTTGCAGGCCGATCTCCTGAAACAGCTCATCTCCAAACGCATTCAGTCGGACGATTAGTTCGGGATCGGATGGATGCGTGACCGCGCGTTCGAGAATTTCGCGGGCCTCTTTCAGGGGCTCCGCAACTCCTCGTTGGCCTGCTTGCGAAAGCTTTTCGAGGGCCTGACGTTCCAATTCGGTCTCATACAGCAGACGATTTCGCGTGAAATAAGCGTAATACGCGCGAAACAAGTGCATGCGGAATCGCCATTTGCTTCCTGGATTGGGAAGACGATGTTCCAGTTCCTTCCACAACAGAAACGTGGCGGCAATGGAACCGTTCTCGGCCAGCGGGCCGCGCGTGTCGGATTCGAGTGCGAACAATCCGTCGGTCCCCATCTCGGTCAGGTCGGAGCGAAAGAAAAACCTGGCGTAGTCGCGAGCAATCTCTCGCGGATTGGTGTTGGGGTTCCAGCCGAGTTGAGTCCACAAATTTTTATTGAAGTCGTCATGAACACCGTCCGAGTAAGTCAGAAACCCATCGGTAAAGGTGTAGTCCATCCGATAGATATCGGTGTAATCCACGGGACGAGGATTGACCGGTTCGCGGCCCAACGTCATACCGAGCGCCGGATCGATCCACGGCACGGGATATTGGCAGCGAACGCAATGGGTGATGTCGGGGTACCAGCGTAGTTGATATTGATTTGGCAATCGCTTTCGAGTGGACTCCATCGGCGGACTGCTGGGGCCCATCACCAAACCACCGAACCAAGTCGGTTTCTTCTGGTCCAGGTATTGATACAGGAAGTCGATATCTTCCGGTGTGAAGGCCTGCAGTGATAACCAGATCTTAGTTTTCGGATGGTACTTGATGGCCAGTTCGGCCATTCGCTCAAGGTGAGGCAACAGGGCGTCGGGCTTGTTGTTGCCTGGGTCACCGCCGGGGACGAAGATCGCATCGAGTCGCTTGAGCTTGCTGTAGAGCGCTTCCTGTTGTTGGAGGAAACTCACTTCTTCCGATTCCTTGGGAAGTCTGACCAGCACGGGGACCCAGACCCAATGCTGCAATTCATACTTCTCGCAAAGTTCTCCAAACTTCAGATTCATTTCGTCGCGGCTGTATTTCATGACGGGAGAACGTTTGTCGTCATGCCAGGGAATGTTTTCCACGGCATTAGCACCAAAGATCGCCAAGTCACGAAAGTACTGGTCATATTGGTCGTAGGTCCAGGCGTCCCAACTGTTCGCGGTGTCGCGATACCCGATTTGATGGCCTCGTAGCGGACGCTCGGGGGCTTCACTGGCTTTGAAGTCCGCTCCAATCGAGACCTCGCCCGTCTTCCACGACAACGAGCGAAGCAACTTGCCGACCCCGAACATCGCCCCGCGCGAATCGCTTCCGGTGATGACGACGATGGCGGGACTACCCTTCTCCGGAGCCATCACGTTGATTGAGAAGGCTTCTGCCTGTTTCGGGACCGAGTCGATCGTCGTACCAATTTGATTGGCCCAGGAGGGTGCGTTGGCGACAGTCGAAATGGCAATGATCGTGTCAGCCTTGGCTGGCCATTCGGTCGTCACCTTGAACTGCAGACCCGTTCGGCGTGCGATTTCTTCGGCGAGGATCGTGGGGGCAATTTTTTCGCCGGCGGGAAGATCACCTGATCGAATTACGATCGTAGCCTTTGTTAGATCAATTGCCTGTGCCTGAACCGAACTGGCTGCCATCAAAAATAGACAAAACGTCGTCGTGCAGGTCGCGCAGCGCATCAAAGATCCTTGCTTCGATCAAGAAGAGAGAGTCCGAGCAACAACGCTGGCCCGAGGTGACTGTCCCATGTAGGAAGGCTTATGCAATCGTCTGGGCGCTGTCAAATGACTCGCAGTGAAACATGGCCTCATTGTGTCCAATCATCGGGCACAAGTACCGTTGAGCTGAGTGGCTTTGAGGGGGGCTCGGTGAATAATGAAGTGCGCCATCGCTTTCGGTTGACCGTTCCGCCGAGAGATGTTGTGCGCGTGGGCATTGCAACGGGGGCTTTGACCCGATCAAATCAGGCTCGCTTCGCAAATAAGGGGATATCATGGGCGGAAGTCTGCGCGAGAAAGTGATTGAACTGGGCATCGACAAGATCGAACGCCATATATTTCTGTGCGCCGATGCGTCCAAGCCCAAATGCTGCGATCGGGGCGACAGTCTTGAATCCTGGGACTATTTGAAGTCGCGATTGAAGGAACTCAAGCTGGCGGGGAATGGAATTTGCCGGACGAAGGCCAATTGTCTGCAGATTTGTCACAACGGGCCCATTGCCGTCGTTTACCCCGACAACGTGTGGTACCACTCCTGCACGCCGAAGGTGCTGGAGAGCATCATCCAGCAGCATTTAATTGGTGGACAACCCGTTGGCGAATACCGCATCGACACCAGCTGTCAAAATCCTTGAAAGAGGAATGTGCTGGCGAAGATGTCGGGGTGGCTGAAGGATCAACGTTCGTAAAACGTCGTCGAAGGCCATCGCGTAACCCGTTTTAAAAAACAAATCAGTCATGACGGTGAGCCCGAAACAAATGGACATGCAACAGTTGCTCTATCTGGAAGACTTGCAAGTGGGGCGACGATTCGTCAGTGGCACACACTTGCTGGACGAAGATCAAATCAAGACGTTTGCCGCACAGTTCGATCCCCAGCCATTTCATCTCGATGATGATGCGGCGAAGGGAACGCTATTTGGTGGATTGGTCGCGAGTGGTTGGCACACGGCCTCGATTTCCATGCGGTTGATGGTGAAAAGTGGATTGCCCATCGCGGGTGGATTAATCGGTGCGGGTGCGGAAATCAGCTGGCCCAAACCGACCCGAGCCGGGTCATTGCTGCATGTCGAAAGTGAAGTGATGGAAGTGAAAATTTCTCGTTCCCGACCGGACCGCGGCATCGTCACGTTTCGGAGTGAAACCAGCGATCAAACAGGCGAGGTCAAGCAGGTGCTAGTCGCAAAAATGATTGTCCCCTGTCGGCCGACGTCGAACTTAGGGACCGAGAACGCCGCGCCCACTTCATCAGAGGGCACCTGACTTGAGCCAGAGGCGATTTTCCCGCCTCGTTGCCTTGATTCTGGCCTAAGCCCAAACCGAATACACATGGCATTTTGAAAGTCTTTGAATGACTGCTCGACAAGCGATTCTGACGGTGGCATTTTTGGCCGTGACCCTTGCCATTGGACCCGTTGATGCGAAAGCGGCACCAGCGGTTAGTTCGTCAGAAACGTCGCGGCCGACGCTGTCGCTTGTTCAAGCCGTGATTCTGGGATTCGTGGAAGGAGCGACCGAGTATCTTCCTGTCAGTTCCACCGGTCACTTATTGATTGTGGAACACTTGATGGGAATGAACGGGAACGCTCAACAAATCGAAGCGGCCCAGTCGTTGGCGATCTGCATTCAAAGTGGCGCGATTCTGGCCGTCTTGGTGCTATATTTTAGTCGCATCCGGCAAATGGCGACGGGAGTATTGGGACGAGACCCGGAAGGCCTGAAATTGCTGATCAATCTGATCATTGCCTTTCTACCGGCTGCTGTGATCGGAATCCTGTTCAACCGCTGGATCAAAGAGCATCTCTTCGGCGTCTTGCCAGTGGCCATCGCGCTCTTCGTCGGTGGGGTTCTGATTCTGTTGCAACCCACGAAGAAGAAGGCCGAAATTGAATTGGGCAAAGATCTCACGCAGATGAGTTGGCAAGCCGCCCTGTTCATCGGGATCATGCAGTGTCTGGCGTTTTGGCCGGGATTCAGCCGTAGTCTGGCGACAATCCTTGGTTGCCGCTGGGCCAAATTCCGCATGATGCCATCGGTGGAGTTCAGTTTTCTGTTGGGACTGGTGACGTTGTCGGCCGCCACAGCCTACGAAGGGTTGAAGCACGGGGACGAGATGATCGCTCACTACGGAGTCACGATGCCGCTAGTGGCGCTGGTCACGGCCTTTGTCGCTGCGGTGATCAGCGTGCGATTCATGGTTGATGCCTTGGGCAAATTCGGATTGATGCCGTTTGGCTATTATCGAATTCTGTTGGCCTTCGCCTGCCTGTGGTGGCTCTGAGGACTCATTGCTCGGCGGCTTTTTTGAAATGGCCCGGCAGGTGAGATCGCGACGGTTGGCGGCCCGATCGCCGAATGCGGAAAAACCGCGAACCGTTCCCGGATCGGCAACCTCAGACCTTGAACCGCGGTGCGACTTCCTTCATTGTATGGCGCAGGTCGGGCACTGGAGTCCGATTTCGTTTTTGGTTGCAGGAAGGCTGTTTGCAAATGGTTGATGTCAGTCCGTTTCGTGGTTGGCGATATGATGTGTCTCAAGTGGGCGATTTGTCGGATGTGATTACGCCGCCGTATGACGTCATCGACGACAAGTTTCAAGATCAGCTCTACAAGCAGCATCCCTGCAACTTCATTCGTTTGGAATTGAATCGCAGCGAACCGTCGGACGCTGATGCCAATGCCAAATATGCTCGCGCGGCCGATTTCCTCAAGCACTGGAAACTGGACGGAGTGCTGCTGCAAGAGCCCGAAGACGCGATCTACGTCTATTCACAGGAATTCACCTGGGAAGGCAAGACCTATGTTCGTAGCGGGTTTCTCGCTCGCGTGCGTCTGGAAGAGTTCGGGACGGGAAATGTCTTTCCGCATGAGCAAACGCTTTCTGGGCCGAAGCTCGATCGCTTGATGTTGATTCGGGCGACCAATGCTAACCTGTCGCCGATTTTCGGACTGTATCCTGACGAAACGGCTTCAGTGCAGCAGGCGCTGGACGACGTCTGTTTGAAGCTGACCCCCTCGTTGGCGACAGACCATCTGGGCGTGATTCATCGCTTGTGGGTGGTGAAAGACCATACGGCGATCGGCAAGGTCAAAGCCGGGTTGCGCGACAAGCCCGTCTTTATCGCCGACGGCCATCATCGTTATGAGACCGCCCTGAACTATCGGCGTGAACTGAAAGCCGCGGGGAAATTGAATGATGATTTGTCCGCGCCGAATTTTGTCTTGATGCACTTCGTCGGAATGCAGGATCCTGGACTGCAGATTCTGCCAACGCACCGACTCGTGTCCGGTTTGCCCAGCAGCCTGACGTCGGCGCAAGTCGCAGACGCATTGAAGTCTCATTGCGAGATCGAAGTGATCGGCAAGGGAGATCAAGCGGCTGAAGAGACCTGGGGTCTGATCGAAGCGGACGGAGGTCAAAATGTGTTCGGCTTCGGTACGGCGTCCGATGGACAATGGCTGTTGGCACGCGTCACCGATGACAGCCCGATGAAGAAACTCGCGGCCGAACATAGCGAGGCCTGGCAGTCGCTGGGCGTCAGTCTTCTGCACAAGCTGTTGCTGGACGAGTTGATCTTCAAAGCCGTAGGCGGTGAACCCAAATTCCAATACGTTCACCGATTGGATGAAACGACGACAGCATTAAATGCCAAGTCACATCAACTCGGTTGTCTGGTGGCGCCGGCCACGATCGAACACGTTCGCGAGATTGCTGCCGGTCGTGAAACCATGCCGCCGAAAAGCACCTATTTCTATCCTAAGCTGCTGTCTGGGATGGTCGTGCATTCGCTGTCGTAACAAACGGTCCGCGAGGTTGTTCAATGCGTCCGGGGTGAGCCAATGGTGGCAAGATCCCCGGATTCTGCCACGAGTCAATCCCCCGCATCAGCGGGTGATCATGCTGCGCATGAAGGAATCACGATGTTAATTCGCCTGGGTCAGATGCGTTGGGTCATCGGTGTCGGCTTGTTGGCGATGGCGCAAGTTGCCTTGGCGGATGGCCCCGCCGACAACTCGCTCGATCAAGTTCGTCGTGTTCCGAAACTGGGGATCGACGTTGCGGAAGCCGATCGCCAGGAATTGACTACCGGTCTTCAGGCTCTTCAATCCAAGATCGACCAACTTCGAGCGTCCGCCTCACCGTTATCAAAGAGTCTGTTGCCGGACGTCCTGATCTTTCATCGCGCGGTCGATCAGGCGCTTCGTTTCCAGGAATTCTTCGACCCGAAAGAGATCGGCGTTGCGAAGATGCTGTTGCAGCAGGGACAGCAACGTGCTGATCAATTGCTGGCGGGTAACGCGCCCTGGACCCGGCAGGCGGGCGTTGTGGTCCGCGGCTATGTTTCGAAGATCGATCAGACGGTTCAGCCGTATGGGCTGGTCATTCCTGCGACTTACAATTTCGAGGGAACGGAAAAGCACCGTTTGGACTTTTGGTTCCATGGCCGTGGCGAAGTGCTGAGTGAGGTCAATTTTCTCAACGATCGTTCCAAGAATGTCGGACAGATTTCGCCAGACCAGACGATCGTGCTGCATCCTTACGGTCGGTACTGCAACGCCAACAAACTGGCGGGAGAAATTGATTCGCTCGAGGCGATTGATGCGGTGACGCATCAATACCGGATCGATCCTGACCGAGTGGCTGTCCGAGGTTTTTCCATGGGCGGAGCGGCTTGCTGGCAGTTTGCCGTGCACTATCCCGATCGCTGGTTCGCAGCCAATCCGGGAGCGGGTTTCTCGGAAACTCCCGATTTTCTGAAAGTTTTTCAGAAAGAGACGCTCGAACCGACTCCGTACGAGCGAAAATTGTGGCACATGTATGATTGTCCCGACTACGCCGCGAATCTGGCCATGCTTCCGACGATCGCCTATTCCGGCGACATGGATATTCAGAAACAAGCGGCCGACATCATGGCAACGGCGTTCGAGCGAGAAGGAATGAAACTGTTACACATCATCGGGCCGATGACGGGCCATAAGATTCATCCCGACTCGCTGAAAGAAATTGAGGCCAAGCTGGCCGAATGGGCCGTCAAAGGCCGGGACCGCACGCCTGCCAAAGTTCAGCTGGTGACATTCACGTTGAAGTACAACAGCATGCACTGGTTGACGATTGACGGAATGAAGGAGCACTGGGAAGAGGCACGCGCCGTGGCCGAACCAATCGGCGACGAGCTGATCGTCACCACGAGAAATATCTCGGCATTGACGGTTCGTCCGCCAAAGGACCGGGTTCGTAAGGTGCGAATTGACGCCGGTGCGCCGCTCGAACTTCCCGCTGATGGCGCATTCGTCTTGGATGCCAACAAGTGGAAGCCCGGCCGGCCTTCTGGCTTACGCAAGAAGCCGGGTTTGCAAGGTCCGGTCGACGATGCCTTCATGGATGCATTCATCTTTGTCAAACCGAGCGCGGCTTGTCACTCGGAAGCGGTCGACAAATGGGTCCAGGCGGAATTCGACCACGCTGTCACTCACTGGCGACGTCAGATGCGGGGTGATGCGATTGTCAAACTGGACACCGAGATTACGGCCGAGGACATTGCGCAAGCGAATCTGGTGCTATGGGGCGATACGCAGGCGAATTCACTCTTGGCGAAAATCGCCGACAAACTACCGATTCGTTGGTCTGCTCAAGCGATTTCGGTAGGCGACCGTCAATATGACGCGGCTCATCATGCTCCGATTGCCATCTATCCGAATCCGCTCAATCCGGAAAAATACGTCGTTCTCAACAGCAGCTTCACCTATCGTGAGTACGACTATTTGAACAATGCACGCCAGATACCGAAGCTACCGGATTGGGCTGTCATCGATGTCCGCGTGCCGCCGAACAGTCGTCTGCCTGGCAAAGTCGTTGAGGCCGATTTCTTCGACGAACGCTGGAATCTCAAACCGCGTTGATCCCTGCCAACCGGTAACTCGTTGTCAGAAGTTCGCCCGTCCCCTGCTTGCCGCTCGGCCATATCGGTCAGGCCAGAGAACGGCAGGTTGGCCGTTGATTGAGACGGCAATGCCACAAATCCAAGGAGCAGCCACTGCGGTCAGTTATTGCCGCGGTTGCCCCCGCCTCGGAAGCCACCATTGCCGCGTCCGCCGCCACCGTTACCACCGCCCGGTCGGCCTCCGCCTGGTTGGCCGCCATTTTGCTCCATCATCCGCTGAATCATTTGTGCGTCGCGAGTGGCATCGGGCGGTTGGTTTGCTGCAGGTTGCCCTGGTGCTGCGGCGTCCGCTGGCTTCTTGGCTCGTTTGGGACGCGTGGCGCCGACGGTGACTCGCGGCATCAACGACGTCAATGTCGATTGAACAACCATCGGGTCCGCTGTTTTCAATGGCACCAGGCGAACCGTGCGGTGAGCGTTTTTGGCGCGCAGATCGATGTCTTCCACCATCGTGAGAATTCGACGGTACATGGTCTCGTTACACGACACGATCAAATGATTTGTGCGCTTGTCGACACCCAGTGATAATTCTGCCGATTGCGGTTTCTTGGCTGCAGCAGCTCCGCCACCACCGCCACGATTGCCGCCAAACATGGCTGCCAGGGGGTTGAATCCCTGGTTGCCTTGTTGAGGCTGTTCGGCCGTCATCGAATCTTTGAAAACGCTTTCAATGATTTCGGCGACTTCTTCCACGTCGGCAAATTCGACCGGAATTGTCCGTGGAAATCGGTCTCGCATTGATCCGGGAACATCACTCGAATCGAGCAGTTCCAACACATATTCGATATCGCGGATCACATCTTGAGGGCCCGTCACAAACAGTGCATTCGCGCGAACATCGGTAATGATGCGAAGATTCTGGTTTCCTCCCAGGGTCTGGTTCAGTCCGGTGGCGTTCATCATGCCACGGCCCAAACTCGAAAGTCCGCCCGTAAAACTTCCCAGAAAACTGTCGTTGGACGAAGGTGTTGTGGACACCGAGCTTTGAGGGAAAAGCCGTTCGATCATCTGGGCGCATTCTGTCGCATCGGCCGTCCGCAGGTAGAAGACGGTCCATCGCGTGCGCTGAGGAATCGTCGCGAGTAGCGCCGTCACCATGTCTTCCAGCTGGTCGAGTGTCTTCGTATCCGGTGAGGTCAGGACAAGGTCGTTACCCATAATGGTGACTCCGACGGAAGTGCCGGCGTCGTCGGTAACGGCCGATCGCAACGGTTTGGGATTGGTATTCGTGACCGGGGCGTCCCCTTGCTGGGGGGCACCCGCTTTCTCGTCAGTACCGGTTTCGAGCAAGCCGGCATTGCGAAGGACGTCCACGACAATTTCGTCTTCCCGTTCCCGATCGACGACGATCTCGGGCTCGACGGATTCCTCCGTTTCGGTTTGACTTGCTTGCACCACGGGCGCCCGTCGCGGGAAGATCCGCGTCGTCGCTGACCGCGTTTTTGGATTTGACTTCGGACTTTGCGGCTTGGTCGAGTCATTGCGGCGATTCTCGATGCGGATCGCCGGTTCAGAGTCGTTCGAGTTCCGGCCGTCTGAATTTGTCGATTGGCGTCGCGGTGGTCGCGACAATTCGTTTTCGTTTGAGTTGGGATCGGACATCGGTGGCGTAGAACTCGGCATGCGGCGATCCCGGATCGGGCTCGGTTTGGACGGAATCACAATCCGGAACGGACTGTGTCCCGAAGCATCCCACGTCTTTTCCATTAGCCCGAGAATCTCTTCGGGATCGTGGTTGCCCAAGTTCAGCTTTCGGACGGTGCCGCGATTCTTATCGGCAATCGGGTTTCCGTTGGCATCTTTCTTCTCTCCTGCCGACGATTCGCCCAAGTCTTCCAGCAATGATCTGACTTGACTCAGCTGATCCGCCGTTCCGCGAACCAGGATTCGTTTTCCGCTGGCGTCCGCTTCGATCGTGGGTGCTCGCGGAGCGTCATTGATGAACAGATTACGCAACGAGTTCGTCACTTGGGCCGGGTCGAGTCTCATCAGCGAAAACACGACGGCATCGCTACTCGTGCCGCTGGACGCTTTGATCAGTCGCTGCACTTCGGCGTGTTCTTCCTTTGTTCCCTGAATGTAGATTTTCCCCGCGCGGGCATCTTCACCTACGACCACGCCGGGAATCATATTATTGAGCATTCGCGACATGGCGGCCGCGTCGCTACCTGTGACCGTGTAGCCTTGAAAATAGACCGGACTATTTTTCAGTTCGACAGTTCTGCCCGAAGAATCGGTGTTGGTGTCGAGCATCGTGACCAGTTCGTCAACGACCTTGATCATTGAAGCCGAGGCGGTGACCAGCAGGTAATTCCCTCGCGTGTCTGCGGTGACTTGGATCTTGCCCGCGAAGGGTGAGGGAGGAGTGCTTGGGCTGGGTGCGGGCGGAGCTCCCTGGCCTTGTGGGCCTCCTCCGCCGAAGTTGCCTCCACCGAAATTACCGCCGTCCCCCCCTCCTCCGCCACCACGATTAAATCCGCCGCCTCCACCAAATCCGCCTCCACCGCGGCCACCAAATGTCGGCTGAGTTGTCGCAGCCACCACGGGGTTCAGGCCAAAGTGACGACGCACGATTCGCTCGGCATCTGACGCGGTAATGTGCTTTAACGGGATGGCGCGAAATGCCGTTTCCCGATTATCGATCGGCTTGCTCGATTTCAGCAGTTGACTGACCCGCCGAAGATTACTGCCGATGTCGGTCAGAACGAGTGAGTTCGTACTCTTCAAGGCCGATGCCTTTCCCTGTGGCCCCAGCAATTCCTTGACTTCGCCGACCATCTTTTCCGCTTCGAGCCCTTCCAGCGGAAGAATCAAACTTAGCAATTCGTTCTTGCCTCGATGAAGCAACTCCTCTTCTGTCACGTTGGGAACGACATTGGGAGGAATCGGACTGTCGATAATGTTGAGGCAAACCAGAAATCGGTCTCGTCGAACAAGGACATATCCTTTGGACAGTAGATAGCCATTCAGGATGTCCAACGCTTCGGTCATCGTGTATTGCTGATCGTCCCAATAGTTGAAGGTTCCCGGCGGGACATCGTTCAGATCCAGAGTCAGGTCGTTGACGTCGGCGAACAGTTTCAGCACATCGGACCAGCCGGCATAGCGGAAGTTAAACGACAACTTCACTTTGTCCTTCAAGGCGATGTTCTCTTGGGCGGCCGCCTCGGGGTTGGGCGGTGCTTCCGCTAAGGCCGGTTTTCCGACGGCCACCGGGCCAAAGGAAATGACCGCTTTTGCTCCCTCGGGTGGCTTTTCATCCGGAATCGTCCCACGAATCACGGGTGTCGCATCTTCGGTTCGCGTGACGCCGCTGTTCGTGGGGATGGCCGGGTCTGGAGTGGCCGGTTTTTCCGGGGACGGCGCATCTGCTTTGGCTCTTTCTGCCAGAATTTCCTCTTTGCGCTTCTGCCAGATCGCCTTCTGCTCGTCAGTTAGCAGGTTGACCGCTCGTTCGTCGATTTCTTTCGCCGCTTGAATGAATTCGTCACGGCCGAGCTGTTTATCTCGCAGGGCGTAAACTTCCATTCGCAGTTTTTGGAATTGATCAAGTTGATCCTTGGTCAGGTTGAGCGTCGCGGTGAATTTCTCGTCCCACAAAGCGGTCAAGAAATTCGACGGATCACCTCGTCGTCGCCCGCCCCCACGGCGATTTTCCTGAGATTGCGCGAAGTCGCCGAAACAGAAGAGGCCGATCAGAACGAGAAGTCCCAGCGTCCAGCAGTGATTTCGCGAGAAAAGTGAACTTCTCATGCCGAGTCCCCTGTCGTCGATCGTCTTAGACGAGCAATATGTCATCACCCCGAGAGAATAAACGGTCGGATTCCACTGAAACATCGGTATCCGTGATGTCGTCGATACAACCGATGCTACTGCGTGCTTCGAGCTCCAACAAGATGGGGGGATGTGCCGATGCTACCCCTGATCGCACAATATTTCGGTAATTCAGGTTCATTTCATGAAGTCTGACTTCAGAATCGAGCCAGTGATCCAAGGAGAGTATCGACTTTTTTGCTCGATGTTTTTACTCGCGTTTTTGGGGCCTCGTTACCCCCAGATTTGCGCCCTGGACTTACCCACGAAATGTGGGCGCGGGGAAAAGCGAGTATGCTTAACCCCAAGGAGCCCCAAGAATGTCCGAACGTCGCAAACACACGCCCGAGTTTAAACGCGAAGCCTTGAGTTTAGTGATCGATCAGCAGTTGTCG
>CAIQIR010000046.1 GCA_903871875.1 uncultured Schlesneria sp.
AAGATCGAAATACCGTCCGTAGATCAACATATTGTCGAGCACCGTCAATTCCAATTCCAGCGTGTCCTCTTGGGGAACCAGTCCCAGTCGAGAGCGAATTTGCGCACCCGCAACAGCAGGATCTCTCCCTAAGACACGCAACGAACCTCCGCTCGCTGGCGACATGCACGAGATCATGCGCATCGTTGAAGTCTTCCCTGCTCCGTTTGGTCCCAAGAACCCGAAGGACTCACCCTGGAAGATCTCGACGTCAATCCCGTCGACGGCCACGAAGGAGTCGAAGCGTTTTACCAGGTCATGGGCAGCCACGATGGGCTGAAGCGTCCCGTCAAATATTTCAGGCGGATGAATATTTTTTCTTTTGCGTTTCATTTCCCTCAACATTCCCACATCCAAGGCCCGCTTTGGGCTAAAGAAGAGGGAGGGCAGATGGAATGCCATCTGGGGCGGAGGAAAATGAGTTCACGGGCGACACCAGAAGAATCCTGGAGCAACGCCTCTCATCGCGGACGGCCCTGTCGTCTGCGACGTCAGCGTGAGCACTATTTTTTTTCCATTGTGCCACGACGGCCATCGTCGTGTCGCCACGAAAATGACAACATGCTCCGTTGTCGGGCAGACTCACTACGAGCATCTGATCGGTCGGGGATCAATCTCTCAATGCAGCACCAACATAAAACCAAGGAGGAAGAGTGACCGCAACTGTTGATCCAACCCAGGGTCTCCCGGAGGAGGACCTTGCATTCCATGTTGAACAACGTGGAATCGACTTCATTCCCGAAAACGAGCGATGGGCAAAACCACGAGACATTGCCGGTATGTGGGCCGGGGCCAGCCTCAATATTGAATACTTCGTCTATGGCGCAGTCCTTATGGGCTTTGGCTTTTCCTTTTGGCAGGCACTCAGCCTCATCGTCATCGGGAATCTTTCATGGTTCCTCGTTGGCCTTTGTTCGCTGCAAGGCCCAGAGACTGGAACGACAGTTTTTGGTTCAAACCGGGCAGGCTTCGGACCGAACGGTTCGCGTATGGTCGCATTCTTTAACTGGATCACGCAATTGGGCTTTGAAGTCGAAGGATTGATCTTGATTGTGGGCGCCTCCCTCATCTTGTTCAACAAAGCGGGCGTCCACACAAGCAGTGGACTCAAGGTCATCCTCGTCATCGTGGCCGTTGGCATTCAAATGCTCATGCCGTACTTGGGCCACGCCACCATGGTGAAGGTTCTCAAGGCCTTGATCATTCCATTCGGGATTATCTTCATTGTCCTTTTGGCATTTTCCGCTGGTCACGCCGACCCGGGCATCAAAGCACAACCCTGGGTTACCTGGCAGCTCTGGACCGCCGGCCTCGCGTTCACCATCACCTTGTCGGGACTTGGATGGACCGAGTGCGGAAATGATTACTCGCGCTACTTAGATTCAGGTGCTCCAAAAGGAAAGGTCGTCGGATGGCTCTTCCTCGGCGGTGCAGTCCCTGAAATGGTCGTCATGACCTTAGGGGCACTGGTCTACACCTTCTTGACCAAGCCCAGCGATGCAGCAGCAATATGGAATGGCTCAAACCCCTTTGAAGCATTCCAGAATCAGAGCACGATCCCCAGTTGGTTCGTCGTGATCTTTATGCTGTTCGTCATCGTCCAACTCTTCGGGATTAACTCACTGGACCTCTATTCTTCCGGCGTCACACTCCAGGCTCTGGGTCTCAAGCTCAAGCGCTACCAAGCAGTGGTGCTCGACAGCATTATCTGTCTCTTCATCACCATCTACGCCGTCTTGAACTCGAGCTTCTCGGTCTACTTGAAGGACTTTGTTGACCTGTTGATCATCTGGATCGCCCCATGGTGTGCGATCTATCTCGTGGACTGGATCATGCGAAAGTACCGCTATGTTCCCTCTGAACTTCAAAAGACCGACAAGACCAGTATTTACTGGGCCAATGGGGGTATTAACTGGTCGGCAGTTGCTGCCCAACTAATCGGTATGGTTGCGGCTCTTTCGGCGCTGAATACGACC
>CAIQIR010000047.1 GCA_903871875.1 uncultured Schlesneria sp.
ACGAACCGTGCATGATTGGATTGTGAAACCCGCGATGCGAACCGTCTCGGGCACGGCGGAAATTAATAGTTGGGGCGGCTTTGAGAAACAGTACCAGATCCGGATTGATCCCCAGAGGCTGATCAAATACGAGCTGACGTTCGAACAAGTCGTCACCGCGGTGTCGAAGAACAATCGAAATACTGGCGGCGGCAATATCTCTGTTGGCAGCCAGATGCAGTTGGTTCACGGTCTGGGCCGCACGGTCAACATTGAACAAATTCGGAATATCGTCGTCACGGCGAAGGATGGCGTTCCCATCCGGGTCAAGGATGTCGCCGAGGTCGAAATCGGTCACGAAATTCGTCGCGGAGCCGTTACGGCCAATGGTCAGGGCGAGGTTGTCCTCGGCCTGGGATTCATGTTGATGGGCGAGAATAGCCACGTCGTCACGCGAAAAATGAAGGCACGACTCGACGAAATCATCAAGACACTGCCTGCGGGCATCGAGATCATCCCGGTCTATGACCGGACGGAATTGATCGATCACGTCATCGACACTGTCCGGCGAAACCTGTTCGAAGGCGGCCTGCTTGTCGTCACCGTGCTGTTCTTGTTCCTGGGTAACCTGCGGGCTGCAGCGATTGTTGCGGTGGCGATTCCACTTTCGATGTTGTGTGCGTTCTCTGGAATGTTGCAGGTGGGCATCGCGGCGAGTCTGTTGAGCCTCGGTGCACTCGACTTCGGAATGATCGTCGATAGTTCGGTCGTGATGGTGGAGAACTGCGTGCGTCACCTTGGACACGGGAACCTTCGTAACCGCAGCCGAATTGACGTCATTCGCGAGGCCGCGGTGGAAGTTCGCAAGCCGACGCTGTTCGGTGAGCTGATCATCATGATTGTTTATTTGCCAATCCTGACACTCGAAGGAATCGAAGGAAAACTCTTCCGGCCGATGGCCTTGACCGTGATCTTCGCTCTGCTGGGCTCGATGGTGCTCTCGATGACGCTGATGCCGGTGCTCGCGAGCCTCATTCTGCCTCGACGCATCAAGGAAGAAACGCCACTGTTCATGCGCATCGCGCATGCGCTCCACAATCCGCTGTTGCGGCTGTGCATGTCACACAAAGTCGCCGTGCTGGGGATCGCGGCCACAGTCCTGTTGGTCGCGTTTGGAATGATCGCACCTCAACTCGGCGCCGAGTTCATCCCTCGCTTATCGGAAGGAGCCATCGCCGTCAGCGTGATTCGTCTCGCGGGAACCGACCTTAGCGAATCGGTACGTGGAAACACTCAAATTGAAAAAGCATTGCTCGCTGCGTTTCCCCACGAGGTCCGTCATACCTGGAGCCGGATTGGCTCTGCCGAGATTGCCACCGATCCCATGGGAGTCGAACTGACAGACCTCTTTATCAGTCTTAAGCCCCGCACCCAATGGACCAGGGCAAAAACACAGGGACAACTTGTCGAACTCATGGAACAAGAATTACGACAGATCTCGGGATTGAAACTGGCATTCGCTCAGCCGATTGAAATGCGAATGAACGAACTGATTTCGGGTAGCAGACTGGATGTCGCGGTCAAATTGTTCGGAGATGACCTGGAGCTTCTCGCGAAAAAGGCCACCGAAATTGGTGCCGTTCTGCAAACCGTTCCCGGCGCGGCGGATGTGAATGTCGAACAGATCACGGGCCAGCCGATTCTGCAAATTCGCGTCGATCAGGACGCGATCGCTCGTTACGGAGTGGCCGTCAGCGAGGTGCTCGATATCGTCGAGGCCATCGGGACAAAATCCGTCGGCGAGGTCACCGAGGGACAGTTGCGATTCCCACTCATCGTTCGATTGCCAGATACCATTCGGCAGACACCCCAGACAATTGGTGCCATCCTTGTTCCGACTCCGTCTGGAGAACGTCTGCCGCTGTCGCTGTTGGCCAAGATTGAAACGGTCGAAGGACCGTCCACCATTACGCGAGAATGGGGACAACGGCGCGTTGCCGTTTCCTGCAATGTGCGTGGTCGAGACATGGTGGGCTTTGTGGAAGAGGCTCGCCGCGCGGTGGCCGATCAAGTGCAACTGCCTTCCGGACGCTATCGCGTGGATTGGGGCGGCCAATTTGAGCACTACGACAGCGCCCGCAATCGGTTGATGATTGTCGTACCATTGGCGATCGCCATGATTTTCACATTGTTGTATTGGACGTACCACAACGTCGTCGACTCGGCACGTGTCCTGACCGGTGTTCCTCTTGGTTGGGTCGGAGGAATTCTCGGCTTGTGGCTGCGCGAGATGCCGTTCTCGATTTCAGCGGCCATTGGTTTCATCGCCATGTCGGGTGTTGCAGTCCTCGACGACATGATTCTTGTCTCGTATATCAGGCAGCTTCGCAGTCAGGGCAAAGGCCGCGACGAGGCGGTGCGAGAAGCCGCCGTGACACGATTACGGCCCGTGTTAATGACCACACTGGTGGCCAGTCTTGGCTTTCTGCCGATGGCCATGAGCAACGGCATGGGGGCCGAGGTGCAACGGCCACTGGCGACCGTCGTCATCGGCGGGGTGATTAGTGCCATGCTGATGTCGCTGCTGGTGATCCGAGTCCTCTATGTCGTCTTCGATAACGCATCACATTGGGGCCGGTGGTTTCTGGAACGACTCTTTGGCTGGAATGACGAGCAACTGGTCTGGCTGTTCGGCGAAAATTGGGACGCGCTGGCCAAACTCCGTGCTCAGGAAATGAAACCACTCACCGATGAACCGCCGGACGGTCCTCCCGACTGCGTCGCGAGACCGCCAATTCCCGTAGTGGCCGAGTAATCGGTCTTGATTTTACCTCTCGTTTAAGGACATCGACATGATCAAATGCAGGCTCGCTGTTGTTGGCTCCACGTTGCTCGGATTGGCGACTTTGATTGCCATTGGCTGTGGAAAATCAAATGCAACGGTTAACCCCAGCGGGGCAACGCAAGTTGCGGTGCAAGACAGTCAAAACAAGCAGGCGGAAACAAAGAGCCACGATCATTCGGGCTGGTGGTGTGCCGAGCACGGTGTTCCGGAATCTGCCTGCAGTCAGTGCAGCGCCAAGGTTGCAGCCGACTTCCAAAAGAAGGGCGACTGGTGCACCGATCACGACCGGGCCAAATCTCAGTGCTTTATCTGCGATCCCAGTTTGAAGGAACGGTTCGCGGCTCAATACCGGGCGAAGGAAGGTAAGGAACCGCCAGCGATCGAAGCAGAACAGGAATCAGCAGCGGCCAAGAAGAGCTAGATCGCCATTCCAGAAAACGAAACGTCCTCAGGGAACCACGGTCATACGGTGATGTCGCTTGATTGGGAATTAAGCGGCGGTGTTGTCGCCACGTTTGCCAAAGGAGGAAACCCGCATGAAGGTTGGTTGTCGATTTATCGCATTCGCGGCGACTGAGTTAGATCGATGCTCACTGGATTTTGAGCTCAACTTGCTTTGCGAACCTGAGATCGTTTGCGGGCCAACTTCGGTGATTTGATTGAGGGCTTCAGCTGCGTCCAAAAGGGGACGTGACACAGATAGTGACAATCATGACAGCGGGCGAGCGGGAACAGAAACCAAACCGGCAACAGTCCCCAGCGTCCGCTCCGTTGAACATTGGGCGAATGACATTTGGGACAATCCAAGGGAAGGGTACTCCTGTGTGCGTGCTGCGAATGTGGTCAGCGCATCCGTCTGTATACGACATTCAGGTTAATTATTGGCATCGATTTCCTGAATTCGCCTCCTGACGCATGGAAATGCCCGTAAAACAGGTTGTGATTTCACGCGGATGTCCTTTTAATTGGCCGATGAGGCGTGGATGGGGGCCACGGCGTGACGGATACCACTGATTGTTGTCCGACAAAGCCACAGAGAGTCTGAGAACGGCATCAGCGGCATACTGACGAGTTTGTTGGCTATCAAACTGGCCTCCCAGCGACGATACTTTTCCTTGGGTCTTCGCGATCAATCAGTTGATTGTCGATCGAATGTCGAGAACTCATCACAGGATCATCGATTATCGCACGACAAACGACTTCGCTGACCGAGGAGACGCCCGGAGTCGTCGTTGCTGACAGCGTGTGGAAAAACGGGCTCGAATGGCCCGCCGTACTCTGGATTGCCTTCTTGCATCTAGGTGCCTTGGCCGCGCCGTTCTGCTTCACCTGGGACGGTCTGTTCCTGGCGGTGTTTTTGACTTGGGTGACGGGTTGCCTGGGTGTCTGCCTGGGCTTTCACCGCTTGTTGACGCATGGCAGTTTCGAAACGTACCGACCTTTGCGGCGGATGCTGGCGTTGTTCGGCACGCTGGCCGGTGAAGGGCCACCGATCATGTGGGTTTCGGCCCACCGCAAGCATCATCGCTTCAGCGACCAAGAGCACGACCCTCACTCGCCCCGCGATGGCAAGTGGTGGAGTCACTTAAACTGGATGTTGCCCCACTACGGTTCCCGGCACTGGAGTCTGCTTTACCACCAGTACGCCCGGGATCTGATGCAAGACCGGTTCCTGCGGCTGCTGGATAAGACCTTTCTCTGGTGGCATCTGGCACTCGGGATTTTGGTGTTCTGTGCAGGATGGCTGATGTTTGATGTCCGCACGGGCCTGTCGTTCGTGGTCTGGGGAATGTTTGTGCGGATGGTCTACGTGTTACATATGACCTGGGCGGTGAACTCGGCCTCGCATATGTGGGGTTATCGCACGTACGAGACGCGCGACAACAGCCGTAATCTGTGGTGGCTCGGTGTGCTGGGCTGGGGCGAGGGCTGGCACAACAATCATCATGCATTCCAACGCGTCGCCAATCACGGACATCGCTGGTGGGAATTGGACGTCACGTATCTGGTCGTCAAACTGATGGAGCGAACGGGTTTGGCCTGGAACGTCGTCAAGAAGCCCGCAGAACTTGATGACTCGATCGCCACCACCGGGTTGGACAACGACGAGGCGTTGCCAACGCCAGTGCATTGACGATTCCCATTGATACGCAACGCCAAGACATCTCGTGTCGTGGTCTCCTACGACTTGCGTCCGATTCGATGCTTCCGTAGGACGCCACAACACGCATCTCACCGTCCTGGCCTCGTCCCAGTTCGCCTTTCCTAAGCGGAGAACGACTGCTCACGGGCGGCACGCTCGTCGTCGAACATATAGTCACGCACGATCGGAACGGCGTCACGTTTGTTCGCCAGCACGAGATGAAACACCATCTCTGAGCCGGTCAGAAAGGCCAGTTGAGCGGATATCAGATAGAACTCCCACATCCGGCACATGCGTTCGTCGTAGATGGCCGCCGCTTTGTCCCAGTTCGCCATGAACCGGGCGCGCCAATCGCGCAGCGTGTAGTAATAGTGCAGCCGCAGAACCTCACAATCGGCGATCCAGACTCGCTGACGTTCTGCCGGAGCAAAAATCTCCGACAGTGATGGCGCGTATCCTCCCGGAAAGATGTATTTGCGTATGAAAGGGCTGGCCGAACCGGGAGGGGCGTTGCGGCCGATGCTGTGCACAAACCCGATCCCATCCTCTTTGAGCAGACTGCGGAATTTGAGAAAGAACTCGTCGTAGTGCTTCACGCCGACATGCTCCAGCATGCCCACCGACACGACGCGATCGTAAGTCCCCGTCAACTGCCGGTAGTCCATGTGCTCGAAGTGGACGCGATCTTCAACGCCCAATTGTCTGGCCCGTTCGCGGGCGACCCGAATCTGTTCGATCGAAAGATTGACGGCCGTCACTTCGACATCCGCAATCTGAGCCAGATAGAGTGCCAAGCCTCCCCAGCCGCAACCCAACTCGGCGATCTTCATGCCGTCTTCGATTTTCAACTTCGCACAAATATGCCGCTTCTTGTTGAGCTGGGCTTCTTCCAGCGTGTCGTCGGGTGTCGAATAATAGGCACAGGTGTACTGCAGGTCTTCATCCAGAAACAGCCGATAGAATTCGTCCGACAAATCGTAGTGATGCGACGCGTTTTTCAACGCTTTGCCGACAGGATTGTGTTGCTGGAATCGCCGCAGCGAGCGCCAGGCACGCCGCAACAGGCTTTGAAGCGGATGAGCCGCGAGCCCCGTCCGATTGTTGGAAAAGAGGTTCAAAAAATCGAAGCAGGTCGAGCCTTCTTCAAACGTCAGTTCGCCATCCATATAGGCTTCGCCGACATAGAGCTCGGGGTTGAAAAACAGCTTCGTGTACAGCGACTTGTGGTGCAGGCGGATGGTCACGACCGGCTCCGCAGGTGTCCCGGAAAACGTGTGCAGGCGACCGTCGGCGTCATAGACGCGCAGTGTTCCGCACTGGATGAATCGCCGCAACAACGTCGACAGAAGTTTCATGAGCAGTCTTTCATGAACAGCCGGCTTGTTGCGAAGGCAGGCATTAGCCACCGGTTCGCGAAGACATCCGTGCTGTTCCAAATATCGAGGATCACTCCAATCACACTCAGCACGGTGAAACGAGAAAGAGGACAGGCACCGAGCACGCAGCCAGCCCTCTTGATTCTTCTGCCGTCTTCGGTTTCCCGGTATCCGCCAGAAGAAGTGGGGTAACCGTCCCGTTTTCCCGAAAAAAATGCAATCTCAAATCCCGTCATTGTTACGGAACAAGGAATCGACAGATCGGGACGGACAGGTCACAGGGGCCAAAGGGATTCGATGCGTTCGCGAGGCTCGTCGGGTCTGAACGGCTTCGCCGTCCGTAATTGTTGACCGACGAGCGACCACAAATGCCCCACGATACGTAACGCAGATCACACTTCCTGCTGCGACGGTATTCGGCTTTTTTCCTGAGCGCCGGGCACTCGTACCGTTATTCCAGATCTCTGACAAGCCGCATCTGCGGCTCGAATGTCTCCCGGTGATCGCCGATTTCTCCTGTCACCTCTTCGACAGATTCGTTGACAATTCGATGATACCGAGATTGCCAGTCTCGCCATTCCCGACAAAGAGCTCGATTTTTGACTTTGCGGGATCAGTGTAGTTGCCGCCAAGTCGATCGGCCGTCTTGTCGATCCCCAGCTCGTTCCATTGGAACACCAGTTTGTACTGGCCTTCTGGCAACCCATCGTTCGCGGCATATGTTGAGAAGG
This sequence comes from uncultured Schlesneria sp., assembly GCA_903871875.1. GTDB lineage: Bacteria > Planctomycetota > Planctomycetia > Planctomycetales > Planctomycetaceae > Schlesneria. The sequence goes on from CAIQIR010000047.1 coordinate 7,075, forward strand.
CAAACTTACCATCGCCGCCCGTAATCGTTCCCAGGGGACGTTGATATTCCGAGGTGTCTTTATCCGGATAACAGGTCACAAACACACCTTCGGCCGGTTGTCCGTCCACTTCGACGACGCCGAACGTGGGATAAGTCTTTAAGCGTGAGCCACTTTGCGGCTTCGAGCATCCAAGACCCAACACAACGATCATTGTGAACCCCGTTACGATCAACGGAGGGCTCATTCGAAGCATGGTTCTCACCTTTCAACAGTCTGAAGTCTGAATAGACCGATTCTCAATCGACGGGTCGACCGGGTGTCATTGCGCGCGGTGCCCCGAGCCGTGCTGAAGTCATCGGTGCAGGGCCGTACGGAAAAAAGAGCCGGAGTGAACGCGTTGTTCGCTCCGGCTCACGATCATTATCAAGTCGCGACTAGAAGTCGCCGATCGTTTCCCCACCACTTCGAGACATCAGTCCGCCGAAAGTGAGCCCACTCATGTTCTGACTCATCAATCGCACGCTACCGTCACACAGCAGAACCTGTGCTCCACCCACATGCCACGCGAAAAGCCCCGCGGCAAGCTGGAAGGGTTGTGAATACTGTGCTCGCGCATTCGAACAATTGATGAAGCAGGTGCCGCCATAAGTGCTTTCACCGTTGAAGTTGCCAGTGCCATCAGGATTCCGCCCGATCAATTCCCAGTTGCCGTTGAAGGGATCCACCCACGCACCGCCAGCCACCATGCTGTTCCATGTCGACTCGTCAGTGGGATTGGCGGTCACGGCGACTGGTAGATAGCCCGTGCGATAGAGCGTATTCCGGCCGCAGACTTCACCAATCATCAACGTGTTTGACATGCCGTCAGTCACATCAGCAACTCGACCGCCATCCGCGATTGCACTCTGGCTGGGCGTGTACGCCGGATTGTTGCTTACGAGGCCGCCCTGTGCCCACCCATGCAAATCGTTCGTAAAGTTCGATGTTCCCGAGGCCGTATCCATGAAGCCCGAATCAACTCGCGTGAGTGCGATGTAGTCAGCGGCACCCGCGTTGGTCAGACTGATATTCGCGGTAATCAGCCCGCCCCACATCGTTTGGGGAATCGTGTAGGTAATGCCCTGAACGGCTCGTGGCGTCGACGGACAGAGATAGGCTGTGATCACGGTCTGACCTGCGGCCTGATTGGCCGTATCCCACGCGGTGAGATTGAAATTGTAGTTGTTATAGACGTTACCTTGATCGATGTAGGGCAGAATTGCCAAGCTCCAAACGTTCGAAGTCGACATTCCACCGACGGCTGGTCCCAATCCTCCCACCGTCAGCATGGAGGGCAGCGGAAAGCGACCGTAAGTGCTTTCGTAGTTGTACATCGCCAAGCCGATTTGCTTCAGATTGTTCTTGCACTGGGTTCGGCGGGCTGCTTCCCGCGCCTGTTGAACCGCTGGCAGCAGCAAGGCGATCAACACAGCGATGATGGCGATGACCACCAACAATTCAATCAAAGTAAATGCTCGTCTACGGAGCGCAGCAGCCTTCATCATCACGATCACAAAACCTCCAGAAACCGAAAACGAAAACTGATCCGAAGCCCCAGCCACAGACTCATTGCCGCGCGACTGCGCAGCCAGCCAATCACTTGGGGTATCGCCACCGTCGGCGACTTCACAGCTGACTACACATGATCCGCGCATTCGGTTTCAACGAAGTTTCGATCATGAATAATTATTCACGCAGGAAGATTTATTCCCGTTTCCGCTTGGGTCCGCGTGCGCATCGACTACCATTCGCACATGCTTGGCATTTGAACGGTCAGATCGCCAGCCCCGCCCGCTAGCCCGCCCCCCAGCCCGCCCGCAATACACCGAGATGCCAACCCGCTGTTGCAGCAAACAAGACGGTCGCACGCTGCGAAGCCACGTGAAATGTCAGCCAATGCAATCGATTCGAAAAACAAAACGACGGGGTATCAACGACTCCCGCCAGCGACGCGTTTTAAAACGAACAATACACCACTCGACTGTCGGTAGTGGACACGCTGCACCACCAATTTCGTCCATTGGGCAAGGTCGAGTCTTAGATCTGAAGCAGGGAACGGCAAGCGCAGCGCGGGCCTGATTCGATCGTGCGCACCGGAAAACGATCGACGCGATGAACGAGGTTGAACCGCATCAAAATGAGTCCGATGCGACCTGTCGCTGACGCGGTTAACCGCCAAGGCCCGGCAACGATGCGACGGCGTTGATGCCTTGGGAATCAGGACTCGTTGGAGTTGCGGAGCAACTCGGGATTTTTTTGCCTGGAACAAAACATTCTTGAAACTTTCATTTCCGCGACATCAGTAGACTGTTTCGACGAGAGGGATTTGAAGCGTGGACGACAAGGAATGCGCACTGCGGTGCCTTGACGGTGAGCAATCCGCGATTCGATTTTTCGTCGAGCGATTTCATGGCCCTCTTTTTAAGCTGTGTTGGCGACGACTGAGAAATCGGGAAGACGCCGAGGATGTCACTCAAGAGTCGCTGGTGCGCGCCCTCCAGTACTTGCGGCGGTGGGATCCAGAGCGTCCACTGGCACCGTGGGTCATCAAGATCGCAATGAATTGCTGTTCATCTCACATCACCAAACGCAATCGTCAAATACAACCTGTCGAATCACTTGTCGAAGCTCCAGCGAAGCAGTGCCAAGCGGTCACTTTTGAATTGTCCGAAGGCTTGCAAATGGCGCTCAGCAAGATTCGCGATCAACATCGGACCTGTTTTGTTCTTTTCCATCTTCAGGGCTTAGATATTGCGCGGATTGCGGAGATCATGGATTGCCCCAAGGGGACCGTCAAAACATGGCTGCACCGGGCTCGGCTTGATTTGGGGCAGCTGCTGGTGAGTCAGGGTGTCGTCTCGAGGGAAGGCTATGAAGTGCATTGAATTTCAATCAGCACTGGAATGTGCGATCGAACAACGGACGCAGTTGTCGCCCGGCGTGTTGCGGCACATTTCGCACTGCGCCGAGTGCCGGCATTTTTGGGAACTGCAAAATCGTGTGGATGAGGCGATTGCCGCCTGGCATGCACTCCAGACGCCCGCTCCCCCGGTTGAGAAAGTGCTCGCAATCCTCGGCCGCGAGTCGGCGAAGTGGGAATTGGACGTGTTCGACGCCCCAAGCAATTTCGTCGCCATCGATGAATCGGATCGCAGTCGACGGAACGGACCAGTGGCGACTAGACGTCAGGCTCGACGACACGCTCGCTTTGACATTCTGGCAATCGCCCTGTGTGCTGCGTGTTTGGTACAGGTGCTTGTTTCGAGCGTCTTCGTGTCCAGAGTCTCTAACACGCCGCAGTGGGATGAACTCACCCGCAGACTTCGAGACCGCAGCTCAGGCTTGTTAGTGGCCGATTCATCGTCCGATTTGACGAGCGAGTTGTCTGAATTAATCGATGGCCTGCGAAGACAATTTTACAGAGTCGTGGTGGAATCAAATACAGCGGGTTCCGAAAGAAATGAAGAAATCCCGCAAAATGAGGTCGTACTGGTCGATTCCCATACGAACGAAGCAGAAACTCGTCCCGCTTCGCAAGACGTTGAACGGGGCTGTAATCCTGTGGTCAATCGATTGCAACTTGGCTTCGGCTTTCTATATCAGAATTTCTAAGAGAACAACCGTTTAAATTCACGTCATTTCGAATCACCTATTTGTCACTTGCGGGGTCGGCTTTCATGGTTACTTGGCGTCTGATCCGATCACTCGTTGGCGTCGTCTTTACGTTCGGCGGTGTCACATCGTTGGTCGCGGCGGAGCCGATCAACATACTCGATCTTGTTCACCCCGATTCGGCCTTGGTCCTCGAAGTTCAGGACATGGAAAGGGCGTGGTCGACGCTGAATTCGGGACAGCTACTTCAACGGCTTCGTGCCTATCAGCCGTTTCAACAGTTCTTTGAAAGCGAAGCCATGCAGAAATGGCAACGAATCGAGGAGCGAGTGTTCAAGAAAACCGGCCAGAGTCTGGCGGTACGGACTCGCTCGCTGTGCTCAAAATCGATGGTCCTGTCACTGCGGCTGCCGGTAAATGGAGCTCCGGAAGGGGTCATCCTGATGGAGACTTTGGACGAACGAGAAATACCCCTGTTTATTGAATCGTGGGATGACTACGAAGTCGATACGCTGACAACGACAAAATCGCATCATGGCCTGTCGTATTTTCAACGAACAAAAGAGCGGGCTCCAAAGCAGACGCTGTTTGTCGCAACATTCGAAAAGTGGTTCGCATTGTCAGACCATGAGTCATGCATTCATGACGTGATCGATCGTTTTGTCGGCGAGATGGATCGATCGAATCAGTTCGGGGCAGGATCGTCGCGTGGGACAAACTTGTTCCTGCGGTGTCGCGAGCAACTTGATCCTGGTGGCGAACTGTTTTTGCACATCAATGCGCGACCTTGGGATCAGGGAATCAATGAGTTATCTGACTACTTGAATCTGCCGGCCAACATCACCTCGATCTGGAAGCAGATCAGCTCAATTTCGAGTTGTCTGCGACTGGAGCAGGGCTTCGTCTGCGACACGGCGATCGAGTTCGACGAATCACAGCTTTCGGACGAATGGCCTCAGATTGTGGCGACCGCCTCAGGCGAGCCCGATTGTCCCCATTCCCTACCTGCCGAAGCGTTTCTGGTGTTTGGCGGCGAGTTGGAACTGGCTCCCGTCATTCGCTACATGGAGAGTCACCTGTCGCCAGCGAATCTTGCCAAATTGTCAAAACTGCGGCGGAGTGCTCAAAGTCTATTGGGAGGGCACGAACTGTTGAATGTGGTTTTGCCACCGCTGGCCACCAAGTTCTCGGGCTTCTTGGTGACAAGTTCTGACAGCCAAATGACCAATCAGATCGTCGACGGGGTCTTGACCTCCCACTTCGACCTGTCAAAAGATCCCAACGTCGCAGGCGATGTCGGACGTGCTGCAGATCTGCATTTGAGTCTCACTGCGGCGTCCAGGAGTGCTGATCATTCGAATATCGTCACCGTACGTCGCGAGCAGAACGAATCACTGCGGCTGGAATGGTTGTCAGAACCTGTGGCATTTCCCTCGGCCTTCGGAATTAAGGGCCGCCAATTCGTGATCGCAGGATCAGAACACTTCTTACGTCAATCGTTTGAAACGCCGAGTGACCAGAATACGACAACACACCGTAGCGACAATTCACGCCAGAGTTTTCCTGGGGCGAGCCAGTTCGTTTGGTTGGATACTGTCCAAGCACGTCGTCTGCTCAAACTTCACGGTTCTGAGATCGTCAATTGGCTGTCATCAGTATTTGCTGAAAAGCCCGATCAATTCGCTCGTTCGATCGAAAGTATCGCAGCCGAACTGGAATTGATTGATTCCCTGTTCATCGCCTTGCAGCTGGAATCAGATCGAATCCGGGTACGGTTCTGTGGCAGCTTGGATGAGAATTGATTTCTCCAATTTCTCCCGCACAAGGCATTTCTCACGGCCGAGTCGTGCTGCCCCGCGGTCACATCGGTGAGACTCCGCCCTTTTTAGAAAATGACACGAATCGATTGCGTCAGGACAGCGAAGTTTGCGTCTTGACGAAAAACGCTTCCCCGGTACGTTCCTTCGGGTCAGAACATGATCGATAAAGCCAGCTTGCGCCCAGGCCGGTCCGCATTCTTCCGCGATTTCACTTTGACGCTCCTCGCGGTTGGCCCACAACAGTGTTAGGCTGTGTTGACTCGGTGTTTCCGGGGATTCCTGCAGAAACGAAGGATTTCGTCGGGTCCGGCGCATCGATTGTTGATGTTGCTGGTCGCCAATGGGTCAATTGACGACGGAGTGTGTATCTCACGCTCGCAATCAAGCCTCTTTATTCGAATTGATCATTATCATTTTCCAACACGAACGGCTTCTTTCAGTTCATCCTGATGTCGAATCGACCATCAATTGACCAGTTGGAATTAAATCGCCACTTCGAATTCTGCGGAACGCGGTTCGACTAACGTACAAATCGAATTGGTCGATTCCCGCTGCAAACACTCTTTCCGGTTCGTGGAACAGTGTTTCTTTCTTGCGGACCGTCACCAAAATGAATTGCCACTGCAACTGTTTCGCCGGGTATGGAGGTCATTGATTCGAAAAATGAGTCACCCACTCACTTTCGTCTCTGTCACATTCAGAAAAATCGAGGGCCACGGCACGAATGCTGCCTAGGAGCCAACAGCGTGAATCACGGTTGACGGCGTACTGGTGTTCGCAATCGACGATCTGTTCAGCTGGACAGGTTCGAACGTTGCCGTCCCCGCAATAGGCCGTTCCACCGTACTCGAAGCGAATCTCGCGTGATCACGTGGCGTCGTGGGTCCTGGTTATCAAAGAACATCGACATAGACTCTGTTTCGATTTGTGGAGCAGTTCATGGTGGAAGCCGCAATCAACTCTCAAGACGCGAAGCATTTCCGTGGCGGCTTGGTGACATCGGTGAGAGGTAGCGTCGTCGACGTGCGGTTCGAAAAGGGCCTGCCACCCATTTATTCGTTATTGCGATCGGGGAAGGACTCACAAGTCGCCATTGAAGTGCTGATGCATCTCGATTCGCATCATGTTCGTGGGATCGCGCTCAATCCCACGCAGGGGCTTGCGCGGGGCATGGCCGTCGAAGATACGGGCGGTCCATTGAAGGTACCGGTCGGCAAAAGCATCTTGTCGCGCATGTTCGACGTGTTTGGAAACGCGATTGATCACCAGCCAGCGCCCGCTGACGTCCAGTGGCGCACCATTCATCGTGATCCTCCTTCGTTGGCTCAGCGTTCGACGAAATCCGAAATCTTTGAAACGGGTATTAAAGCGATCGACGTGCTGGTGCCGCTCGAACGCGGCGGCAAAGCGGGATTGTTTGGCGGCGCCGGCGTGGGCAAGACCGTGCTGCTCACGGAAATGATTCATAACATGGTCGGCCATCATCAAGGGGTGAGTCTGTTTTGCGGAATTGGCGAACGGTGCCGGGAAGGGGAAGAGCTTTACCATGATATGAAAGAAGCGGGCGTCCTGCCGAACATGGTCATGATGTTCGGCCAGATGAACGAGCCGCCTGGCGCCCGATTTCGAGTGGGCCTGGCCGCGCTGACGATGGCTGAGTATTTTCGGGACGACGAGCATCGCGACGTTTTGCTGCTGATTGACAACATTTTTCGTTTCATTCAGGCAGGAATGGAGGTCTCGGGATTGATGGGACAGATGCCGTCGCGACTCGGTTATCAACCGACAATGGGTACCGAACTGTCGGGGCTTGAGGAGCGCATCGCCAATACGGAAACGGGCGCCATCACATCAATCCAGGCGGTGTATATGCCAGCCGACGATTTGACCGATCCTGCGGCCGTCCATGCGTTCTCGCACCTTTCCGCATCGATCGTTCTTTCACGCAAGCGAGCGAGCGAAGGGCTTTATCCCGCCATCGATCTTTTGCAATCCAACTCCAAAATGGCCACACCGACGATTGTCGGCGAACAACATTATCTGCTGGCCCAGGAAATTCGGAAAACGCTTGCGCATTACGAGGAACTGAAAGACATCATCGCCATGCTGGGAATGGAACAACTTTCTCCGGACGATCGAAATGTTGTTGGTCGCGCTCGAAGACTCGAGCGTTTCATGACGCAACCCTTCTTCGCAACGGAAAAGTTCAGCGGCATGAAAGGGAAAGATGTCACGTTGGCCCAGACCATCGATGGCTGCCAGCGGATTCTGAATGACGAGTTCAAGGATTATCCTGAAAGCGCGTTCTACATGATTGGGTCAATCGACGATGCCGTCGACAACATGAAGATTACGATCCCAGGTTCTATCACGGCACCGATCGGTTCCCAACGTCGGGGAAATCCGCCGCTCGCGACGGACGATAAATTATCCGTCCGACAGGAGGCCGTTGCCCATGAACCTTAAGATCCTACTGCCCTACGAAATCTTCGCGGAAAAGACCGAAGTCAAACGGATCGTGGCACAGACGTTGCAAGGATCTGTTGGGCTTCTGCCGAAGCGCCTGGACTGCGCTGTCGTACTGGTCCCGGGGATTCTGCTCTATGAAACGGACAATGATGGCCAGGTTTATGTGGCCGTCGATCAGGGTGTTCTGGTCAAGTCGGGTCCAGACGTTTTGATCTCGGTCCGTAACGCGATTGACGGGACGGATCTCGACAAGCTGCATGCGGCGGTCAAACAAGAGTTTCTCAATGTGGATGAGCAAGAAAAGACGGTTCGGTCAGTCTTGGCAAAGATGGAAAGCGGATTCATCCGCCGCTTCAGAGAATTTCAACGTGGATGAAAAACCCAGGACGAATCAGCCCAACCAGGAATCAACATTCAGCCGCGAAGTCGGTGCACAGGCCGCTCGCAAGCTGAAGGCGCAACAGAAAGGTGTCAGAAGTATCTGGCTGGGCTTGGGCGTCTCAGGAATGATCGGTTGGTCGGTGACGGTTCCGGCTCTGGTGGGTGTAGCGATTGGAGTCTGGGCAGATCAGCAATACCCGAGCAAATATTCCTGGACGCTGATGCTGTTGTTTACGGGATTGTTCATCGGTTGCCTGAATGCCTGGCATTGGGTCGACACCGAATACAAGGATATGCACGAGGACTCCGATGAATGAATCTCTGCTGCTGATACCCGCGCTACTTACTGGCGTCCTACTCGGCGCATTTTTCTTTGGTGGTCTCTGGTGGACAGTCCAGCAAGGCCTGACTTCGGAATGGCCGGCGGTCTGGTTCCTTAGCAGCCTGCTGGTACGCACGGTCGTCGCGCTCGGCGGATTCTACCTGGTTTCACAGGGACATTGGCAACGACTGGCCATGTGTCTCGTCGGATTTGTGATCGCGCGGTTCGTCATCATGACTCGCATCAAGCGGGCCATGAGAGATGAGGGACTTCGATCGCAACGGGAGGTTCATCGTGCGCATTAGTCCCGATCAGCTGGTTTTTTGGCGATACGGCTTTTTCGAGCTCAATCTCACGATTGTCACAACCTGGGCGTTGATGCTGGTGATGTCTGCGGGAGCATTTCTGATCACGCGCCATCTCAAAGCGGAACGAACGGTCACCCGCTGGCAGAGTTTCCTCGAAATTATCGTCACCATGATTCAGCAACAGATTGGTGAAGTGGGCCTGAAGCATCCAGGCCGATACCTCAGTTTCATCGGCACGTTGTTTCTGTTTATCGCGGTTTCCAATCTCTGCACGATCCTACCTGGTTATGAACCACCCTCAGGTTCGCTGTCGACAACGTCTGCGCTGGCGATCACCGTTTTTTTCGCCGTCTCATTTTTCGGGATCAAAGAACAAGGACTGGGGAACTACCTGAAGACTTATCTCGAACCAACTTTCATCATGTTGCCGTTCAACATTATCAGCGAATTCTCGCGCACATTCGCTCTGGCGATTCGCTTATTTGGCAACATCATGAGCGGCACCATGATTGTCGGCATTCTGCTGATGATTGCGCCGTTGATCTTTCCGGTCCTGATGGATCTGCTTGGTCTGCTGACGGGGATTGTGCAGGCCTACATCTTCAGCATTCTCGCCACCGTTTACATCGCAGCCGCCACGCGAATTCAAGAAGACTAAAAAGTATCGTTTTAGAAGGAACCTCATGGACAGTATGACCTTGATCGCGATCGTTTCGATCATTACCGCAGGTGTCACCATTGCCATTGGAAGCATTGCTCCAGCACTCGGCGAAGGGCGAGCGATTTCAACGGCCTTGAGCGCGCTGGCACAGCAGCCCGATGCGGCCGCGACCATCACGCGGACATTGTTCGTGGGATTGGCAATGATCGAATCGATTGCCATCTATTGCCTGGTGATTTCGATGATTCTGATCTTCGCCAATCCGTTCTGGAATCACGTCATTGCTCAAGTAACGGGAAAGTGAGCAATGCCAATCGACTGGTTCACCGTCGTCGCCCAAATCATCAACTTCCTCATCCTGGTGTGGTTGTTGAAGCGATTCCTTTACAAACCGATCCTGAAGGCCATCGACGATCGTGAAAAACGCATCGCTGCGGAATTGGCACAGGCCGAGGCCAAGTCAGCCGAGGCACTGCGAGAGCGTGATAATTTCCGAAAGAAAAACGAGGACTTTGATCAGCAGCGGGTGGCGCTGTTTAAACAGGTGACGGATGCCGCCAATGTCGAACGACAACGGCTGCTCGATGAAGCGAGAAAAGAGGCCGACACACTCCGCGCCAAACGTCGATCGGCATTGCAGAATGAACGACAACAGCTCAGCGACCAAATCAAACGCTGGACGCAAAAAGAAGTTTTTGAGATTGCGAGGAAATTGCTGGTAGATCTCGCCGACACGAATCTGGAAGAACGAATCGGTGCGGTGTTCGTCGAGCGTCTTCGAGCCTTGAGTGGGACGGAAAAGGAACAACTTATGGTTGCTCTGAAGTCGCAGACCGATTCGTTGTGCGTGCGGAGCGCTTTCGAATTGCCGCAGTCTGTTCAAAACGAAGTTGAAACCGCGATCAAGGAGGTATTTGCCACAGAAGGATGCTCCCATTTTGAGATCGCACCTGAAATCGTGAGTGGTATCGAACTCTCCGTGAATGGACAAAAAGTCGCCTGGAGCATCGCTGACTATCTCGGCACCTTGGAAAAAAATGTCAGCGAGACTCTCGACTCAACCCCTGCGGCAAATGCCAATTCCCAGACCGTGGCCCCATCTGAGCCGGCATCCACGACTCAACCTTATCTCCAGCGCGATGAACAGCTCGAACTAACCCCTCCGGCGGCAAAGGGAGTGCGGTGAACGATTCGCCCGACAGTCTATTGGGAGTATTCGATCGCGCATTCGCCGGGATCGGTCACGCGCGGGAATCCTTTACACCGCACTTGAAGCCGCGTGAAGTGGGGACCGTGACCAGCGTCTCCATGGGAATTGCCAAGGTGTCAGGACTTCCAGGAGTCGGCTTTGAGGAACTGGTCAAGTTTCCTGGTGATCTTTACGGCATCGCTTTCAACATCGATCAGGACGAAATTGGCGTCGTCCTGCTTGGCGATTGTGAGCGTTTGCACGCGGGTGACGAAGTCGAGCGGACTGGTCGAGTGACGGATGTGCCGGTGGGCGACGGGTTGATCGGTCGGGTCATCGACCCTTCAGGAAGACCTCTCGATGGCCAAGGGGCCGTTGCATTCAGCCATCGGCTACCAGTGGAACGTCCGGCTCCGCCGATCATGAATCGTGCCCCCGTGACGGTGCCCCTGCAGACGGGACTGGTGGTGATTGATGCCCTGATCCCCATTGGTCGCGGACAGCGAGAACTGATTCTGGGGGACCGGCAAACGGGCAAATCCGCGATTGCGATCGACACGATTCTGAATCAGCGGGATCAAAATGTGATCTGTGTTTATTGCGCGATCGGTCAGCGCGCGTCGGCCGTCGCCAAGGCAATCGCCAATCTACGAGAAAAAGGGGCGATGGAATACACCGTCGTCGTGGTAACGGAAGGCAACGATCCACCTGGTCTCGCCTACATCGCCCCCTATGCCGCGACCAGCATCGCCGAGCATTTTATGGAAGCAGGGCGAGACGTATTGATCGTCTACGACGATCTTACACAACACGCTCGGTCATATCGCGAGCTGTCCCTTTTACTGCGGCGTCCCCCGGGACGCGAAGCGTTTCCTGGCGATATCTTCTACATCCACTCGCGATTGTTGGAGCGTTCCACACACTTGAACGACGACTTGGGTGGTGGCTCGCTGACCGCCTTACCAATTATCGAAACCGAAGCGCAAAACATCTCGGCCTATATCCCGACGAATCTCGTTTCGATTACCGATGGCCAGATCTACTTGTCGCCAACGATGTTTGAAATGGGAATTCTGCCCGCTGTCGATGTGGGTAAATCGGTTTCGCGTGTCGGTGGCAACGCGCAATTTGCGGCTTATCGATCAGTGGCGGGTAGTCTCAAGCTCGCCTATGCGCAATTCACCGAACTGGAATCATTCGCCAAGTTTGGCACACGCCTGGATGAACACACTCGGAAAACGATCGATCATGGACAGCGAATCCGTGCCTGCCTTAAACAACCACAATTTGCGCCGATTTCCGTTGCCGAACAAATTGTCGTTTTACTGGCATTGAAGGAAGGGGGTTTGGACTTGGTTCCCATCAATCAAATGCGGGAGGCGGAATTCGCCATCAGAAAGGCTGTCGAACAGATCCCGACAGATATTCTCCATCGCTTTTCCTCGAACGACAAATTGAGCGACGACGATCGTACAGCAATCTTGAAAGTCGTTGCCGTCGCAGTCAAACCGTTCCAGCCAGAGTTACCGCCGGAAAATCAAGGAAAGCCATGAGCGATACGCTGGAGAGCTTACGCCGAAAAATCGACGGAGCCGGAGATCTGGAATCTGTCGTTCGGTCGATGAAAGCCCTGGCAGCAGCCAGCGTCGGACAATACGAAAGATCCGTGCTGGCGCTGGCCGACTACTACCGGACCATCGAGATGAGTCTTGCGGTCTGCCTGAGACACAGAGGAAAGCGCGTTGCCGAGACCGATGAGCCCCAAGGCCCCTCATCAAAGACGGTCACGGCGGTCGTTTTTGGTTCTGACCAGGGACTGGTCGGTCAGTTCAATGATCTGATCGCAGATTATTCCATCAAAGTGCTGGATTCGCTTCCCGGCGACAAGAGAGTCTGGGCGGTCGGTGAGCGAATTCAAGCTCGACTTGCGGATGCAGGTCACCAACCCGTCGGGGTATTCCCCGTCCCAACAGCCGTCAACTCGATTTCGCGCCTCGTCGGGCAGATTCTGATTGAGACACAAGCAACTCTCGGTGACGGCGAGATTGTCCAACTTTATCTCTTCCATAACCGTCCCCTGGGGGGAGCGGCTTATGAACCAGTGGGCCAATGTCTGTTACCCCTCGATCAGGCAACCAGTTTGAGACTGGCCCATTTTCCCTGGCCGACAAAGAGCCTGCCCGAAGTCATCGGCGACACCGAGTTGACCTTGAAGGCGCTCGTCGCGGAGTATCTGTTCGTGTCGCTATTCAAGTGTTGCTCGGAATCACTGGCCGGTGAAAACACCAGCCGTTTGGCCGCGATGCAGCGCGCGGAAAAAAATATTGACGAACTGGCCGAGGAACTCAATCAAACGTTCCGGCGTCTGCGTCAATCATCAATCGACGAAGAATTATTTGACGTCATCTCGGGCTATGAATCCCTGTCGAAGCCAACATGACACTGACGTCGGAATCGGCCATTGGAGGATCACCCATTTTGAATGATTGATTTATCGACAAATAGCGAATTGGCGAAGGCCAAAGATTCCTCAAAATCACTTTGGGAAATCGCATAACGCCCCGAGCGAACTCCCCATCGCCAAATCCGTCTATCGCACACTCGAATCTGATCCAATTCAGAAGGCCTCAACGATGACAACAAACGTTCTCACATCAGAAATGCTCAACAAGATCGACGCGTATTGGCGCGCCGCCAATTACCTGGCGGTGGGACAGATCTATCTCTATGACAACCCATTGCTGAAGCGACCGCTGACGCTCGCAGATGTCAAGCACATGTTGCTTGGTCATTGGGGCACGACCCCGGGACAAAATTTCATCTACGCGCATTTAAACCGAGTCATCAACAAATATGATCTCGATATGATTTACGTTTCGGGACCTGGACATGGCGGCCCGGCCGTCGTAGGCAATACCTATCTCGAAGGAACCTATAGCGAGATTTATCCGAATATCAGCCAGGATGAAGCAGGGCTTCGAAAGCTGTTCATCCAGTTTTCGTTTCCTGGAGGAATTCCCAGTCACGCATCTCCCGAAACACCAGGCTCCATTCACGAAGGGGGCGAGCTGGGATATTCGCTCAGCCATTCGTTCGGAGCGGTCTTCGACAATCCCGAATTGATCGTCGCGTGTGTTGTCGGTGACGGCGAGGCAGAAACCGGCCCGCTGGCCACCGCATGGCATTCCAACAAGTTTCTGAATCCGGCCAGTGACGGTGCGGTGCTGCCCATTTTGCATCTGAACGGGTTCAAGATCGCCAACCCGACAATTCTCGCCCGGATCGAACACGAGGAATTGGACCAGTTGTTGCGAGGCTATGGTTGGACTCCTTATTTCGTCGAGGGAGACGAGCCCGAGTTAATGCATCAGGCCATGGCGGCAACTCTCGATATTGTGATTGAAGACATCAAGCGAATTCAGAACGACGCCCGTGTTAACGGAAACCTGGTGCGGCCCCGGTGGCCGATGATTGTCCTCAAATCCCCCAAGGGTTGGACGGGGCCGAAGATCGTCGATGGAGTTCCGATTGAAGGCACGTTCCATTCTCACCAGGTTCCGCTGTCCGATCCTGCCACGCATCCCGAGCACCTGCAACTGCTGGAAGATTGGCTGAAGAGTTACCGCCCCGAGGAACTGTTCGATAAAAATGGTCGCTTGAAATCAGAACTGGCCGAGCTCGCCCCCAAGGGAAATCGACGCATGGGTGCGAACCCCCATGCCAATGGCGGCATCCTGCTTCGCGATTTGAGAATGCCAGATTTCCGTGAATACGCGGTCGAAGTGAAGACGCCTGGCGTTCAAGGTATCGGTGACACCCATGTCTTCGGACGCTTTCTACGTGACGTGGTCAAGCTGAACGATGACCAACGGAATTTCCGGATTTTTGGACCTGATGAAACGCTGTCGAATGGTTTGGAAGCCGTTTTTGAAGTCACCCGGCGTCAGTGGGAGGCGCGTGTTGTGCCGAACGACGAATTGCTTGCGCCCGCCGGACGAGTCATGGAAATGCTCAGCGAGCATCAATGTGAGGGTTGGCTCGAAGGCTACCTGCTGACGGGACGGCATGGCCTGTTTAATTGTTACGAGGCTTTTATCCATATTGTCGATTCGATGTTCAACCAGCATGCCAAGTGGTTGAAGATCACGTCGCATCTGCCGTGGCGACGGAAGATCGCGTCACTCAATTACTTGCTGGCTTCGCACGTCTGGCGACAGGATCACAACGGCTTTACGCATCAAGATCCCGGCTTCATCGACCACGTCGTCAACAAAAAAGCGGAGATCGTTCGAGTTTACCTGCCACCGGATGCAAACTGCTTGCTGTCCGTGATGGACCATTGCTTGCGTAGCCGCCACTATGTCAACGTCGTCGTCGCCGGCAAGCATCCGGCACCGCAGTGGCTGACGATGGACGCCGCCGTCAAACATTGCGCCGAGGGAATCGGCATCTGGCAGTGGGCCAGCAACGACCAGGGAGTTCCACCCGATGTGGTCATGGCCTGCTGTGGTGACGTGCCCACCCTGGAAACGCTGGCCGCCGTTTCAATGATGCGAGAGCACCTGCCAAACTTGAAAATCCGAGTGGTCAATGTTGTCGACCTGATGCGGTTGCAGCCACAGTCCGAACACCCGCATGGTTTAAGTGATCGAGACTTCGACGCACTTTTTACGAAGAACACACCAGTCATCTTCGCCTTCCATGCCTACCCGTGGTTGATCCACCGCCTGACTTACCGTCGCACCAACCACAACAACATTCACGTTCGCGGCTACAAGGAAGAGGGCACGATTACAACCCCCTTCGACATGACCGTCTTGAATGAGCTCGATCGCTTCCACCTCGTGATGGATACCATTGATCGTCTGCCGCAGACCGGCGAAGCCGGAATCTATCTCAAGCAGCAACTGGCCGACAAATTGATCGAGCACAAAGAATATATTTGCAAGCACGGCCAGGATCTGCCGGAAGTCCAAAACTGGACATGGGGCAGCTCCAAATAAATATTCCCGAGCGGGTTCGATGCAACTCAAAAATTCGCCGCCGAGGGCAAGGACGTGCTGGCGATCAACGTACGTCTTCCCACCCGCAACAACCGATTCGTGAAACCAGGTATCCTTCAAACCGAGGATGCCTGTCACGCTGACGAGAATTGATTCCGATAGCCCCAATCTTAACCCGCACCCCTCATGTCGTTTTAAGCGGCAATGATTGGCGCCTTGATGTACCTGAAAAACCGAACGTGTCAGCCACGTCACGACGGCTGTTCCAATCCAGGCGGCTTCATCACTTTGAAATCAACCGGCCAGCAAAAACCGCAGTCCGGCGATGACCAAAGTCGCTTCGATCAGCAGGACGAAAACCCGTTCTGGTATCCGGTCAACAATTCGTTTTCCCACCCATGATCCAAGAATCATCACCGGACCAAGCAGCAACCCCATGCCGATGTTGCAATGATCCAACAGCGACATCCCACCATAGGCGGCGAGCTTGGTTGCGTGGATGATGACAGCGGCGAGGGCTTCCGTTCCGATGTAGGCCCCTTTCACAAGGCCATACGATAGAAAAAACGGAGCGATCAACGGACCGACACTGCCGAGCAAAGCCGACAAGAAGCCAGAAATCGCCCCCGCCGGGGCAAAGCCCCACAGCGGCATCCGCCAATCTCTCTGCTGCGGAAGGTGCCGCCAGACGACCATCACAATGAGCAGAACGCCGAGTAAACGGGTCAGGAGGGGAATGGACGCCGTAGCGAACAGCAGGCCCCCAATAATGGCAGCAGGCACACATCCCGTGGCAAACCACTTCGTCACCGGAAGAGACACTTCTTTACGGTTGAACCAGACCCGGCTCGCGTTTCCGATCAGTTGGGCAATTGTGAGGATGGGGATTGCGTCTTGGACTCCAAAAACCGCCACGGTGATTGGCAAGAGGATTGCCGCTCCACCGAAGCCGGTGACGCTGGCGAGCGTCGCCGCAACAAATCCACCGACAAGAAGCAAAATGACGAAGGCAAATTCAAACATCAGCGGTTTGCGGTCTCCTCAAAAAGTAGCCCAAGCCAACAGATTATGAGCAATCAAGCGAGGGCAGGTCCAATCGGATCGCCATGCCCACTCAACGTTTTCCTCGAGCTTCTCCGTCGTTTCAATCGTAGTTCCACTTCAGATCAACAACCTGAGGGTGGATTCGTCATTTTTGACCACGATTGTGTATTGTCGCCGAGGTGAGCACTTTCGAATTGGCCCTCGTCGATTTGTACTGGCGGAAACAAATCGGAAAATCTGAAAAAAACTTACGAAATTGGCGCAATGAAACTCGTTCGGGTTGCCACTTATTGATTGAGGCTTGGATATTACCGCAAGAATCAGGATGCCCCATGAGTGCGATGCTGCAGCGTCTTCAACGGATTGTACCACCGCCTGAGGAGAGACAAATGACAGACGGACAATTGCTGGAAGCTTTCGTCAAGCGGCGGGACGAGGCGGCATTTGCCTCGTTGATGAATCTCCATGGTCCAATGGTTCTCGGAATCTGCCGTCGCGTTCTCAGAGACCACCATGATGCCGAAGAGGCGTTCCAGGCGACATTCCTGATTCTCTCACGTAAGGCCGCTTCAATCATGCATCGAAATCATGTGGGCAGCTGGCTGTACAGTGTGGCTTATCGGACGGCACTGCATTTCCAACGGTTGAAGAATAAAAGGCGAATCCACGAAATTCAGGACTCGAACTCGCTCGAACCTGTGGTGGCTCCGCAACAGGCGTGGAGGGAGATTGTTCCGCTGCTCGACCGCGAGCTGAATTCTCTGCCCGAGAAGTATCGCGTTCCTTTGATCCTGTGCGACCTGGAGGGCCGTACCCACAAAGATGTCGCGATCGAACTGGGATGCCCCGAAGGGACGTTGTCTGGTCGGCTGATGCGAGCCAGAAATCTGCTGGCAAAACGGCTGAAGCTGTGCGGCATTTCCCTATCTGTGGGGGCACTGACTGTCCTGATTACTCAAAACGCAGCAGCGGCGGCCGTTCCAGCCTCGGTCATGTTGCCCGTCATCCAGGCCGCTCAACTTTCGGCATTGCAGTCATCGGTCGCGAGCGGCGCCATTTCACCCCATGTAGCCGCCGTCACAGAAGGAGTCATGAAGACGATGTTCGCCACAACGATTAAGCAAGTCGCAGCCGGGATGTTGCTGCTGGCGGGTATCGGCTTCGGAGCCACCGAGTTGCTGCAACAAAGTCTGGCCATGCAGCCAAACGAGGATGTCGTTGTCGTGCAAACGGCAGACGATCAGACCTTTCACTATGCAGGGACTGTCGTGGATGAACAGGGACATGCGGTGGAGGGAGCGAAGATCTGGCTGGACTACTACCGCAGAGAGACCTCGTTTTCTGTCGATCCTGTGGGAAATCCTGCAGAGATGGTGAAGAGCGACGCGGACGGCGAACGGAACAGAGAAGCCACGGCAGCCCCTTTGCCGGTGGCCATTACGGACTCGCGCGGGCAATTCAAGCTGTCGCAAAAACTCAGAGACTTTGCCGATGCGGGCTTACCGCCATCGAGAATGTTGGCGATTGGGGTCATTGCGACAAAGGAAGGGCACGGTCTTGCCGCAGGAGCGCCATTTCTTCTTACTGCGGGAGCGCCGTTTCTTTTCGAAACGACGGAGATGCTCATTGGTGTCAAAGCAACGCCAACACAGAAACCGGACCAAATCATTCTTTCTCAGGGTCCACCGAACATACTCAAACTGGTGGCGGATGACGTTCCCATTCGCGGTCGAATTCTCGATACAAACGAGTCACCTGTCGCCGGAGCGAAAATTGAAACGGTCGGTGTGTACGGCGGTCCCGAAAGCTCAATGGCGACATGGACGGCTGCAGCCGAGCAATCGGGCGCGATTTGGAATTCGGTAGGAATTGTTTTTCAGAAACTGATCGGAGGTTATCCCTACGCGAGCAATGTGCCGGGTGTACCTGCCATCAAATCCGACGCTGACGGATATTTTACGATCAGAGGACTAGGGCGAGAGCGAATTGCACAGATTGTTGTCAGCGGCCCCGGCATCGCAACGACCATGCTTCATGTTCGCACGACTCCCGGTAACGTCATCAAATTGGCAAAGCGTGATGACATCAATGTGGGCCACGAGGTTTACTATCCCAACGACTTTGCGGTCAAAATTGGCCCCTCGATTCCTATCGAGGGAAGTGTGACCGACAGTCAAACTGGAAAGCCTCTTGCTGACGTTATCGTGCGAGCGGAGTCAGATAAGTCGTATATGATGTTTCCCTCGACCTGTTTGATTCGAACGGTTTCGGACGCTGAAGGGCGTTATCGGCTACTAGGGTTACCGATGGGCGAGAACTTTTTCCAACTTCTGCTACCACCTGGAGCTCAGTGTAAGGACCGGTTTTTTAGTGTCAAAACACAGCTCGATTCAAAGCCGGTCGTGCAACTTGCCTCGGAACCATCTTTTCCAAAGGTGATTTTGTCTTCCACTGGTCAGCCATCGGATGACAAAACGAATGGTGCGACAGTGTTCTTTGAAGAAATCAGTACCGGCTACGACCGACTTGGAGAACGACAGACCCTACATAATCAAACGATCAACGTAGGCGACAAAACGAACAACGCAGCACCACTCTCTTTGGTGGCCATGGTCGGCAATGATGGAGGACTCCAATTAGTTGATGGGGCGACGCTAAGTAATCATCGTGGCAATGCAGGGATTGGAATGATCGCTGTCGATCCGACAAATCCCACGACGCGAGGCGTTCCCAACAACCGAGGGAATGCTGCGGCACCGAATCGGACCTCACTGATCTTCATCTTTGGAAATATCATCTTATTGGGCGTGATCCTGCTCATCGTGATGGTTAGACGCCTGCGGTCAAAATGAGCCGATCTTGGGAGCAGGTGGTAACAGGCTCGCGTGGCATCTCGCCGGGTCACGTCCGATCAGATCGATCACGCATTCGAGATCTTTGTGGGAAAGTTCACCCCTTCCGTTCTTCCACCTGTGTGCCAACGCCCGCGGTTCGGTCGCCAACAGAGATTGGCACGAAAGTGCGATGAGGATATTTTGAATGCACTTCAGCAGGTATGCACCACGGACCAAGGCCACCAGCAGCAAATCTCGGAGAATGGAATCATGGGCAAAGTACAGCATGGTTGGCGATGGGCAGTTGCCGTATTCCCGCTGGTAACGGCGTTGGCCATCCTGGGCATTGGGATGGGGAAACCCGGAATCAAAGTGGGGTCCATTCCTGCGAACGGCGACGGCACCGACTTCCGTTCATTTGCAACAGATCCCACAGAAATCGCGTGGGATCAGCCGCAGCCTGACGAACCGGTCATCGATGTCTCGGTATCGATCACCGAATTGAAATTCTTTGCTCTCCCCGATTCGGAGAGCGTGAATGATGCTCTCATGGCCGCTGCAAGTCCTCTCGACACGATCGCCATGAACTTTGATGCGGCCAATTCGAACGCCGTGGAATCTCTGATGGACATGCTCCAGTCGACTTCTTCCGGGCGACTAGCGGACGAGTTTGAGCTCTCGGGTCTCAGGTCGCGTCTGCAAAGCCGAGATCTTTCGACTTTCTACGGCGGTCGCAACGGTTTCGATTCCGCACACTAACGAGCAAACCGCCTTGCCGGTCCACGCCAATAACGTGCCGGAGCGATATCGCCGAGGCTGTGAATCGCTCTTCTGGCCAAGACTCGTCGGGATCGCGCGGCTTCTCCGAAGACGCCGAATCAATGGCCTATTTCTGGCAGTCCGCGAAGGCAAAGCATTCACGCTGGTTCCGATCCGTTGTCGCCAGTGATCAGCGTTACCCGTTAAAGCTGCCGAGCTCGTTCGCGAAGCAGATGCTTCTGAATCTTTCCAGTTGACGTCCGGGGAAGTTCGCCGAAGACCACCGTCTTGGGTACTTTGAATCCAGCCATGTTTTGGCGGCAAAACGCGATGACCTCGTCGCTGGTGGTGGCCCCAGCAGTCGGCTTCAGGCAGATGAAGGCACAGGCGGTCTCACCCCACTTCTCATCCGGGCGAGCCACAACGGCGGCATCGAGTACCGCCGGATGTCGGTACAGGACGTCTTCCACTTCGATCGTCGAAACGTTCTCGCCGCCGGAGATGATGATGTCCTTCGAACGATCCTTCAGTTCGATGTACCCATCCGGATGGACAACGGCCAGATCACCGGTGTGAAACCAGCCATCGCGAAAGGCTTCTTCCGTCGCTTGGGGATTCTTGAGATAGCCTTTCATCACGATATTGCCCCTCATCATCACTTCGCCCAGCGTTGTGCCGTCGGCGGGGCAGGGCTGCATGGTCTCTGGATCTGCCACCATCAGCCCTTCCAGGACGGCATAGTTCACGCCTTGCCGCGCTTTCTTTTTTGCCCGCTCCGCAGCAGGTAGCAAATTCCATTCGGGATGCCAGTCGCAAACGGTGGCCGGGCCATAAACCTCCGTCAAACCATAGACGTGAGTCACATGAAAGCCCATTTCCTCCATGGCGGCGATGACGGAACTGGGCGGCGCCGACGCGGCCGTCATAATCTCGACCGTGTGCTCAAACCGAGGTCTATCCGGAGCATTGACTAACAGACTGAGAACAATAGGTGCCCCACAAAGGTGGGTCACCCGATGTCTCGTAATCGCGCGAAAGATGGCTGTCGCTTCCACGCGACGCAAGCAGACATGAGTTCCACCGACAGCGCTCAGCGTCCAGGGGAAGCACCAGCCGTTGCAATGAAACATCGGAAGCGTCCAGAGATAGACCGGCGCCGCCGTCATGTTCCAGGCCAGCAGGTTTCCCATGGCCAACAGGTACGCACCGCGGTGATGGTAGACAACGGCCTTCGGGTTCCCGGTGGTGCCTGAGGTGTAGTTGAGCGCAATGGCGTCCCATTCGTGGACCGGTCCGCGAGAGACATATTCCGGATCACCGGTCTCGAGAAACGACTCGTATTCAATTTCGCCCAGTCGATTACCAGGCCCGTCATATTCCGGGTCGTCAATATCGATGACGAATACACTGCGTCCATTTTGCTTGAGCAGCGTCAGTGCCGCTTCAATCACCGGGGCAAATTCGCGATCGGTGAGTAGAACCTTCGCCTCGCCGTGTTCCAGCATGAACGCCAGCGACGCGGAGTCCAAGCGGATGTTCAGTGCATTCAGCACAGCGCCCGTCATCGGGACACCGTAGTGCGACTCCAACATGGCAGGTATGTTGGAAGCCATGATCGCCACGGTATCCCCGGCACCGATTCCGTGTCGCGCGAGTGCGGAAGCCAATCGTCGACAGCGGGCAGCAAACTGGGCATAGGTGGCTTGTCGTTCGCCATGAATCCAGGCCAGGCGCTGCGGGTAGACCGATGCTGCTCGCGTCAAAAAGGACAAAGGAGTCAACGGAGCATAATTCGCTGCCACGGGGTCCAAGTCACGCGAATAGGGACTTGGTGAAATTGGTTCGGTGGTCATTGATCACGAGTCCTGATTTGCGATGGCAATTCTGCTGGAATTTCTCTGATGGCTTCCCGACCGATCACATCCATGACCGAAAGATCGTATACACTTCACGGAACGTCACCGCTGGCGGATTGCCAGTCACAACGACTCTCGTGACTGATTGGGCTTCCTCACCAATCGGCGTGGCGCAAAAGGCCGTGATCAATCTCAGCTTTGGCTATGGCAGCGGATCCACGTCCCGATGTCGAGTACGGTCGAAGCGCCGATTGTTCCTCGATGTCACGAGAGCTCATCGGCGGAACCACGTTACCGCCTTTTTTTCCAAAAGAAAATCGAGCCACGCTCACAGGCTACGCACGTATTGTTCGCGACGACGTTCGATGTCGAAAGGCGAATTGACCGCGGAATGGCCATCCTGTCCGATCGGAGTTCGCTTTGTGTTCGTCAACCGGCACACGGCCTTTTGTCGTCGAGAGAATGATTTGACTGGAAAGAGATTCCACGACGGGAAATCCCTTAGAAAACAGCCCGTTCATTCGAATCTTCAAGGCGAACGAGCGACGCGCAATTGGGATTGCGTGGCGATCCTTTTTCTTGGGGGCCCGGCTTTTGCGTTCATTCCAAAACGATGTCAGGCCCCAGTCATCAGCTCCTTTGCGAGTGATGCGGGCGAGCCTGAACAATCGTGCCAGTCGACCGGGAAAGACCGAATCGACGCGTCTGTGGCTGACAGGGCTCGTTGGCCGTTCTCACGGGGGTGGTGTTGGATTGAGATTCAAAGCAGAACCGGGAACGAGCCAACAGAACCGATAGCACTTTCCGGAGAGCACGATCTTGCTGATTCTGCTGGCCTTGGCACGATTGGGAACGATTCCCCTCGGTGGCCCCGTGGTGGTGCCGGTCGTCAGGTGAACATGAATGAGCGTGATCGAGTTGAGGGTCTGGCGGCTGAAACTTGGCAAAGTTAATGCGAATGTCGTTGGGCTGACTTCTGATCTCTGATCGACGGAATTACGATCCCTGTTGAAATTCGGCCAATGATCGAATTGGCCGAATCGGCCACGAACGTTGGCGGAGCCATTTGAGCTCCCTTTGTCGAATGGTTAACTCGACGAATTGAACAGCATGCCCGGTCCGTCACCTTCCGTTCTGCCCGCCGAGGCGATTCGACGTGGAATCCGTTCCACGTTGCTCGGAATGGCTGTGAACGCCTTGCTGGCGGTCATCAAACTGGTCGCCGGGTTGCTGGGTAACACTTACGCCCTGGTGGCGGACGCGGCAGAGTCTATGGGAGATCTCGTTTGGTCGCTGATCACTCTCAGCGGTCTACGAATCGCCAGTCGACAACCGAATGACCGATATCCGTATGGTTATGGTCGGGCTGAAACGCTGGCGGCCGGCGCCGTGGCATTGATGCTGATCTGCACCGGCGTCGGCGTGGGATGGATGGCGATTCACGAAATTCAGACACCCCATCAATCCCCCGCGGCATGGACACTGGTCGTACTGGCCTTTGTCGTCGGCATCAAATGGGTCATTTCGCAATCAGTGAAATCGGCGGGCGAAGCGATCGGCAGTCAATCGGTAAAAACGGAGGCGTGGCATCATCTGAGCGATGCGATCACGTCGGCTGCCGCATTTATTGGAATCGCCATCGCCGTCTGGCAAGGTCCGGGCTGGGAAGCTGCCGATGATTGGGCCGCTCTATTCGCGGCAGCCATTATCGTCTTGAACGGCAGCTTGCTGTTTCGCGGCGCGATTCATGATCTGATGGATCGTAAACTGGAACCCGAATTGTATGACGCGGTTCGACACGTCGCCGAACAAGTTCCGTTGGTGCGAGCCATCGAGAAACTGGGATTACGCCGAACGGGTTTGAACGTCTTTGCCGAAATTCATGTGCAAGCGGACCCAGCGATGTCTCTGGCAGATGCTCATTCTCTGGGTGGGCGAGTCAAGATGGCGATCCAGACAGCGCATCCCGAAGTGGCACACGTTCTCGTTCATATGGAACCGTTCGAAGACCGGGCCGCGACCGCCACGATGATTCCGTCGGACTCCGAATCCGCGACAACGGGCAACTGAAATCAAATTCCAGCCGGCGGGCATTTCTGAGGTGAATTGCGATCACTCGCGCGGGCCGATCACCGACTACCAGCTCCCTCTTCACAATCCGACCGTGGGTGCTGCGGGAAGTCTGCACCCGGAACTATCCATTTCTGACCAAAACAAAATGTCTTTCGATAGGACCAACTTCAGAATTGAACTGAACAAAACAACACCATAAATCCGAAGCAATATGTGGCATTCCACGCCAATGTCTCCGCGAAATAAAGGCTAAGTTATGAGGGTGGGAAATTGAACGATTCCGTGGCCAACATGGATTGGCGAGAAATCAGTAGTTCTGCGAATGAGACGTTCATGCACGAACTTCAGACCACCGAAACAAACCCGCCGGGATTAGCACAAACGTGCACATTCACCGATATAACACACCGACGTAAATGTGATTGTTCCGACAGAATTTGCGGAAGCGGGTTTCAAGAGATTTTCTGATTTTTGTTAAAGCAATCCAATGTCGACTTCACATCAGGCGGCCTTATTTGTCGGCCGTCAACAAATTTATAACCGCGATCTCGAAGTGGCTGCTTACGAGCTGTTGTTTCGTACGAGCCAAGAAAATCGTGCCACGATTGTGGATGGTGACATGGCGACGTCCCAGTTGCTGGTCAATGCGGTCATCGAAATCGGTTTGGAAAATCTGGCATTCGGTCGCCCCGCTTTTGTGAATTTCACCAGGAATTTCATCGTTGGCGACTGCGAGATTCCTTTCGATCCCGAGCAGGTGGTCATCGAAGTCTTGGAAACAGTTGAGCCCGATGCGGAAGTCATCGCGGCTCTAACAAAATTCCGGGAACGCGGCTTCACGATCGCGCTCGACGACTACATCGACTCAGATCATCGCGATGAATTGCTGGGACTGGCCGACATCGTCAAAATCGATTTACGTGGATACACATCCGAGCGGTTGGCACGCGATGTGAAGCGGCTAAAAAAATATCCGCTGAAATTGCTTGCAGAGAAGGTCGAAACGGCCGAAGAGTTCGAACGCTGCAAGGCCCTGGGATTCGACTATTTTCAAGGCTATTTTCTGTCGACCCCGCAAATCGTTCAGGGAAAAGCACTCGTCAGCAATCAATTGTCGATCCTGCGGCTGCTGGTCAAATTGCGAGATCCCTCGGTGACATTCGACGAGGTTGTCGATCTCGTGAAGCAAGATGTCTCGCTGAGCCTCAAGCTGCTGCGTTACGTGAATTCTCTGTCACAAGGGACTCGCAATCAAATCGACTCGGTCAAACAAGCCGCAATCCGACTGGGTCTGAAAAAAATCTGTCAGATTGTGACTCTGATTTCGATGAGTGGGATTTCCAACAAACCGAAACCACTCCTGGAAACCGCGCTGATCCGCGCTCGGATGTGCGAGATTTTGGGAGCCACCAAATTCCCGGACAGCGCGGAAACCTGTTTCACCGTCGGACTATTTTCGTGCCTGGACGCCTTCCTGGATCAGCCGCTGGTCGAAGTCCTTAAAGAATTGCCCATCACTCTGGAAAGCCGTGAAGCATTGCTGGCTCATGCGGGACCGATCGGACGGCTGTTGAGCTGCGTGATCGCGTTTGAGCGCGGCAACTGGGAAGGAACTCGCCAATTTGGTGCCGATGAAGCCACGATCCAAAGCGCCTATTTGAGCGCCGCGGCGTGGGCACAAAAGGAAGCGAAAAGTGCTTACCCCGAAAAAGAGCAATATCAGGGCTAAGGTCCTGGGCGGAAGGCATCCGACGTTTTTTTTGGACCTGTGTTCGCGCGAAACAAGCGTCACAAACCCTCTAAACGGCCGTGGATGTAACGAATCGTTTGTTGAACAAATGCCGATTTGCTTCCGTCGGATTTGGAACTAGATTTCATTGTGGCTTTTCTGATTCATCGGCCCGCGGTTTCGACCGGGACCGCGATGATTCAGCGAGAGGACACGGACAGCCGAGTTTTCGCGTGACAAAATTTGAGGCCTGAGTTGAACGGAATGCCAACAACGTTGATTTTCTTCATCCTCTGGCTATGCATGGTCAGCGGGTGTATTGGCTGCGTGATTGGGATGCTGCTGATGATGTGGCATCAGCATCGATCCAATAAATCCGTGGCGGCAACGCCAACTCCCCAGCCGCAATCGCATTCACAACCGCACCTCCGTCAAGAGGAACTCGATTCGCTCCTGAATTCGCTGGTGGAAATCAATTGCCAAGTCGATGCGCGAGTGGGAGAACACACCGTTCGCATCGACGAGATTGCTCAGACACTGGAGAACGAGACGACCCATCATCGAGCACCGCTGGTTCGCGCCGCAAAATTACTGGTCACGGAAAACCATCGATTACAGTCAGATCTGGTGACCGCAAAGGCCGAATTGCATCATCAACGCGAACTGGTCAATTCGTTCAAGCACGAATCTCGAACGGATGTACTGACAAAACTGCTCAATCGACGAGCGTTTGACGGCGAATTAGACGGGTTACTTACCAAATTCCACCGCGACAAAATCACCTTCTCGCTGTTGTTCGTCGACATCGATCATTTCAAGCGAGTCAACGACATCCATGGGCATCTGAACGGCGACCAGGTCCTGGTGACCGTGGCCCAATGCCTGAAACATAATCTTCAAGTCTCCTCCTGCGTCAGCCGTTACGGCGGGGAAGAGTTTGCCATTATCCTGCCGGGAACACCGGGCCGGC
Organism: uncultured Schlesneria sp.; assembly: GCA_903871875.1. Classification (GTDB taxonomy): domain Bacteria; phylum Planctomycetota; class Planctomycetia; order Planctomycetales; family Planctomycetaceae; genus Schlesneria. The sequence goes on from CAIQIR010000047.1 coordinate 34,126, forward strand.
ACGCGATGAAGGTCGCCGAACACTTGCGACGCAACGTTGAACGATGCCGACACGATCTCGATGAACTGGAGATTTCGGTCACGGTAAGTATCGGCGTTGCCGAGGTAATCGAGAACGATACGAGTTCAGAGCTGATCGAGCGGTCAGACCAGGCACTCTTCGCCGCTAAGAAATCGGGTCGCAATCATTGCTGCTACCACGACTGGGTGAAATGCCTGTCCAGCGATCTGGATACGGTTCCCTGCTGAGTGCCCGGCAGTTACCCAGAACGCATGCAACCAGTAAAGCGACATCGCTCGTTCACGCCAACTCTTTCGAAAGCGGTCTGACTTCCGCAAATTCGGCGGACGATCACAATCGCGATTCCCACCACCGCACAAGGTCGTGGGAATCGACAATTTCACGCGCCCGCGGTTGTGGTCCATCCTTTTGGATTACTTTCCGGCCGTGGGGTCCGGCTTTGTCGAAGGGATGATCGGCAGCAGGATGTGCGACGGATGCAATTGGTTATGAAGCACGCGATTGGTCGCCACGACAATGCGTCGGTGATCACCCAACGGCTCTCCGGAATTCGGGTTCACGTCGAAGCGAGGGAAATTGCTGCTCGAAATGTCGAGGCGAATTCGATGTCCCTTCTTAAACACGTTCGATGTGGGGTAGAGCTTGATCGTGAAGGGGTAGATCTCACCCGGCTGCATCAGGACCTCTTTCGTCAGTGAATCGCGAAAGCGAGCTCTGACAATTCCGTCTTCCAAATTCAGATCAAAACCGCCAGGAAAATCAGGGCTTGAGGGATAGACGTCGATCAGTTTGGCCGTAAAGTCGGTATCGATGGCACTCGACGAAGCCCACAATTTGACTTCGATTTCGCCGGTCACTTCCAAATCTTCAGCGAGCGGCTCTGTCTGGAAGACGAGCACATCGCGTCGCGCTGACAGCGGGATCGGCTCGGCCGCGTTCCAGATTTGTTCGTTACCACGCTGGTCCCAAGCGCCTTGCAGCATGATTCCTTCAGCGGACGAAATGTTGCCGCCGATGGTCGGCACAGGATTGGCCGGATCGAACGTGAAACTGGTCGACGCAGCGGTATCAGACACGACTTCGCGAGAAAGAGTTCCGTTCGATTGGAGATAATATTTCATGTACTGAGTCCGCGCGAGAGGCCATTCTCGTTCGTCCCGCCAGTAACCGCCATGATTGAGCAGACCCGCGGCCGTTTGCGTTCCGTCTCCCGTGCCCATGACAAAGATGCGGACCAGTGTCGCGAAGGGTGCTGATCGGCCAATCGAATTGTCGAGCCCTTTCAACCAGTGATCGTACCATTCCAGTCGCCAGGCCAGCGAATCAGCAATGGCGGCGGCGTCCCCAAAGCTGACCTGCCCGTGGGCGGCCTGCCCCTGTCGGCCATGAATCCACGGTCCCATCGTCAGATAGACGGGTCCCTTGATCGTCTTCGACAGCGCTTTGAAGTTGGACGATGTATTGCCATCCCACGAGTCGTACCAGCCACCGACCAAAAACACCGGCATGTCTTTGTACTGATCGGGATGATCAATGATATTGTTCTGAGCCCAGAACTCGTCATTGCCACCGTGCTTCATTGCCTCGACCAGCCATGCCTCATATTCGGGAGCGAATTTCAGCGGGGTCATTCCAGTACGGGTCGGCAGATTGAGCAAATAGTGCAGCCGATTATCGGCCAATTCTTCGAGCACCAGTTTCATCTGGGGATCGCGGACTTGCCGGCTGCCTTCCGCCGCACGCGTAAAAATCCAGTTCCAGAATCGCAACTCGAATGCCCCCGCGTTTCGCATGCTCTGATAACCCATATTCGACATCGCGTCGACCGGGATGACCGTGACCAGGTTGGGAACTTTCAGTAACGCCGCAGCGTGCTGGGTCCCCCCGACATACGATGTGCCGATCATGCCGATCTTGTTGTTGGACCAGGACTGCTTGCCGATCCATTCGCAAATGTCCGCGCCGTCAGGTCCGTCGTCGGTCAGCATGTGCCAGACCCCTTCCGATTTGAACCGGCCGCGAGTGTCCTGAATCACAACCGCATATCCACGTGCGGCGAAGAAGTGGCCGATCGCGATGTCCCCCTTGCCTTCCTTGTCATAAGGTGTTCGCTGGAGAATCGTCGGGACTTTTTCGGTGAGGACCACACCCTTTACCGCTGGACGATAAATGTCGGTCGACAGTTTGACTCCATCTCGCATCGGCACCAACACGTCATGCTCAACCACCACTTCGTAGTTCGGCTCGCTGGCGCCGTGACCAACGGTCGGAACAGAAATTCCGCCACAAATGATCATCCAGACAAACGCGAGTGCTTTACGGCGAGACAGCAGGACGTTCATGTGGATTCCTTCGTACCTGATTTAGAGTCGGTCAGCAGTGGCAGGATGATACTCGGCAAGCCAGGGGAAAACATGGGGCGGGCACGTTGGTAACAGCTTCGACAGGTGCAGACCTGTCTAGCGATGAAGTCGCGAAGGACTTGTTGCGCACCTCGCGCATTGCGACACAGGTTGTCCTTGTAGCGAGATTCCCGACTGCGGCGATTTCGACAGAGCCGCGTCTGTGTTAACCTTTTCAGTCGCATCTCTCGATATGAACAAACGGATTTCCGAGGTGGATAGCGCGAGCCAAATGCCTTCGCCTTTCGCAAAAGAGTGACGTAGTTTGGGTCCATTAGAGAAAGGAGCTTCGACGATGAATGGCGCACAAGCGTTGTTGCAGGCATTGGTCGAAGGCGGATTGGAAACCTGCTTTGCCAATCCCGGAACCTCCGAGATGCAACTGGTCTACGAGATCGGCCGGACCAACGACATCCGATCGGTACTCTGCCTGCAAGAAAACACGGTCACTGGTGCGGCGGATGGTTACGCCCGTATGGCTGGCAAGCCAGCATTGACCTTGTTGCATGTGGGCAGCGGTTTCGCTAACGGGATCGCCAATCTGCAGAATGCGGCCCGTGCAAACAGCTCGATGGTGAATGTTGTGGGAGCAAATGCCACGTATCATCAGCGTAATTTTCCCGAACATGAATTCATCCATGGCAAGATTGTTGATCTCGCCCGCACCGTTTCGCATTGGGCGCAGGAAGCCAAATCAGCCAGCGATCTGGCGGTACTTGGTGCATTGGCCGCTCGCGACGCCCGATCAGCGAACGGAAAGATTTGTACTGTCATCGCACCGACCGATTGCCATTGGGATCCCGCGATCGCACCGCCCGCGCCGGCCGAACCGATACCAGGAATCAGGGTCTCGGCCGAAAGCATTCGGCAGATCGCCGCACTACTGACCAATGGCAAGAAGACGGGCATCATGCTGGGCAGTCGTGCGCTCCATGGCGAAGGACTGGAATGGGCCGGGCGGATCGCGGCGAAGACGGGTGCCGACCTGATGGGCGAAACCTTCCCGTCACGACTGGCTCGTGGTGAAGGACGACCGCCGGTACCACTGGTTCCCTATTTCGCTGAAATGGCGCTGAAGTTTTTCGAACCTTATGAACAGTTGATCCTCGTGGGAGCACAGCTGCCGGTGGTAACGTTCGCATACCAGAACCGACCGGTCATCAAAGTCCCCCAAAATTGCCAGGTGATTGTGCTGGCCACGACGGAACACGACATCCTCGGCGCGCTGGCCGATTTGGCGAGGTCAACGGGAGCGGTATCGCAACCGACCTTTCGCCAAGCTCGATCCAAAACCGCTCCGCCGACGGGACCATTGACCGATGATGCAATTGGGCAGAGTGTCGCCATGCTCCTGCCCGAGAATGCGATTTTGGTGGACGAAGGCTGCACCATGGGTGCGGCGATATTTCAACGGACACAGCAAGCCCGCGCGCACGATTACTTGTATGGGGTCTGCGGTGGTGCGATCGGTGGCGGACTTCCACTCTCGCTGGGGGCGGCAGTGGCCTGTCCCAATCGGCAGGTCGTCACGCTTCAGGCTGATGGCAGCGGAATGTATTCGGTTCAGGCGCTTTGGTCGTTGGCCAAAGAACACGCAGATGTCGTCATTATTCTGCTCAAGAACGATCACTATGCGATTCTGGAAATCGAATTGGCACGCGTCCGCGACGGTGACATCAACGAAAAAATGCAATCGATGATGACCCTGCAGAATCCGACACTGGATTGGGTCAAGATTGCCGAGGGGCATGGCATGTCTGCCAGTCGTGCCACAACGGCAGAGCAATTCCATCAACATTTGGAGCGGGCCTTGGCCGAGAAGGGCCCGCATTTGATCGAAGCCCAGGTTGTACAGAACATCCAGCCGATGATCGATCTTGTCCGCAAAACCAAATAATCCCAGCAAGAGTGGTCCATGACCGAAGAAGAGACTCGCCTGCGGCAACCGTCGACCGAAGCAAATTGGAAGTTGTGGGGACCATACCTTTCCCAACGGGCGTGGGGCACCGTGCGAGAAGACTATTCGGCCGATGGTTCGGCCTGGGACTACTTTCCCCACGACCACGCCCGCAGTCGTGCCTACCGCTGGAATGAAGATGGTCTGTTGGGCATCTGCGATCAGCGACAACTGCTATGCTTTTCCGTGGCGCTGTGGAACGGGCGCGATTCGATGTTGAAAGAGCGTCCGTTTGGTCTTTCAGGGCCCGAAGGCAACCACGGTGAGGATGTCAAAGAGTACTACTATTTCCTGGATGCGACTCCAACACATTCGTATCTGAAAGCCGTTTACAAATACCCGCAAGCGGCTTTTCCCTATCAGCAACTGGTCGAGGCAAATCGACGTGGTCGAGATCTTCCCGAATATGAACTGATCGACACGGGAGTCTTTGACCAAGATCGTTACTTCGATGTGCAGGTGGAATATGCCAAGTCATCACCCGATGATCTGCTGATTCGATTAACGGTATCGAATCGAGGCCCCGATGCCGCGCCGCTTTGGCTGCTGCCCAATGTCTGGTTTCGCAATACCTGGAGTTGGGATCATGGAACCGCCAAACCACAACTCTGCCGGGGTGACAACGGTTCAATCGAATGTATCCACGCAGAATTGGGGCGCTATTCGCTGACCTGCGAGATAACTGATCAGGCTCAAGTCCCAGAGATCCTATTCACCGAAAACGAGACGAACTTCGCTCGGTTGTTTGAAACAGTAAATGCCTCGCCCTACGTCAAAGATGCGTTCCACCGCTATTTGATCGAGGGTGAACGTCAGGCGATTAATCCGGCTCAGACGGGAACCAAGGCCGCGATGGTCCTGCCAGTGACGATCGCGGGCGGACAGAGTCTGGAGCTTCGCTTGCGTCTGGCCGCTGATTCCAAACCGCCGCAGTTCGGCCCGGAATTTGATGCGTTGATGGCGACAAGGAAAGCCGAGGCCGATGCATTTTACGATTCGCGATTCCCGAAAGAAGAATCGGAGGATCTCAGAAACATCCAGCGTCAGGCCTTCGCCGGATTGATCTGGAGCCAGCAATTCTACAACTACGATGTGTTGCGATGGCTGAACGGTGATCCGACCTATCCGAGTCCACCTCGGCCCCGTTGGAAAGGTCGCAATCATGATTGGCTGCATGTTTCCAACGAAGCCATTCTTTCCATGCCAGACACCTGGGAATATCCCTGGTACGCGGCCTGGGATCTGGCCTTTCATACCATTTCGCTGGCGCTGGTCGATCCCGATTTTGCCAAACACCAACTGGTCTTGATGCTACGCGAGTGGTTTTTGCATCCTTCCGGACAGGTTCCTGCCTACGAATGGCAATTCGGTGATGTCAATCCACCAGTACATGCCTGGGCGGCCCTGCGTGTCTTTCGCATCGAACGACGTATTCGCGGCCAGGGTGACCGATTATTTCTCGAACGCGTCTTCCAAAAGTTGCTGATCAATTTCACCTGGTGGATCAATCGCAAAGACAAAGACGGACATGGTCTGTTTCAGGGCGGATTTCTTGGTCTCGACAATATCGGCCTGTTCAATCGCAGTTCCCCGTTGCCGGACGGCGCCTATCTTGATCAGTCCGATGGCACGGCCTGGATGGCGATGTACTGCCTGAACATGCTGGCGATTGCCATTGAGCTGGCTCGCGAAGACCTGGCCTACGAGGATGTGGCCACGAAATTCCTCGAACATTTCTTCTACATTTCTCGGGCGATGAATGATCGATCAGCGGCCCATCACGAGGATGCGATCGACCTGTGGGACAATGATGACCAGTTTTATTACGACGCGATTCACAAGAGCGACGGCGAGTCTCTTTTCGTTCGTGTCCGATCGATGGTCGGCCTGATACCGTTGTTAGCGATCGAGACGGTAGAGTGCGATACCCTGAAACGGCTGCCGGATTTCGCTCGTCGCCTGGAATGGTTTTTGACTCATCGACCTGGAATGTGCGCCCAGGTCGCTTCGGTAACGCAATGTGGCCAGTCTGACCGACGGTTGTTCTCGTTGGTCAATGTGGATCGACTGCGTGCGATCTTAACTCGGATGCTGGACGAGCAGGAGTTTCTGTCACCTCACGGCGTGCGATCCGTTTCCCGCTATCACCGCGATCACCCCGTGCAACTCGAGATGGGTGGAACGACATACACGCTGGAATACGAACCGGCCGAATCAAGATCGGGAATGTTCGGCGGCAACTCGAATTGGCGTGGACCAGTTTGGTTCCCTGTGAACTATCTGTTGATCGAGGCGCTGCAGAAGTTTGATTTCTACTATGGCGACAAGTTTACGATCGAATGTCCGACCGGCTCGGGAAACCGGAAAAACTTGTGGGACGTCGCACGCGACCTGTCCGACCGGTTAATCAGCCTGTTCCGGCGCGATACGTCAGGCAATCGTCCGCTGAATGGAACCATCACGAAATTCCAGCAAGACCCTCACTGGCGAGACTGTGTTGCGTTTCCCGAATACTTCGACGGCGATACCGGCTTGGGCCTGGGTGCCATGCATCAAACGGGTTGGACGGCCCTGGTCGCGAAATTGATTCAGCAGCGAGGCAGCAAACGTTCCACGTCGGTCTCGACCCAAGACGAACACAACGCACACTGAATCGCCACCGCAATCATTGCTCCGCGTGCCGTCCCTCTAAGAATTGCTCTCGAGGTCCCACCGCAGCAACGGAAATCGGTGGGTTCTCTTTCGTTTCCCACAGGCGAAATCCACCGCGAAATGCGTTCGTGTTCTCACCGAGACGGCAATGGTCGGGCAGTTGCTTCAGCTTCGCAATATTGCCTCCGCCAAGCACCACATAATCCGCCTGGACGGCTGCAAATAAACGGACCACCACGTCGTTCACATAGTGTCGCCACTTCCGTTTGCCAAACTTTTTGAGGCCGCGCAGGCCGACATAATCCTCATACGTCGCCTTTCGATAGGGAAGATGGCCGATCTCCATCGGCTCCACAATATCATCCACAATCATCGTTGTCCCCAAGCCGGTTCCCAGGCCCAGAAACAGCATCTTTCCGCCTTCGTAACTACCTAAAGCCTGCATGGCCGAGTCATTCATCAGTTTCACAGGACAGCCAAACGCCGTCTGGAAATCGAAGCCGATCCACCCTGGGGCCAGATTATGGGGTTCGCCGACCGGTCGCCCTCGCAGGGCTGGACCGGGATAGCCCAACGAAATCACGTCGTATTTCCAGCCGTTCGCGGTGTCTTTGACCAACTGGACCATTTTTTCGGCTGTCAGTGTCGGACCGGACACGAATTCCCGCGGCTCTGTCTCTCCCGTCGCCAGAAGCTTGACATGCGTTCCGCCCACATCGATCACCAACACCTGCATCTCGAACTCTCCCATCATCGTCATGAAATCAAAACAAGGCGCTGATCGGTTCCTGGTCATCCAGGATCACTTGGGGCCGACCACGATGGTCCAGAAAGGTCATCGCGGGATTGATGCCGAGCAGTTTATAAATCGTCGCCAAAACCGACTTCATGCCAATCGGTTTGCCGATCACGGCTTCACCACGATCATCGGTCGCTCCAACAATCTGGCCGGTTTTCAGGCCGCCACCGCCAACCCAAAGAAAACCTGCTTCGGGCCAATGTCCGCGACCATCAGCAGTCTGATCACCAATTCGCGGTGTGCGTCCAAACTCGCCTCCCATCACGATGGCGACGTCGTCCAGCAGGCCACGATCGGCGAGATCGGTGACGAGCGCGTAAACGGCACGATCGAGCAAAGGCAGCATGTTACGAAGTGAGGAAAAATTGCTGGCGTGGGTGTCCCATCCATGGACGGCCACCGTCACCACCGAGACACCCGCTTCAATTAGCCGACGGGCCAACAACAGCGACCGTCCGGGATGCGGGCCGTGTCGATAATTGCCTGCTTCGTAGCGTTCCCTGTCAGCCTTCGATTCCTGTTCCAGGTCAAATGCCGAACGGGCGCGACTGGAAGTGACGATGTCCAATGCCCGCTGCTGAAACTGGTCGATTCCGTGGGCGGCTTCTCCCAACTCAAGATTCCGCCGGACGACATCCAGATCGTGCAGTAGATTTTGTCGATGCTGTAACCGAATGACGGGCAACTGTTGATGCCGGCCCCAATTGTCGATCGCTTCCCGCGGGGTGGAACCACCCACTCGAACCGGTTCATGTTCCGCACCGAGGTAGTAGGACCGTTCCCAATCAAATTGATTTTCGATGCTGACATACGGAGGGATTTCGCGAGATCCTGGCCGCAAGCGACTGACAATCGATCCCAATGCCGGGCGACGCGATTCGCCGGGGACCGAAGCACGAGGCGATTCCTGCCAGGGGAATCCGCTGTAAAACATGTTGCCGGTGTGCAGGTTAGCAATCTGAGCACCGCGAAGAATCGTAAATTTGTCCGCGATGCGCGCCTGCAGTGGCATCAATTCGCAGATTTCCATGCCCGGAACATTGGTCGCAATCGGACTGAAATCCCCGCGATATTCCGTCGGTGCCGATGGCTTCATGTCAAACATGTCGAGATGTGACGGCCCACCGGTCAGGTGAATCATGATGACCGATTTCGGCCTGGTCGCTGTGGCAGCCGACGCACTGCGTAACCGCAGCACATCCGACAGCGTCAAACCACCCCAAGCGAGTGCACCCGCGCGAAGAAAGCTGCGACGGTTGGGCTCTTGTCCTGACGACGACCGATCACTTAGCGTCAGCATGGGATATCCCTTCGCATTGGAGCCAGCGGCCCGACGATCAGTTCATGGCAGACGCATCAAAGCCGATCTATTTGACCAGTCCAACAGGGGATGTCAATCGCGGGCACAACACAAGCGCCGATTTCCACCCAGACAGTGACATGGACGAAGCGGTATTCATGACATCAAGTTCTGCATAAAGCCCCTGAGCGTTCGAACAAAAAGATCGCGGGCAGACCCCATGTGATCCACCGACGGTTCAATCCTGGACACGGACCCAGGCCTCGTTAAACGCCGCGTGCTTGATTCCCTTGTCGACAAATTCCGGAATCTTGCCGTTGGGGCCTGGTTTGGCGGTCGCAGGATCAGGCGCGATAAAGGTGCTGTAAATGGCGTGAATCGTCCCATCACGTCCTTCGATCACTGCCGGGTAGTGATATCGTCCGCCGGCGTGCTGTTCGAGGTGGCGAGTGTATTTCCAGGTTTTGCCTTCATCTTCCGAAATCGAGACGGCCAGGCTGACTCGTCCGTTGTCGTTGTTCACGATCAACCAATGACCGTTGCTCAGACGGACAGCGTCCAGTCCGCTGCCGTAATTGGGCAAATCGCTTTCACCGACCGGCCCCCAGGTGATCCCGTTGTCAGTGGATTCCGAAACACGGACGTGACGTCGGCCACCATTCTCGCGCATGTAAGCCACCAGCGTTCCGTCATTTCGACGCAGGACCGAGGGTTGAATATTTCCGAAACCAATCAAAGGCTTGCTGGCATACCAGTTTGATCCGGCGTCGTCGCTTACCGCCATGATCGAGATCGCCCAGGTATCGGTGTACAGCGGCAGCAGAATTCGGCCCGTTGGCAAGACCGTGGGTTTGCATCGCGGTGCCCAGCCCAGCCGTTGATAGAGTGGGTCGTCCAGCTTGGCTCGCTGGGGATCTGCACCGACGGCCATTGCACCGCGCGGTGGCTTAATCTTCTGATCACCCAACAGCGCCAAGACTTCCGCTTTGAAATCGGCCGGCTTCAGTAGCATGATTTCCAGACGGTCCCACTGCGGTGGACCGTCCTGAGTATAGTTGGTCGACACCGCATAGTTCATCAATGCCGATTCCCACGATTCTCCAATGATCGTGGGCCAGAACAGCCAAAGCCGCTTCTGACCGTCAATCATCATGCAGGTATTGCAATCGCCGAATCCCTTTCGATCGACCAGCGGAAAAGGATCGCTCCATTTCGTGTCACCTTTCCGTTTGCGGGCTCCATGAATTGACGCGTCTTCTTCCGGTCCTTCCGTGCCTCGATACCACGAGGCAATCAGGTCGCCGTTTTCGCATTCGACGATGCTTGGTGCATGAGTTTGCCGCGTATTGACCGGGAAAATCTGTTCGGCTTCATGCTGCGGAACTTCGCTGGCACAAACCGTCAAACCGACCAGCATCCCTATCGTCGACCAACTCATGATGTCCGTTCCTGGTTACCTGGCGTCTTGCATCCCATCTCGAACCACGTCACTCGACGTACCACATTCCCGCAAATCGAAATCACGAGTTGAAGACAACTGTGGAATTTTCCAATGCCGCTCATCGTACAAGTCTCAAGGAACGTAAACAACGAGCGGGCTGGCCTTCGTCACCGGTTGCCACCCGGCTGAATTGCATCAACGCTCATGTCTGTTTAGTGTGGCACAAGATTGTTTTGCCGCTTTGGTTTTGGGAAGCACTATGAATCGTTCGTCTGCGCGTTCTGTCGTGGTGGTCTGGTTAGCCGTTGGTTGTTGTCTGGTCGCCGCCTCGCTGGCAGTCGGGCTGGTGCCCGAATCGCTGGCGACGGCCGCTGTGCCACGCGTCCTGGAACCGGGTCAACTGCCGGCGGACGCGCGGCTGGGACCACCTCGTTTGCTGAATGACAAATTTCATCCTTGGACCCCGCCCGCGACTTTGCCTGCGTGGGAAAAGGAACGGCAAGATCTGCGAGAACGTGTCCTGGTCGGTCAGGGATTGTGGCCCATGCCACCGATGGCACCTCTTGCTCCGGTTGTCCACGGAAAGATCGAACGGGATGACTACACGATTGAAAAAGTGTTTCTCCCCAGCCTGCCCGGTCACTACGTCACGGGGAATCTCTATCGTCCGAAAAACGTCAATGGAAAAATTCCTGGCGTACTGTGCCCGCATGGTCACTGGGAAAATGGACGGATGATCGAACAGCCGCCAAATAAAATCCAAGCCGCGCTGGATGAGGGAGCGGAAAAATTCGCGGCCGGCGCCAAATGCTTTATGCAGGCGCGGATGGTCGGACTGGCGCGAATGGGTTGCACCGTGTTCCACTACGATATGGTGGGATACTGCGACAGCAAGCCGGTCCCGCATGCCGCCGGGTTCAGCGACGTCGAAGCGACTCTGCGGTTGCAGCAGTCCATGGGTCTGCAAACAATTAATTCGATTCGCGCTCTCGACTTTCTCGTTTCACTCCCGGAAGTGGACACCAGTCGAATCGGGGTTACGGGGGAAAGCGGAGGCGGCACACAGACATTCATTCTGGGTGCCATCGACTCGCGACCAACCGTGGCGTTTCCTGCCGTGATGGTGTCAGACAATATGCAAGGTGGCTGCGTCTGTGAGAATTGTTGTTACCTGCGAATTGGAACCAACAATGTTGGACTGGCCGCCGTCTTCGCCCCCAAACCGATGGCACTGTCGGGTGCTGATGACTGGACGATCGGCGTCGAAAACAAACCGCTGCAAGACTTAAAGAAAGTCTACGGGCTATATGGCCATCCCGAACTGGTCCACGCCAAGGCCTTTCCAAAGTTCCGCCACAACTACAATCAGGTGGCTCGCGAGATGATGTATGGCTGGTTCAACAAGCACTTGAAACTGGGAGTGCCAGAACCGGTGGTGGAGCGTGACTTTGTTCCTCTAACACCAGTGGAACTGAGTGTTTTCGACACCGAACACCCTCGCCCGGCTGACGCTGCGGATGTCTGGCAAGTCAAATCGTATTTGACGCGAACATCTGACGAACAATTCACTGAACTGCTTCCTCGTGACGCCGCGGGCCTCGCGGAATATCAGCGCGTCGTGGGAGCTGCCGCTCGGGTCATGCTCGATAGCGGTGTGCCCCCGACAGAGACCGTGGTGGGCACGACGCCGTTCGTGGAAACAGCGGGACGGAATTACAAACTGGTTCAGATCGCAGTCAGCCGGCGTCAGGCCACAGAACAAATTCCGATGATCGCCCTGATCCCCGCGAACTTTAATGGTGTCGCGGTGCTCTGGTTCGACGGAGCTGGCAAGAAGCATCTGTTTGATCAGCATGGACGACCGACGACGGCCGTGCAGAAATTGCTGGAAGCGGGTCGAGCAGTGGTTTCCGCCGATTTATTCCAAACAGGTGAATTTCTGGCCGACGACACGAAACCGGCGTCACCCCCGAAGGTGAACGAATCCTTTGCCGGCTACACCTTTGGCTACAACCGTCCGCTATTGGCCGAACGAGTACACGACATTTTGACGGTCATCGGAGGGCTTCATTGGTATCCCCATTTGACAAAACAGCAACTCGTTGGGACGGGCGAGGCAGGACTCTGGGTCCTACTGGCCCGTGCCGTAGCGGGAGATTCCATCGATCGCTGCGCCACCGACCTGCAAGGCTTTGGTTTTAGCACAGTGACGACGCTGAGCGATCCGCGCATGCTGCCAGGCGGTTTGAAATATGGTGGCATCGGCGGATTAGCGGCCCTGGCAGCCCCCAGTCCCTTAGCGGTCTTTGGTGTGAAAGATGTTCCCGCTCAGGAATTGAGCGCGCTGAAACAGGTGTATCAGGCCGCCAAAGGAAAACTGACGTTGGTGAATGATTCGCTGTCAGACGAAGCCGTCGTCGCCGAAATCTTGAAATGAGCGAGAACGAGCCTGCCGGAAGCAACGGCGATCGGCCCGGGTTCAACGACATCAGTGGGGCCGAGTGTGGCGGCGGGCGACGCTCGACTCGAGGACGCCCCCGTCTTCATGAATAACCGATGGACATCTTGGATATGTTCAGCACCTTCCCTGTTCCCAACGGAGACGAAAAACAACGTAAGCGACTTCCCGAACAGTTTGGCCATGCTGTCCTGTCCGGCCTCAGTTCTTGGCCATCTTGTGCGTGTTGCCGTGGTGACCAGCGAGATCAATCTTCGCGTGCGTGAGGGTTTCCTCCATCGATCGGAAGGTGCTGGACGAGCCGCCACCAATGTTGCAGCTCAGGCACGTCCAATTGCCGACGTAGTTCCCCGGATCACACGGTTCGACCGAGTTGTGGCAGCTGATGCCATCAACCGTGTGCGTGTGGTAGTCAGTTTACAGAGGCCAGAAGCGCCAGAGCGGTGCGATCCAGAGCGTCCTCGCGCTCGTTCGGTCCGTCCGGGTGATGGACCGACAGATATTGCCGCTCGCCCTTGTGTTCCCGAAGAAGTTCGGTCATCTGGTCCTGAAATTCGAGGGCAAGAGGACGATCTGTCGGGTACGGCGCTTCGTTCAGTTGCAATGCAATTACATGACAACAGCAACCCAATGTCGATATTGCTCTGACTGAATGCCGCTGATCCCACATTCGCGTGACTGTTTTACGGCCTGTGCTTCTGACAACAAACAAATTCAGTGTGTTCCCGATGGCGGAGGCGCATTTGTGCTGTCGCGAGTGTCGAACAGCTTGTCAAACAGTCGATTGAGCACCAGTTGTGCGACCGGTTTCGATGCCTTGACGTAAATCGACAACCAGCTTCCGCGGCAACCGAGCCGCTGTTTGAACTCGTCGGCCGTCGCACCGAAGTGCAGCAAATTCACTCCGGGAACCAGAGCCTGCTGCATCATGCGGTAGACTAAGTTGAAATACAGGTTCGTCTCGCGATTGATCGAATAGTCGAGTCCCACGACAAGCAGCGAGTACTGGTGGCCGCTCGCCAGGCCGCAACAGAATCCGACAATGCGTTCGTTTTGTCGCGCGAAGGTGAAATACGATTCGTCAGGGAATTGACGAGCCAGTTCCTGAAAAAAGCGGATCGGTTTGCACTCCAGACGGACTTTGGCCTGGTCCAATACGTTTAAATACAACTGATAAACTTCAGGAGTAAAATAGCGATCGGCTCCGTCGCGGCCTCGGATCTGTTCACAGGTCAGCCCCGCGTCGTCGAACCGGCGCAGAGTTCTACGAATGCGCCATCGTGTATCGCCTTTCAGAGTGGCAAGGTAATCTGTAAACGAGGCGAATTCCCCGTGTAGCTCGTAATTGTAGCTGCTTCGCGCTTTGCGAAAGCCATAACGAATCAGCCCATCCAATTTCATGGCGAGCGCCGGCGAGAACTGCTGGAACGAGATCAAACGGACACCGATCTGTCGGGCGATTCCCATCGCCGTTTCGTTGAGGCTCGCAAGAATTCGATCATGATCCGCTCGATCATCCATGGCCAGATAACAAGCGGCACTACTGAGCGGGAGCCCGCAGAACAGCATCTGGAATTGGAAGAAACGCGGCCAGATACAGCGGATATTGGCGACAAATTTCTGGATGAGGGGAGGTGCCATCATCGCGACATCAACGCGGTATCGAGAAAAGCAGGCCACGGCGACTGGCTGATCGCTTTCGTCGCGGATCACGGCATACCAAAACTGTGAGTCGGCGGCGAACGATAGTTCCACGACTTTGAGAAACCGTGGGTCGAGGTACATGTTCGCAGAGCGACAGCAGACGGCTCGCCATTCGTCGGCATTCACATCGTCGATCGAGCGGAACAGTTGGCAGGGATATGGGGGCGGTGAATGCAATAGACACCCAGTGATGAAATTCACTCCGAGGCGAACGACTCCGAAAGACAGGACCGCCTCAGACAGAGTTTTTCAGAGCATCCCATGAGAGTTGTGACAGGTCAATCACACCTGAGTCGCCGTATCGGGTGAAGTGGACCCCGTTTTTCGGACCACCGGGATAGATGGAAAACGGCATTGAGAAGGTGAAAACAAGAAGCATCGTGGCGATGCCATGATCGGAGACAGAACGATGCCTCGGCAGCGGCGGATATTTGATGGAGCCTTAAAGGCGAAGGTGGCTTTGGATGCGATTCGTGGTCTGAAGACGGTGAGCGAATTGGCATCGCAACACAAGGTTTCCCCGGCACGCGACACCTTCATGACGGATACTCCATCTGGGAGTCTGTCGTGATGTCGGAAACGGTCAAGCGGAATTCAGTTCGCTGCGTAAGTGTGGAATTTCCATTACCTGGTGAAAGTCCTGGGCCAAAGAGAACGCCTCTCAGTCGGTACTGGTCCAGACTCAGAGCGAGAATGCATTTACGAAGAGGACTTTCTGGATTTCAGTTACGACTTTCGTCCTGGACGAAGCTGTCACCGGGCCTTGGACGTACTCAGCGTGGACATCGCGAGGCAGAAAGTGAGTTGGAACTTGGATGCGGACATTCGCGACTGCTTTGCCAACATCATCCGCGTCGATTTTCATTGAGATCAGATGAATCGACGATGGCGGTCCTTGCTTGTGCCGTACTGGAAGACGTCTGCGACATCCCCGATCTGCGGAACGCATCCAGTCACTTGGCACTTTACTGGCACCAAATTGACCAGAAACGGCACTCAATCGTACAAAAGTCTGGAATTTCAATACCACAAAAAAAGTCACAACACGTTACATAAAAACGAGATGTGATACGCAAAGAATCTATCCGATTGAACTACGGGTGCTGTTCGTCGTCACAGAGGCATCTCTGTAATGCGGAATTCCAGAGCGAAAGTCCTGCCAGAAAAATTTCAATTGGCGTCCTCTTGCCCCCCATGCAAAAGTCACCATTCGCAGCGACCGGCATTAAAAATTGCGAACGTGGCTTCCGGTGGCGGCCGAAGCTACAATCGTGAACCGAATGGGGAGTCCCGTGACCGACCATGAAACGCCCCGGATTGACCGGTCTGTGGCTTTATAACAGGCGGCACACCTGATCCTGTCGGGGGCTTTCCCTGCTGGCCTGCAACACAAGCCTCCCTGTGACGTCGGTCGCACCAGAATTTGATGCAAGCGTTCCTGAATTGCTCTGTGAAAGTTGACTATGTCCGTTGCTTCGCCCGCTTCTCCGTCCTCATCATTGATCAAGGCCACTTCGCACGTTCCCGATGCGGAGGGGCGTTTCGGCGAATTTGGTCGGCGGTTCGTCCCCGAAACGTTGATGCATGCTCTGGAAGAATTGACGGTCGAGTATGCCAAAGCCAAGGCCGATCCGGCGTTTCATCAGCAACTCGACGGATTGATGCGAACATTCGTCGGTCGACCCAATCCGCTGTATTTCGCCGAGCGGTTGACCAAAGAATGCGGCGGGGCGCAGATTTACTTCAAGCGAGAAGATCTGAACCATACGGGCGCTCACAAAATCAATAATACGATTGGTCAAACGTTGCTGACCCTGCGGATGGGTAAGACTCGTGTGATCGCCGAAACAGGTGCCGGCCAGCACGGTGTCGCAACCGCCACGGCCTGTGCCCGGTTCGGACTTCCTTGTGTCGTGTATATGGGCGAGGAAGACATCCGACGCCAGAAGCTGAATGTGTTCATCATGCGCACGATGGGTGCTGAAGTTCGCCCGGTGACCAGCGGCTCGCGAACCCTTCGTGACGCGATCAATGAAGCGATGCGAGACTGGATGGCGTCGGTCGAGGACACGCACTACATCCTGGGATCAGTCGTCGGACCGCATCCGTTCCCCATGATTGTCCGCGATTTCCAGTCGGTGATTGGCAAAGAAACGCGTGAACAATGCCTGACAACAACCGGCCGGCTGCCCACCGAAGTAGTCGCGTGCGTCGGCGGTGGTTCGAATTCCGCCGGGATGTTCTATCCGTTTGTCGACGATATCGCCGTCGAATTGACGGGTGTCGAGGCGGGCGGTCGAGGTCCCAAGCCGGGCGATCATGCCAGTACGTTGACTCACGGAAACAAAGGCATCCTGCACGGAACATACAGTTACGTCCTGCAGGATGAAGATGGCCAGACGGCCGATGTGCACTCGATTTCCGCCGGTCTCGATTATCCCGGCGTCGGCCCCGAGCATGCTTATTGGAAGGACACCGGTCGTGTCCGCTATGTCAGCATTGGCGACCAGCAAGCCCTGGAAACCGTCAGGCATGTTGCTCGCACCGAGGGAATTCTTCCTGCACTCGAGAGTTCGCACGCCATCGCTTATGCCCTTGATCGAGCCAAACAACGACCGGCCTCGGACATCATCGTGGTCTGCCTCTCTGGCCGTGGCGATAAAGATGTCAATGAAGTGGCTCGCTTGACAGGTCAAGAGCTTTGATCGCCGGCTGATCAATGCGTGCCTGACAGAATTTCTTCCGATCCTCGTGAAAGCTAATCGTGCCTGAAGTCTCTCGTATCTCCGCCACATTTTCCGCTTTGAAGTCGTCGCAGCGCATGGCGTTTATGCCGTTTATCGCGGCGGGCGACCCCGATCTGGCGACAACTGGCCGTCTGCTGGAAGAATTGTCCCGGTCAGGTGCAGACTTGATCGAGGTCGGCTTTCCGTACAGCGACCCGATTGCCGACGGTCCCGTCATTCAAGCCTCGTATACGCGTGCGCTGAACAATCGGGTTAAACTGAAGGACATCTTTACGACGATCGCCGGCGTGAGCAAGAAGATCTCCGCGCCGCTGGTGGGCATGGTCTCGTACGCGATCATCTTTCGTCATGGAGTTGATGCGTTTGTGAAAGAGGCTCAACATTCCGGGTTTGCGGGACTGATCGTGCCTGACTTGCCCGGCGACGAAGCGGCCGGTTTTGCGAAATTGATGGCGACACAACAGATGGACCTGATCCAGCTGATCGCTCCCACCACTCCGCCCGATCGCGCAGCTAAGATTCTCAAGCAGGCCACAGGGTTTGTCTACTGCATCGCAGTCGCCGGGACAACCGGCGTCAGGAAGGAACTGGCCCCTCATCTGGCCGAGATGCTCAAGTCGCTTCGCTCACAGACCACATTGCCACTCGCCGTCGGATTCGGCATCAGTGCTGCCGATCAGATCGAACATCTGCGCGGGCTGGCCGACGGAGTGATCGTGGGCTCAGCCATCGTCAAGCACCTCGAAGCGCTGACGGGAGATCTTTCGAAGACCGACGCGGTCCTGCGACAGATCGGCGAATTCACTCAATCGCTGGCCAAAGCCGCTCATCGCCAGTCATGATTCGCCGAGTGCCTGTCAGGACGTCTGAGACCGCGTTTCGGCGATCACTCGGCCGACCAACCCGGCAACGAAACCGTCGCCTGATAGTTCGAGAAATTGTGCAGTGGATTTCGTGTGGGTCGGTAAGTGCGCTGTGTGCGCGGAGCATCGCTTTGTGTATAGATCCAAAGTTCAAACGGATCCCAGACAAGCAGTTCGTCGCGAGAATCGCCCGTGACATCCAGCACCATGTAGCACATATCCGGATGCCCGTCTGCCGGGAACTTCATGACACGGCGACCGCGGCCATCGTAGACACCGCCCTGTTCGACATTGGCTGACACAACGAAGAATTCTTCCGATCCACCGGTCCAATTCAGCGGTAGAATCGGGCTGCCGTGATTGCACGGTTCGAACTCAAGATAATTTTCGCCCGCTGCGTCATACAGATGGGTAATTCCCTGATTGCCCCAATAGTTCATGGTCAGGATTTCGAGCCCCGGCAAATCGTCGCGGAAGTTGGCTACGGTCAGATTCTGCACATGACCAACCCGATGTCGCCGTAGAATTGTGCCCTTGAGATCGGCGAGATAGAAGCCTTCGTCGCTGGCCGCACACAGCACTTTTGGCTCGGTCGGCGATTCGGGATGAAGATCGACCACGGCCACCGCGTCAGCATGGTCTTTGACCACCGAATCCAACGACCATCGCTTGGAACCATCGGCGTTAAACATCGAATAACCTACGAACAATTCATCACGGCCATCGCCGTCGATGTCCTTGGCATAGGGATAGTGGCCAGTCTGACAAGTCCCATGCCAGATCGTTTCCAGCTGCGGAGTGATCGCCCAGAAGTTCGTATAGCGGTCTTTCAGAATCAGATGGTCGGCTCTTCCAGTTCCTCCCAAATTGGCGAAAAAGAGCGAGTCACCCAGAATGCGAGGGTATTTTGGCGTGGCTTTCGGTCCGGCTACGGCTGCGGGCGTGGGAACCTTCTTGCGAATCTTGCCCGTCGCTCCCTCAACTACGATCAATTCCTGATCTTTACAGTAGATGACTTCCGTTAGCCCGTCACCATCCAGATCGTGAATCTGCAAAGCGACATCGTTCGTCAAATGATCCTTCCAAGGATCAGGTTCGCCGATCTGCCAGAGAATGGTACCGTCGAGCGTCATCGCTGTGAGACAACTGACTTCGCTGAATTGATCTTTCGGGCCGTGATGCTCGATCTGAGCGACCAACACATCGATCTGGCCATCGTGATTTAAATCTCCAAACCGCAGATTCCGGCCCACACCAAAATCTTTGAACTCGATTTTCTTCCAGAACTTCATGCGAGGCAGTTGAGCTTCGAGCGCCGTCTCTTCCGCCACGCGGTGTTGGATTCGCTGATCCGTTACGTGCTTGTCAGCCGACGTCATTTGCACTTGGACCGACTGAAAGCGGGTCAGCCGATTGGCGGTCAATCCGATCTTGCCTGTTCCATAGGTGCTGTCATCGCACTCGAATAACGGTGACCCGTTCACACGACTTTTGATCTTCGAACCTGTCACCGAAATCTCGGCCAATAATTCGTCTCCTGGTTTCCAGGCAATATCCTGCTTCGCCAGGGTCTGCTCGAACGGGGTCCGGAACGCGGTTTCGTGCCGAATCATCTTCAGTACGGCCTGTTGCCCTTCAACTCCGAAGAAGTAATAGCATCGGTCATTCTGATAACGAAAGACGCAGCCGCTACGCGCACCGCCGGCCAATGGCGTGAATCGGACCGATAGGACGTAGTCCTGCCACAACGGATCTCCAGCGACGACCATCGGCAGCGTGTGTTTTTCCGATTCCGACGTGTAGCCCTGCAGCAGCGATTTCCGGCCAAGATGTTCGACCACTTTCCAGGCACGCTGTGAACCGATGCTCGAACTGTACGCAGTAACGGTCCACGGTCCTTTGGGAGCACATTCGGGCAAGTAGTGATATTCGGCCCGAGCCCACAACACTTTATTCAACATGCCAGCCGGCAGCTTGTCGAATTCGTCCTGCAACACCACTTCGAGCGATGCATTCGCCTCGGCGGCAACGAGTTCAATGGCACAATTTGCAAAAGCCATGGTCCCGATCAACACCGACAAAAATAATCGAACCGTCATCGTACGAGCCTTTTGCTTTTGCGAAGTCTTCTGTTTTGATTGTTGGAGACCACGATGGTATCACTCCGCGGAAATGACCTGTACTGACCCCCGACCGATTTTGTGGGACTGGAGGAAACGAAAATGGGCCGCCGTGACGTCCTGCTCGAATCGAGCCGTGAGCAAGTCATTTTCGCGAGCGACCCAAGAGCCGAATCCCCCGAGTGCCGATTCGATCGTCACCTTCCCAATCTCCGGTTACGATGCCCACTTGTCTTTTGTAAGTTGACCAGCGATGTCTTGAGGAGCAGGGAATTGACGTCTCATCAATCGTTCTGGTTGCTCGCCGTGGTGGTGATTGGCAGCCAATTCGCGTACGCCGCGGAAACAATGACCGATTCGGAAGCCGCTAAGGTTCTCATTGGACGGGGCGCAATACTCGATTGGAACGACAAGCTTCCCCAGCGTCCGGTCAGTAGTGTCTCGTTTGCAGGGGCCACGGCACCGACGCTGGCGGAACTGCGACTATTGGGTTCGTTCAATGATTTAAGGAAACTTGAACTGAATCATGTGTCAATCGACGATGCCAGTCTCGACGCGATCGTGGCGCTACCTTACATCACCGATTTGACACTCGAAAATGCCGGGATTACGGATGCCGGCGTGAAGAAGATCAAACAACTTCGCGGCTTGTCCCGACTGGTTCTCAACGAGAATCCAATCACCGATGCCGTGGTGAATGAGCTGCTCGAACTTCCCGAGTTGATGGAATTAGCGTTAGGTGGAACACGAGTGACCGATGCTGCGGTGGCGCGTTTGGGACAAATCAAAAAACTCACTCGGATTTTTCTCTGGAAGACGGCTCTCACCGATGCCGGATTGAAAGAACTCGGGCAACTGCATCGCTTGCATTGGCTGTTTGTGGGACAGACGGCGATCACCGACGACGGACTGAAAATGATCGTTGGCCTGAATGAACTGACGGAACTGAACGTGCGAGAGACTGCTGTCAGTGATGTCGGACTGAAGGAAGTCCGCAAATTGACAACGCTGACAAATCTCGACATCGAAGGGACAAAGGTCACCGACGCCGGATTACCCGAATTGCAAACGCTGAAGAAGCTGCACAAATTGTGGGTCGGCGAGACCGCCGTAACCGATGCCGGTTTGAAGGAAATCGGCCAACACCCGAAACTGATTACTCTGGGACTGCATGCGACAAAGATCTCCGATGCCGGCCTGAAAGAATTGGGAAGCCTGAGAGTACTGGCTCGCCTGGATCTGCGCGAGACGGGCGTCAGTGGTGCAGGAATTAAACAACTACGCGAGGTTCGCAGCCTGCGGCGGATCGATCTTTATGGAAATCGGTCTTTTCAGGACGCCGATCTGCGAGAGATTAAGGACCTGCAGAATCTGACCGAAGTCTGGGTCGGTCAAACCGGGATTACCGATGCCGGGTTGAAAGAATTGGCTGCCATCAAAGGATTGACTTGGATCCAACTGGAAAAAACGGCCGTCACCGATGCGGGATTAATGGAACTGCGTGGCCTGAGCCAGTTGTCAAAACTGGAACTGGGAGAAACCCGCGTGACCGAAGCCGGTATCCGCGAGTTGATTCGCGCTTTGCCGCACCTGAAAATCATCAGGTAATCGTCACTTCGTTCCTGAAGGGAACGGCACAAACGAGACGCGTTCCAACGCGTTTGGCCGCGTCGATTTCGGTCGGGGGAATTTCCTCGAAACCACTTGGACGATTGTCGAGAACTGCTGCGAAAAGCGGACGTTTTTTTCCCGCTCCATCGCGCAAATAGAAATGGTGCCGTTTTGCCACATCACGGACAACTCGATATCACCGATCGAATCGCTTCGCTGAATTGACTTTCGCTGAGAAGCCATTGGGAACCAAAAAAACTCCGTTGCCAACTGGTCTCTCTTGGTGTTTAGACTAAGAATCACACTGAGTGGTTTCACGCCGGTGCCATCCGCAACTGAGAAATATGACGACAACCCTACTGGCTTTTGACTCGATTGCACCGATGATCGGGGGTGTCGTGTTAACTGGCGCCTGCAGTTTTTTCAGCGGCGTCTGGTTGGCTCGAAAAACGCCGGACGATTCTGACGGTCCATTGAGCGAGCGAATCGTCTCGGGATTGGAAGCCGAGATTCTGCGACTGAATCGCGAGCGTCTGAGCGATCAATTGGCAGATCAGCTCACCGGCGAATTATTCTCTGCTGAGACAATTGGGAACTCGCTGGCAGCTCTTTTGAGGCAAATCACACCTTCGCCCCAGGATTTCGCCGTCGTTTTGGGAACGGGTCCAAACCCTGTTTGTCCAACGACGGCACCAGGGCTGTCGAAACGATTCCTCGACCGATGGCAGATCTCGGAAGAGCTGGTTGACCGCCTGAAAACAGAAAATCCGTTGGTGATTCAACAGGCAAGCGACACCACCGGTCTGTTTCAGTGCCTGGCCCCTCAAGATCGCAAACGATTCAAACAACTCTATCTGACCGGGTTTGTTCACGGTACGGAACTTCTTGCAGTACTGATCACTCCAACGGCCTGGCCTCAAGCATCCGTGTCATCACGGTTCGAAGAGCACTCGCTGACAGAAATCGAACAACGAAAGCTGATGCAGCGAACGGCACGCAAAATGGGGCTCCGCTGGCATCAATTGCTGACGATCGAACAACAATCGCATGAACTGCGTTCTACGCGAGATATGCTGGAATTACGAGGAATCATCGATTCCGAAGCCGATGAACCAACTGAAACTCTGGAACAATTCGCAACACGACTGGGCGAAATGGTGCAAGCCGATCGGGTGGCCATCTATTTCGTCGCTCGTCGTGCCGGCGAGAAGCTGCAGCCGATCGTTCAATGTGGTCGACCGCTGCCCCCCAGTCTGGAATCGGAGTGGCATCGTCAAGAACAATCGTTGGCCCATTTCGCCATCGAGTCCGAACTCGGTAATCCGATTGACAATGTCGGGCCGAATCAGTTGCAAGTCGAGCTGCTGATCGCATCGTCAGTGACCGTTCCCATCCGTGTGAACCAACGTGTGCTGGGCGCTCTTTGTCTCACGCGACAGACGCCCAATGATTCGTTGGAAAGCCATCGCAAGTTAATCGAATTCGGAGCCGAAATGCTCTCGCAAACGCTGCGACGAGTTTTTGAAGAGGCCACGATTCGACGGCAAGCGAGACACGACCACCTGACGGACCTTGTGAATCGCCGATCGTTCGATGCACTGCTGGAAGCCGAAATGGAACGCGTGCAGCGAGGTGAATCGTCAACTTGTTCGTTGATCCTCGCGGACCTGGACCGATTTAAATCCTATAACGATCGATTCGGTCATCAGGGCGGTGATCATGTGCTGCGCGAAGCCGCTCGCGTGCTTTCAGAGCAGGTGTCGCGGTTGCGTATGGGAGAAAACAGTATCGTCGCTCGCTATGGCGGCGAAGAATTCGCCATCCTATTACCCAACATGGGACTGGCCGGAGCGTTCCGGCTGGCAGAGGGGATTCGTTCGGCCGTCGAAACGAAGAAGATTCACGTTCAGCACACGTCGCTGAATCTCACGATCAGCCTGGGAGTAGCCGCCTGCCCGCAACATGCCACTGCGGCGGGAATGCTGATCGCCGTCGCGGACAAAGCCCTATACCAGGCCAAATCCAGCGGTCGTAATCGTGTCTGCCAAGCCGAACCGGCGACCCACGAATAACGGGCTAGGCCAGAATTTCGCTGACGATTTGACCGTGGACGTCGGTCAATCGATAGTCGCGTCCCTGAAAACGATACGTGAGTTGCGTATGGTCGAATCCCAACAGGTGCAACAACGTGGCGTGCAAATCGTTCACATGAACTGAGCCGGTCGCCACGTTGAAACCCAGTTCATCCGTCTGACCGTGGGTATATCCGGCTTTCACACCACCTCCGGCCAGCCAGAGGCTGAAACTGCGATTGTGATGATCGCGACCGTCGTTGCCGCCTTGCACCATTGGTGTTCGTCCGAACTCGCCGCCCCAGATGACGAGTGTATCTTTCAGCAACCCGCGTTGCTTGAGATCGTTAATCAGTGCCGCACTGGCTTGATCGGTATCGAGTGCATTTTGCTTCACGCCACCGGTCAAATTCCCATGCTGGTCCCAGGCCTCGTGGAACAGTTGCACAAAGCGGACTCCGCGTTCGATCAATCGTCGGGCGAGCAGACAGTTCCGGGCGAAGTTGGCATCCTTCGGTGATTTGATGCCATACATGTCGAGCGTCTCTTTTGTTTCCTGGCCAAGATCCATCAATTCCGGGGCACTCGACTGCAACCGATAGGCCATTTCATAACTTTGAATCCGCGCCGAAATATCCGGGTCGTGATCCGACTTTAATGCCTGATCATTCAATCGACTGAGCGCATCCAGCGAAGCGCGTTGAGTTTCAGTATCAATCCCGGCCGGGTTCGACAGATACAAGACGGGATCGCCGGCACTGCGAAACGGAGTGCCGCCGTAAGTCGTCGGCAGGAAACCACAACCATAGTTGCTGGCACCGCCGCTGGTCCCCTTCGCGCTGGTCAGAACGACAAAACCAGGCAAGTCCTGCGATTCGCTGCCCAAACCGTAGAGCGTCCATGATCCGAAGCTGGGACGTCCAAACTGTTGCGAACCCGAATTCATCATGATCTGGGCCGGTGCATGGTTCACGGCTTCGGTGTTCATCGTTCGGATCAGACACAGATCATCCACGATCTTAGACGTATGCGGCAGAACTTCACTTAATTCCATGCCGCATTGACCATGCTTGGCGAATTTGAATTTCGGGCCTAACAGTGCGGAATTGGGATTGATGAACGCCGCTCGGTAGCCCTTGAGCAGTTCCGCGGGCGGCAGTTGTCCGTCGCGCTTGGTCAGTTCAGGCTTATTGTCAAACAATTCCAACTGACTCGGTGCGCCAGCCTGGAAGATGTAGATCACGCGTTTGGCCTTCGCCGGCAGCGGCGGCAGACGTGGGGCCAAGTGATTCTCGGTCGCGGCGGCACGTGCTGGTTTTTCACCGGCCAGCAGCGAAGTCGCGGCAATCCCCGCCATCCCGATTCCACAATCTCGCAGGAACCAGCGACGAGTCAGCAGTTGCGCCTGGGCTTGCTGCAGTTGTTGCGTCAAATTCATCTGAGGGTCTCACGATTGTGTTTAAGGACAATTTCCAAGGATTGCTGCCCCCGTCGTTGAGGGAAACAATCACTTTCATTTCTTTGAGATCGTTTCGTCGAGGTTTAGCAGGACACGAGCTGTCAGCGTCCAGGCGGCCGCATCTTGCGGTGTGGTTTCGGGCGGCAATTCGGGCAGCTTCGCAGAATCGCCGGTGACAATATCACGTGGATTCAGCCAACCGTCGGCCAGACGTTTCCGTCGTGATTGCAACAAATCGAGGACCACCGCGCGTTCTTCAGCTGTCGGTTGTCGCGACGTACACAATTGGAACGCATAGTCTGCACGCTGCGAATCATCGCGGCCCGCCTCTTTGAGAACCCGCAACGCCAGGGCGCGGGCCGATTCCACAAAGATCGCTTCGTTAAGGCCGGTCAACGCAGCCAGCGGCGTGTTCGACCTTACGCGGCGCGCACAAGCAAAATCGGCGTTCGGGGCATCGAAATTTGACATCACGGGGTCAGGCATCGATCGCTTACGGAAACCATATAGCGTACGACGGTATCGTTCAGAGCCCTCAGCTGGCTTCCAATAAGCGGGATACACGTAGTTGTAGTCGAGTACATTTTGGGGAACGGGTGGAATGATGCTGGGGCCGCCCCGCTTGTGAGTCATCAACCCTGATACGGAGAGGGCGATGTCCCGCACGACCTCGGCATCAGCCCGAAAACGCGGTCCCCGTGCCAGCCAGACGTTGCCGGGATCGCGTTCTTGCAAGGCTGGTGAGGCCAGCGACGACTGCTGATAAACGTCGCTGGAAACGATCGTGCGAATCAATCGTTTTTGACTCCACCCCTGTTCCATGAAATCAACGGCCAACCAATCGAGCAATTCGCGGTGTTCCGGAACGGCGGTCCGCGTCCCGAAATCCTCGGACGTCTCGACCAGCCCGGTCCCAAAAATCGCTTGCCAGATACGGTTCACGGCGACGCGGGCGGTTAAGGGCGATCGCGTATCGACCAACCAGCGGGCAAATCCCAACCGATTGCGAGGTGCCTCCGCAGGGAACGGGTGGAACGCGGCGGGCGTGTGAGGTTCGACCACTTGCAGCGGCTGATCCCAGTTACCTCGATTGAGCAGGTAAGTCTGTCGGAGACGGTTCGGTTCCTGCTCCGCCATGTGCAGAATCGATGTGGCCGCCTGGGGATAGCTGACCCACAACGCGTCAATTTCATCGTTAATCGGCTTGGCTTCGGACAGGCTTGTCCGCCAGGCGGCGAAGACCACGTCCTGCTGTTCAGCCGGACGCTGAGCCAGCGGCGTTTGTAACGCCAAAATCGCAGCGTGCGCGACAGGAGGTGCGGCGGGAACAGGCTGTCGGGTGAGACTGAATCGAAGACATCCGAGCATGTCAGTCATCCGCCAGGCCAGCTTCAGTTGCGTTCCTTCGGGCAATTGCAGCGGTTGTTCGAATTGCACGACCGCCACGGAGGGTTGATTCCGACGACCAACGCCGCGGTCAGCCGTCCAGGTGGTTTCCTCGACGCCGTCAATCAAATAGGCAACGGGCCCGCTGGCCTTCTTACTATCGGGCTGTTTCTGTTCTGGTTGCGAGAAATCACTCGAAGCATTGACCAGCTTGAGCTTTTCCCAATCTTTACCGTCAGGTTTTTTGACGAACGCTTCCAATTCGTTCATTCCCCAGGTTCCCAGCCGACTGCGACCGGGACCAGTGTGCGGCAAGTCTCGATGGGTCAGTGCTTCCAGCCGCAGGCCGGTTACCCCTTCCAACGCGGGCGAAGAAATCAGGAAGACGTCGTTGCTGGAATGTCCCTTCATCAGGATCGATTGATCAGCCTCTTGTGTGGGATGATTCAGCCCGCTGATCGTTCCCAGTTCGGTCGCGATCACGGGTTCCCACGTCGGCTGCTGCTGGACCAGGTTCGACTCCCAGGCAGATAACTCCTGCTCCCACTGCGGTCGCATCGCCCGCAGCCTCTGTTCGGCATCGTGCATGCGCGCCCGAAGATCGGCGATCTGCTGCAGTTGCTCGGCGGTAAACACCCAGGATTGGGCTTCGTACGAGGTGTTCAGAAAGGCAAACAGCCCGTAGTACTCGTGATGCGTCAGCGGATCGAATTTGTGCGTATGACATTGGGCGCACTGCGTGGTCATCCCCAGCACGGCTTTGCCCAGGCAATCGATACGATCGAACATTTCCACCATCCGGAACTGTTCGGCGACGATGGCGCCTTCCTCGTTGATCATGCTGTTACGCAGGAATCCCGTGGCAATGATCTGCTGCTGTGTACTGCCGGGCAGCAGATCTCCGGCCAGTTGCTCGATCAAAAACTGATCGTATGGCAGGTCGCGGTTCAGCGCATCCACCACCCAATCACGCCACATCCACTGTTCGCGTGGCATGTCCTTTTCATAGCCGTTGGTGTCAGAATAGCGGGCCACATCCAGCCATTGTCGTGCCCATTTTTCTCCAAACCGTTCACTCTTCAACAGCATTTCGACCGTCGCCTCGAATCCCTGATGTTCGAATGACGCCAGTTCTTGTGGAGAAGGGGGCAAACCTGTCAGGTCCAGATACAGCCGACGACACAGCGCCGACGACGCGGCTTTCGTCGACAATGTCAGGTCTCGGTCTTTCAGCCGAGACACGACAAACGTATCGATCGGATTGCGGACGCCTGATTCGGGGAGGGGAGCTTTCCGGGGCGTCGAAAATGCCCAATGCGATTCGTACTGGGCTCCGTCTTTGATCCATTGGCGTAAGAGTTCGATTTGTTTTTCTGAGAGCGGTTTGTTGTGACTGCGGGGTGGCATCACGACATCGGGATCGGTTGACGTGACGCGCCTCATCAGTTCACTCTGATCTGGTTGGCCAGGCACAATCGAGGCCATTCCCGATTCCCCACCCTTCACCGCCGCATCACGCAAATCAAGGCGTAAGCCACTTTTCCGGTCGGCGGCATCAACGCCATGACACTGCAAACAATGTTCGGCCAGGATTGGCTGAACTTCTCGCTGAAAATCCACTGGAGCCGCAGCCCGGACCGTTTTTGCGGCCAGCAACAGAATGATGAAAAACAACGGCGGCGAGGATTGGCTCTTAAGCATCGAGAACTCTCATCCACAGGCGGGAGCCGATCTGCGGTCGGTCGGCAAGGCAGGGTAGGGTAGGTGTCTGCCAAAAATTCTAGCATGCCGCAGCCAGGCTTTTCATGTTCGATTCGAGAAAAAGTTGGGTCAACGGTCATCATCATCCCGGGAGATTTGCTGTCTGAGTCGATTTCAAACTTTCACAGCAACGGCGATGGACGGATGAAAATTCAGTCCAAATCCAGAACCGTCGGCAGCCGCGATTGCGCATTGGTGGCCATTTTTTTGAAGGTGGCCGATCCGAATTCGCACGCTCGTCTTACCGAGTTAAACGTCGACGCGATCACAAATTCGGTGCTGATCTGGACTGCGAAGAGAACTGCGAACATCGGGAGGCAATGCTACTGCGCTCGACGAGGTGGATAAGCAGATTGGAGACAATTGTGCCGCGCGTTACGCAGGCTCACAACAATCACGTAACACAAGACAAAACAATAAGATCGGCAACGCGACCAGCTTCGTTCCCGATTTCGTTCATTGCAGATCCTGCCATCTTCTCACGTCCGCCAACACAACGGCCAATCCTCCCCATTAACAACTCCATCGCACGGCCGAATTGGTGATTTTTGGCCTCAAATCCACCCGATTGCTACACCTCTTTTCCTAAAACGGCCCACTGACAAAAAACAGCCTTTTCTCTCAAAGCGACAATTTTCGTCTGTTTTTCAGCATTACCCACGCTGTACATTCTACCCAAGCTATCAACATTGCAAGGGGAGCGGGTCATGCCGACGAAGCTGTCTAGTACGTTCATTTCCGAAGAGCGACTGCAAGCAACACGTACCGTTCCGGACGTGAATAAGGGTTTGGAACAACGACGCAAAGAGTTCGTTTTCCAACACGGCGAATACTTCGATTCGTACCTGGCGACAGAACCGGGACGAGAGGAATTCTGGTCTCACAGCGGCGAAGGGCTGATTTCTTATAAACGATGCGGCAAGTGCATTCTGGTGGGAGGCGGCGTCATCGCCCCTGACGATCACAAAGCCACATTGCTTGCCGAATTCCTTGAGTTTACCAAGGCACGTCGTTACCGAGTCGCATTCCACAACATCGGCAGCCACGAATTGGTCATGTTTCGGAATTTGGGATTCGAGATCACCAAATGGGGTGAAGAACCAGTCATCGACCTGGGCAATTGCGAATGGAAAGGCAAGGCGTACGAGTGGGTTCGTCGGCAGTCCAACTATTGCCTCCGCCAGGGAGTACGGGCGTTCGAGGTTCCTCATTGCGATTTGACTCCTGAACAATGGAAGCGAACCCAGGACGAAATGTTAGAGGTGGCCGCCGAAAGTTTGGAGCACAAACCCCAGCGGCGTGAGATGCGATTTTTTGAAGGGCACATTGGCGACCACGAAGTAGGCCTGCGGCGGGTGTTTATCGCTCGCAGCAATGATGGAATGGGACGGATCGAGGGATTCGTCGTTTGCACGCCGATGCGCGGCGGAGCAATGTGGGCGACTGAACTCTATCGACGCCGAAACGATGCGATTCGCGGTACCATGGCTTTCCTGTTCCACACCGTACAAGAGAGATTGCAGGACGAGGGTGTTCAGCAATTAAACCTGTGTCTGGATCCCGCACTTCGCTGTGGCACAAAATTGCCCGGGGATAGTGCCCTGATTCGACTCGGCATGAGCTGGGGTGAAGCTTGCTTGGGCTATGTCTTCGATGTCGCAGGCTTGAGACACTTTAAGAGCCGTTTCCGCCCCCGTTACGAAGATCGCTTCGTCTGCGCTTATCCCAAAGCGTCGGTACGCTCGCTACTCGCTTTCGCGCAAGTCTCGGGATTGTTCGACATCTCGATTCGCAAGCTGCTGAAGGTTTCGATCCAGAGGCTGCGTAAGGCAGCGTCACGCAGCACCCTGGCCAAAGTCCACTGACGAAACCGCGAGACACGACGAAACGGGCTTCTTTTAGTAGAAATCGGAAACTCATGAGCACACCAGTCACAGAATGTCTCACGACCGAGTTCGATACGGCATTGGCCGCAGGGCAACCCCGCTCGTTCACCGGTTTATCTGAGGAGATCTTTGATTCGGTGTCCCAAATCGATGTGGAAGCCTGGGACCACGTTCGCGATTCTGCCGACATCTTCATGGACCCGCGTCTGCTGCAGGCGCTTGAGACGTCCATGGCCGCGACATCTCAGTTTCGATACGTCCTTTATCGGGACCAGAACGGAACGCCGACCGCAATCGCTGTGCTGTGCACTTTCGTCATCGACATCCGAGTACTAGCCAACGATGCCTGGTCCCGCTGGATCCTGGGACAACTGGGAAAACTCTCGCGAAAACTGGTCGACTACCGCATTGTCTTTTGCGGCCTGCCGCTTTCGGCCTGCCAGAGCAGTCTGCGGTTTGCCCCCGGAGCCGACAGTGCCGCAGTCCTGGCCATGTTGGATCGCGCACTCAGCCGAATTGCTAAACAAGACCGGGCCAGCGTCATCGTCCTGAAGGAATTTGCCGACGAGGAATTGCCGGCGCTAAAACCACTGGAGGCCTTGGGCTATCGCCAGGCCGACAGTCTGCCGACTCATCTCGTGATGCTCAAAAGTTCGACGTTTGAAGGCTACCTGAAAGATGTCGGACTCAAAAAACGGCACCGCATCCGTCAATCGATGGTGAAATTTTCCGAAAGCGGAATCGAATTCATCACGACCTCGGATCTGGCGACAATCGAACGTCTGTTTACGCCCGAAACCCATCGACTTTATGAAGCAGTACTAAGTAAGTCCGAGACACAGTTCGAGCACCTGCCTGCCGCATTTTTTCTGGAGACGGCCCGGCAGCTGCCCGATTGCTGTGAGTTTCAATTTGCATTGGACAAAGATCGCGTCGTGGGCTTCTGCATTTCACTGTTGGCTGGACAGACCTACCATCCCATGTTGATTGGTCTCGACTACAACATCAGCCGCGATGTCGGGTTGTATTTTAATCTGGCATTCCGGGCCATTGCCGATGCGGCCAACGCAGGAGCCACCATGGTGGAGGTGGGTCAGAACTCGGAAGAGTTTAAACACACCCGACTGGGAGCCATTCAATCACGACGTTCCATTTACGTTCGTGGCGGCTCCGCGACGATGAACTGGGTCATTGGGATGCTGTTCCAACAGTTATTCCCCCGCCATCCCCTGTTAAGTGAGAGACAGGCGGAGCAGCAACCCGGTTGATTATCGGTCCACATCGACTCACGTCGTCAATGAGAAATCACTCGCACTCATTCACCGCATGAACTCTCCCGCCGGGCGTCCGCGTCAGCCCTTCGTGATCGCCTCATCAAGGTTTAAAATCACACTCATCACTGAGGTCCAGGCAGCCAGTTCCGCTTCATTCAAGGACTCGTTCCGAGTCGAATCACCGATCGAAATCAGAGATTTCGCTCCGGCCGGATCTTGCTGATATCGCTGCAGACGCTGCTCGAATGTTTTCAACAACACGCGGGTCTCCGCTGCCGTCGGCTTGCGAGATAAACTCAGTTGGAATGCCAACGACAGGCGTGATTCGGGTGTCATGCCCCCCTCGATCATCGCTCGTTCCGCCAGCATTCGAGCCGCTTCCAGATAGGTCGGATCATTCAACAGCACCAGGGCCTGCAACGGCGTATTGGTTCGCGATCGACGAGCCATACAGAACTCGCGTTCCGGAGCATCAAACGTGTTGAGTCCCGGCGGAGGGCAAGTTCGTTTCCAGAAGGTGTACATGCTACGGCGATACAGGCCTTCACCCTTGTCCTGCTTGTAAACGGTCCCTTCATAGTCCGCCCCCACCGCCACATCGTCCCAGAGTCCGGCCGGTTGATACGGTGAAACGCTGGGCCCACCCGGATGATCGCTCAAGAGCCCCGCGATCGCCAGCGCATTGTCGCGAATCAACTCCGCCTGCAATCGAAATCGAGGTCCGCGAGCCAACAGCTTGTTCGCCGGATCCCGTTCATGAAGCTCCGCCGACACGCGCGACGACTGCTGATAGGTCGCCGACGTGACCATCGACCGGTGCAGCCGTTTGACGTCCCAGCGGGGTCGAGCGCCCGTCGCCTGACTAACATCAACATCCATTCCGGAGAACTCGACGGCCAGCCAATCGAGCAGGTCCAAATGGCTGGGCCACTGACCCTGCGATCCAAAATCTTCCACCGTCTCGACCAGTCCGCTCCCAAAGAACAACGCCCAGCTGCGATTCACCGCAACGCGGCTCGTTAATGGGTGCTGAGACGATAACAACCACTGGGCCAGCCCTAATCGGTTCCGTGGTGAGCTACTCGGAAAGGGAGGCAAACTGGCCGGAACGCCCGGCTCAACTTCGTCAGACGGGGCATCATACTGGCCGCGTTTGAGCACAAAGGTTTTGCGAGGCTGAGCCATTTCTCGCATGACCATCGTCGAGGGAATCCGTTTCTGCAGATCGGCCTGCTGCCGATTGAGGTCCGCTCGGCGATTGACCATCGCCAGGAATTCGGGATCGAATCGCAGCAAATACGCGCGGGCAATGGCCTGCGTCTGTTCGACCGTCCGCTGAGGGGGATTTCGCGTCAACAAATCGGACACACCGTCGAATTCGAAAATTGCTCGAACGTCTTCCGCAGTCAGCTCACGATCATAAATTCGAACCTCATCGATCAGCCCCTTGAAGGGAGTTCCATCCGTGCGCCGTCCGATTCGCAGCGTTTTGGCAGTAACCGTCGTGGCGGTCAACTGGTTCGATTTGATCTCCATTTCCTGCCGCTGACCGTCGAGATACAGCTTGAACCCTTCGGCTTTTGCCGACCCGTCGTAGGTCACAAACAAGTGCTTCCACTGTTTGACGGGGATATCCGATTTGGAAACGACTTGAATCGCATCATCGGGCCAGCGGTGGATCAAGTGAGCGGTCAGTTTGCCCTGGTCAATCTGCAGATCGAACCCGCGATACGCGTCCGACACGTCCATCCGGGCGATGATCGTCGCCGCGTCTTTGCTTTCGACATTGATCCAGGCGCCGCACGAGAATTTGTCAGTTCGTTCGAACGATGCCAAATCCCCCGCGTCAAGATACGAGTTGCCATCCAGCTTAACAGCTCCCTCCAACTTGCCCTCAACGCGTTCCACCTTCCCAACTTCTTGTTGTGGATATTGTGGGTTCGAAGAATCGGTCACGTTGTTTCCAAACGGTTCGTTCAAGGCCAGCCGCAGCAGCGGCAACGGATCGTTCGACCGCGGCTGCAGTGCGGCGACCAGCGTTGGTTCCCAAGCGGAAATCGTCGCGATCTGTGCAGTGATGCGCTGCGGGATCGATGCGTCCAGCGCTGCGATTTCTCCCGCGAGCAGCGACTGCCGCACGATTTGCTCGGGAGTGGGCGCCTGAATCAGTGGTTCGGCATTTCCGACCCGGCCGGCTTCACCCTTCTCATCCAATTGATTGAAAAATGCGAAGAACTGATAGTACTCGCGCTGGGTAATGGGATCGAACTTATGATCGTGACAGCGACTGCAGCCCATTGACAGTCCGAGAAAAATGGTCGCAGTCGTGTGGACGCGGTCGGCGACATATTCGACACGGTATTCTTCCGGGATAATTCCGCCTTCGGAATTGATAACGTGGTTCCGGTTGAAACCGGTCGCGATTTGTTGATCGAGTGTGGGTTTAGGCAACAAGTCGCCCGCGAGTTGCTCGGTGACAAATTGATCGAACGGCATTCCGGCATTGAACGCATCGATGGTCCAGTCGCGCCAGCGCCACATCGGCCGCGCCGAATCGTTATTAAATCCGTGGGTGTCGGCGAACCGCGCGGCATCGAGCCAGTCGAGAGTCAGCCGCTCGCCATAGCGAGGCGAAGCCAGCAAACGATCGACGACCTTTTCGTAGGCGTCTGGTGAGTTGTCCGCCAGAAAATTGTTGACTTCCTCCAACGTTGGCGGTGTACCCGTCAAATCGAGGGTCACTCGGCGGATCAGTCGCTCTTTGTCGGCGGCGGGGGACGGAGACAATCCCAGTCGCTTTAAACGGCCACGAATGAAGGTGTCGATCGGCCCGTGAGCGTCACTGATTCCCTCCACATCCGCGCGCGGACGCGTGGGCGTGACAAAAGACCAGTGCTTTTGATATTCGGCTCCCTGAGCAATCCAACGGCGTAGCAGTTCAATCTGAGCGGCAGTGATCTGTTTGCCGCTCTCGGCAGGAGGCATCTGCTCGCTCGGATCCTGGCTGGAGATTCGTCGCACCAGTTCACTCGCGTCGATCTGACGGGGAACAATGGCAATCTTGCCGGAAGCGAGTTTCGTCTGGGCCGCTTCGGCCAGATCCAGCCGCAATCCACCCTGCCGCGATTTCTCGTCGGGACCGTGACATGAAAAACAATTGTCGGACAAGATCGGACGAATGTCTCGATTGAATTCCAGCGGTGCGTCGGCTGCCACAGCAGCGCCGACACCCATCAGGCCCCAAACCACGAGTGTCAACAAGCGACAGCCAGGCCCTTCATTTCGCCGGTTCTGAGGTAATTGCGGGTTGCTCCGAAACCGAGGGACATAACACAGCGTCATAGATGCCAACCTGAGGATATTAAGCCGTTTCCGCGGAACCACACTGGGCGGGGCGGGTGCCGATGTTCGTTGACGATCATCCCATCGAAGTTGGCTTACGTCTACCCTTAACTGGGCCAGACAAAAAGACCAACGCGATTGCTTTGATTTCCCGCCTGGACACCGGCCTGATCGAGCACTGGAAAGCGATGCCGGAATTGATCCGAACGCCCGCCAGCCCTCTGTCCTCCGTTGCAGTAAGTTTCCGACTCCGTCTTCCCGCTCCAGATTTCTGGCAGGGTCTGTTGCAGCGTTCATGGAAGTCCCCGGCAAATGTGAAACTGGGAAAGAACACGTTTTTTGAGAATCGGATGATCAACATTGATCAAGTTGATCAACATCCCTGTTTTATCGCGTTTGGCCCACTTTTCCCCGCGGATCAAGTTTGATCGACATTGATCAACATCCGTGTTTTGTAGAGTCTGGCGGCCACAAAGCCTCATCGTCGAGGCGGATGCGGAGGGCCGGCTGCGGCCAAACAGGAAGAACTTGTTGCCCCGCGGCCACCGGACCATTTCGCGAATTTGCTTGGCCAAGTTGGCCAAGTTGGCAAACATCCCTGTTTTATAGCGTTTGAGCCAC
>CAIQIR010000048.1 GCA_903871875.1 uncultured Schlesneria sp.
CTACGAAATAGGGAACTTGGCCAACTTTGCCAAACGCAAAAGTGGCTCAAACGCTACAAAACAGGGATGTTTGCCAACTTGGCCAACT
Source organism: uncultured Schlesneria sp. (assembly GCA_903871875.1). Taxonomy (GTDB): domain Bacteria; phylum Planctomycetota; class Planctomycetia; order Planctomycetales; family Planctomycetaceae; genus Schlesneria. The sequence goes on from CAIQIR010000048.1 coordinate 89, forward strand.
TGGCCAACGTTTTTTCACGAAATCGTCCCGCAGCGGACTTCAATCCCCGTCTCGCAGCGGACCTCGTTGCTCGTCTTGCCTGGCCTCCGTTCGGGAAGACGCTCTGCAAGCGGCGACAAGCTTCCGTCAGGATTCGCCGCGGCCAGTTAACCCTGATTCGAACGCCCACTCAACGTGGGGAAGTCCAGAGTGTTGGCTCGGGATGCGCTGTGGCGGATCGTCATGGGGCTGAACGATGTCGAACCGGCTGGGATTTTCCGATCCAAAACGTTCTGAGAAGCGACTTTCGCGAGGGGCGAAAATGGGGCTCGATGACGCCGCCCTTCCTGTGAACGAGACTCTGCGCGCCAGCTTAACGCGGCGCCACTGCGGTTTTCCGCAATCAATTGGGGCGAACTTCGGAATTCGTTGATATTGCACAAACGGAGTCCCATACTCGCCGCCTGATTAGCCACTGTCCGCGCCCGTACTGAACTGGCCTTGCCTTAAGTACTCATCGGAGGAGTTTGTGCTACATAGCCGTCATTTCTGGATCATTCTGGTTGTTGTGTTCGCCTCAATTTTGCCGTGGATTTTGCCTCGCGTCGAAGCCAAAGGCAACGACAAGCCATAGCCGACGGTCTCGGCACTGGCATTGCTTTCCATGGTAGAAACTCGAACAATTGGGGCACTCGGTGATTTCCATTCCGAATCGCCGACTCGTTGAAATCCTTCATTCGATCACTTGATGACAACCTCTGTCGTAAACGGCTCGCGCCTGTGACGTACGCAGGTGGTCGCGGTGTCGTTGCAGATCACCGTGTGCGATCGGTTCGCGGCGCGCCGTGCTCGGGAATGGTGTCTTCGTCTTGTCGGTTCTTCCGACGTCGAAGAGCTTGCTGGAGCGTTTTCCGGTGTCGTTTGGCGTCGGATGCCGGCGGGGCTTTTCAGTTGGCATCCGACGCCAAACGACACGAAATCAAGGGATCGTTTAGATAAGATCCTGATTCGACAAAAAACGGAAGGACTCGAAGCGAGTCTGCGCGTCGGGTAGACTTCCGCGAGCTCTTCCATCCTGACGGCTCACCAGGTGGATTCTCTGACCGATACGTTGCCGATTGTGCCGAGACAAGTGGGCATTACGGAGGATGCTTTCTTGAACGAGATACCGAAGAGTTTCTGGAGCGTTCCCGTTGATCAATTATCCCGTCAACTGGACGCCTCGCCGAGCGGCTTAACCAGCGAGGTCGCGCAGCAGCGTCTGCAACAATTTGCAGACGCCCGCTTGGTTTCCCGGCGACGTACGAAATTGTCCATTCTGCTGGAACAATTCAACAGCCCCATCATCTGGTTGCTATTTGGTTCTGCGGTTCTGTCCTTCGTGCTCGAAGATCGGACCAATGGAGCGATCATTCTCTTTATTCTGCTGGCGAGCGGTCTGCTCGGCTACTGGCAAGAGTGGAGCGCCGACGATGCGGTGGCCAAACTGCTCGAAGGGATCGAAACTCATACGACGCTGCTTCGTAACGGCCAGCAGGTGCAGGTACCCGCCGATCAAGTCGTTCCCGGTGACATCGTTGTCTTAAGCGCAGGGGCATTGATCCCTGGCGACTGTCGCCTCGTCGAGTCCAAGGATCTGTTCGTCGACGAGGCCGCCTTGACGGGGGAAAGCTACCCCGTGGAAAAATCGGCGGGAACGCTTCCCGTCGAAACGTCGCTGAGCCAACGGACGAACGCCTTGTTTCTGGGAACGCATGTGGTCAGCGGCATGGCGACCGCATTGGCCGTGCAAACCGGCCGGAACACGGAATTTGGGCGAGTTTCCTCGCGACTCGAACTGCAACCGCCCGAGACCGGTTTTGAACGGGGGCTGCGAAACTTCGGCAACCTGTTGATCAAAGTGACATTGGTTTTCGTGTCCGCCGTCTTTCTGATTAAGGTTTTTCTGCTTCCGTCAGAGCATGAGTTTTTGACGAACGTGATCGAATCGTTGAAGTTCGCCCTGGCACTCGCCGTCGGTATGACGCCTCAATTGCTGCCGGCGATCACGAGTGTGGTGCTGGCGGAGGGTGCCAAATCGATGGCGCGGTCTCAGGTCATCGTGAAGCGATTGCTGGCCATCGAGAATTTCGGTGGCATGAGTATTCTCTGCTCCGATAAGACCGGCACTTTGACCGAAGGAGTTGTCCGATTGCATTCCACTCCGGATGTGTCCGGCGAGGACAGTTCCCAAGTTTTGCGGGCCGCCTGCATTAACGCGGCGCTGCAGTCGGGCTTTGAAAACCCGATCGATCATGCGATTCGAGCCCATCAAGAAATTGACCTGACCGATGTGAATAAGATCAACGAAGTTCCTTATGACTTCCTGCGCAAACGTTTGAGCGTTCTGATCGATGACCATGCTCGTCGCGTCATGATTACCAAAGGCGCGTTGTCCAAAGTCCTGGATGTCTGCACGCAGGCCGAAACTCCGACGGGCGAATCGGTCGCCATCGAGACCGTGCGTGCCGCGATCGATCGGCTGTTCGAAGAACTCAGCAGCCAGGGTTACCGTGTGCTCGGCGTGGCCCGCCGTGAAGTGCCTCTCGAACATGTCACGAAAGCCGACGAATGTGAGATGACATTCCTGGGATTTCTCGTGTTCTTCGATCCGCCCAAGGCCGGAATATTGGAAACGGTCCGCGAATTGGAACGGCTGGGCGTCGGACTGAAGATCATCACGGGTGACAACCGTGCCGTGACCGCCGCGATCAGTCGTCAAGTGGGACTCTCAAAGACCCGGGTAATGACGGGCGGCGAAATGAGCCAACTGAGCGACGAAGAACTGTCGAAACAGGCGCTCGACGTTGACCTGTTTGCCGAGGTGGAACCGAATCAGAAAGAGCGAATCATCCTGGCCTTGAAACGGTCAGGCAACATCGTTGGTTACTTGGGCGATGGGATCAATGACGCGTCCGCCTTGCATGCTGCCGACGTCGGAATCTCGGTGGAAAGTGCCGTCGACGTGGCTCGGGAAGCGGCCCAGATCGTGTTGTTGAAGCAGGATCTGAGCGTGCTGATTCACGGAGTGGAAGAGGGCCGTCGCACACTGGCCAACACGTTGAAGTATGTGTTTGTGAGTATCAGCGCCAATTTTGGTTATATGTTCAGCATGGCGATGGCGTCATTGTTTCTGCCGTTCTTGCCACTGCTGCCAGCACAGATTCTCTTGATTAATCTGCTGGCCGATTTTCCGGCCATGGCCTTGTCGACCGACCGGGTTGACCCGGAATTGATTGCTCGCCCTCGGCGCTGGGATATGGGTTTCGTTTGCCGGTTCATGCTGGTTTTTGGACTCAGCAGTTCGCTGTTTGATTTTCTCACCTTCGGCGTGTTGCTGCAGGTGTATCACGCCAGTGTCGACGAATTCCGCACAGGATGGTTCATCGAATCGGTGATGACGGGTCTGATTATGATGGTCCTGGTGCGAACCCAGCGTCCATTCTTCCAAAGTCGCCCGGGGCCTTATCTGATGGCAGCGGCCTTGATCACCGGTGGTATTACCGTCCTGTTGCCATTTTCACCCTTCAGCAAGACGTTGGATTTTATGACTCCTCCCTGGTCGCTACTGGCCCTGGTCGCCGTCATTGGAGTGTTTTACGGGATGGCGATGGAAACGGCGAAATGGCTGTTTTACCGCAGCCAATCCGCAACGTAGTGACCACTTGCTTGATGGGTGTTGCGAGAGGGAATCCCGTGATCGGCTGCATTCTCGCTTAGCAATCGAGAGTGTGTTCGGTCTCCCAACGGGAGACGTGGCTGGAATAGTCCCGCCATTCGGCTTGCTTCAGTTTCAGGAACGATTCGGTGAATTCTCGTCCCAATCCTGCTGTCAGAATCGCGTCTGCCTGCAGGGCACGTAGCGAGTCCAATAGATTATCCGGCAATGAACGAAGTCCTTCGGGGAGATGGTCGACGTAGGCATTGGTGACGAGCGGTGGTCCCGGGTGGCGATGATGATCAATGCCACTGAGTCCCGCTTCCAATAACGCCGCGGCCATGACATAGGGACTGGCCGCACCGTCCGCGAGTCGCAGTTCAAAACGGCCCCCGCCGGGAATGCGGATCATGTGGGTGCGGTTGTTTCCGGCGTAGCTGATGGTGTTTGGGGACCAGGTGGCACCCGAACTGGTTCCACGAGCGTGAAGACGTCGATACGAATTCACCGTCGGATTCACGATGGCCGACAATCCTTCTGCCGAATGCAGTACCCCTCCCAGGAATTCATAGGCCAGCTGCGATAGGCCGAGGTCGTCGCGAGCATCGTGAAACAGATTCCCGCCTTGTGCTCGATCCCAGATTGAGACATGGATGTGACATCCGTTTCCCGTCAATTTTGAAAATGGTTTCGGCATGAACGTCGCCCGCAGGCCATGTTGCTCGGCCAAAGATTTCACCAGGAATTTGAAAAAGGTCTGGCGATCGGCGGTTTGCAGGGCTTCGCAGTATTTCCAGTTAATCTCAAATTGACCGTTGGCGTCTTCGTGATCGTTCTGATAAGGCTCCCAGCCCAATTGTGTCAGTGCATCGCAAATCGTGGAGATCAAATCGTACTGCCGAACCAACGCTTGCTGGTCGTAACAGGGCTTTTGCTGGTCGTCGAAGCGATCACCGATCGATTGACCGTCAGGGCTGAGCAGGAAGAATTCACATTCGACACCGGTCCGCATTTCGTAACCTCGTTCGGCCGCTTTTGCGATCGATTTTCGCAACACGTTCCGAGGTGCTTGAGCCAGCGGTTGTCCGTCCATCCATAAGTCCGCGGCGAGCCAACCGACTTCGGGCTTCCAAGGCAATTGAATCAGACTGTTCGGGTCGGGAACCGCAAACACGTCCGGGTCTGCGGGCGTCAGGTTCAGCCAGGTCGCGAATCCCGCAAACGGCGCCCCCTGCTTACAAACCTCTTCGATCGCCGCCGCCGGAATCAGCTTCGAGCGAGAAGTCCCCAGTAAATCGGAATACGAGACGAGGAAGTACCGAAGGCCCAATGACTCGGCGATTTGTTGCAGCATTGACAGGGTCTTTCAGTGGATGTCGTGTTTGGCTGGACGTACCGGCAACGGTGTGTTCGTTCAGGGATCGCGTTCGACGGTTGTGCGATGAGATAGGGAATCAGGTACTCAATAATTCGGCGACTGCGGCTTTTAAGAAACGCTGGTCTTCCCGATTTTTGGCAGGGTTGCCAGCCCGGTGTCCCCAGATCGAGGGAATGGGACAATAACGTGAGTTCGGGATTTGTCGCGATTCGACCAGACTGTCTTCCGTCGTGAAGTACAGATCGGTTTGACCGGGCATGATCAACGTCTTGGCCTTGATCGCTGCGAGGGCGGTATTCAAATCGCCGTGATAGAGATCGTTTTCGCTGATGTCAGACTTTTTCCAGGTTTCAATCATCGATAACAAATTGTCCGGATCGCGTCGCAAAAAGCTCGCCTCCCAATCGCGTACGAGAAAGTCTTCGAGCGAAGAATAACCAAGGGCCAAATACAGATGCTCGCGGTAGAACGCTTGCGACAGCGCCCAGCCCGCATAGACCCGTCCGAATGCTTTCAGCCCACGTTCGGGCCGCCCGACAAACCGCTCTCCATTCCACGTGGGATCGGTCGTGAGCGTTGCTCGTAAACCCTCCAGAAAAACGCGATTGTGTGGCGACGTTTTCGCCGAGCTGCAGACGGCCACAATGCGATCGACAGAGTCGGGATAGAGCGCTCCCCAGTGCAATACTTGTTGAGCACCCATCGACCATCCATAAGCCAGCGCCATCCGACGAATCTGGAACACTTCGTCAAGCAGGCGGCGTTGAGCTGTGACATTGTCGACATGTGTGAACAGGGCTGTGACAGGACTGCAGTAGCGACCATCCACAGTGTTGGGCGAAGACGATAGACCATTGCCAAACATATTCGGGATGACAATGAAGTACTTTGTGGAATCCAAGATCCCATCGGGACCAATCAACCATTCAATGTCCGGATGTTGGGCTCCGTAAGACGTCGGATAAAGAATGACGTTCGAGCGGTCTTTGTTGAGAGTTCCATAGGTTTTGTAAGCTAGGCGGGCCTCGGGCAATGTCACACCACATTGCAATCGAAACTGCGGCAGCAAAAACGTTTCGAAGGCCACTGCCGGCAGTTTGGCGGACGATTCCGGTCGTGATTCAACCAAGATCAGCCTCACGCTTCGCTTGAGCCAGTGACCGAATGATGATTCGGTTGGCGGCGACGTAATTGGGGGCCAGATGGGTCAGCTTTTCTCGAATTTCGACATGGGCTCGAGGCAATTGGTGAAACGGAATCGAGGGATACAAGTGATGTTCCGTGTGGTAAGGCATGTTCCACATCACGAGACGGATGGGAAAACTGGTCAATGTCGTACGAGTGTTGGTCAGCCCGTTCTCATCGTTGGTACAACCGGTATGCTCGGCGATCAAAATGGCACGCAGCAGTGGTTGAGCCAAAATGGCTGGCAGGAAGAAGAAATACCAGGCGAAGGGATATCCCATCACGATGGAAACGATTGCGGCGACATAGATCGACAATTGAATTCCGGCTGAAATGGCAATCGCTCGACGGGCACTCGCGGGAACGAACGGGTATTGTTGCGTCTGCCCCAAAGCCAGCCGTGCGAACGTCAGCGGACGCAGACACCAAAACTGAAGGCCGCTAATTTCGAGCAAGTACTCGAACAGGTTCCGTGGCTTCGGTGACATCAGTTCTGGATCGCGGGCCGGATCCTGCGTATAGCGGTGATGCCAAGTGTGATAATGCCGGTAGTACGTAAAGTTGTAGAAGCTCAGCAGGCCGGCAATCCAACCAAACACTTCGTTCAATCGTGGCGAGGCGAAAGCGGTGCGGTGCACGCATTCGTGCATCGGGGCAAACATCGTCACGATTGTGAACCCATTCAAAATCATGGCGGGAACAAGCAGATACCAATTCGGCATCGCCCACCAGACCAACAGGCCGGTCAGGACAATCAACCCCAAATGCGTGCCGAACCGTAGCAATCCCCGGACGTTAGAACGGTGACTCAGCGAACGCAGAGTTGCTATCTCCAGAACCGTTCGCCCTGGTAGCGCGGCCGTTCCCATATCCACCGCGTCAAGATTTATCGCAGCGTCTTCTGCCATCGCGTCACACCCAATCAACTCAAGCTTTGGAGAAACGTCCTTCTCCAGGGAAGCCTGGAAAGATCGTGCTCCATTGTAGGATTCGCATCGACGAGCGTAAATCTGTTCAGCGCTCTCGGCAACCAACTTGGATGGGGTCAGCACTTTTGGCTTCGGGTATGCGAAGTTTTCTGGTGGGGTGGGGTGCAAATCCCCTAACTTAAGTCTCCGCCAATTGGATACTACCGGCGATGTCGTATCGCGAGCCGGAGGTATTATGGTTTGACGGGGCGTTCGTTAGTTGCGAAGTACGACTTACTCTCGTCATGTGCCTCAATTGCTTCTGCCGTCCAGGCTTCCTTCTCGTCGAGCTTGACGGTGAGTGCGGCGGATCCCAGCCGCGCGTAGCTGACATACCAGGCATCGGAGTTGTCGTGACGGGCCTCCAGCTGTACGAGAACTTCGGGATTGGTCCCGTTGGTGAATGCGAAAATCGCTCCTTCCTTCACGCCGTGCTCTTCGTCGGCATAGGAATAAATTGGCCGATTGAGCAGTCGCAGGGTGAAGTTCTGTCCGCGGTAGAATTCGGTTACCTCAAAACGTCGGACCAGTCCGCGCATCGCAAACTGGCGTTTCATCGCAGTGTCTGGCACGGAGTCCTCGAGTCTCGTCCACGCTCGCGCTGTCGCCTCTGGTTCCCAAGACCAGTCTGGTCGCCCGGAAACCCTCAATGCCTCATCGCACAGCGAAACAAATTCGTAGTTCTGCCTTCCGCCAACATATTGCAGCAGACACATCGCGGTCACGGGGCGTTTGCCATCGAGCCAGATCCAAACGGCTCCATCGGCTTCACCACGTGTGGGGTCGTTGCAACGCAGTACGGGCGATTTGAGCAGTGTCGGCGCTGGCCGCTGAGCATCGGTGGACCAGATCATTTCCAACGAATCGGCTCGTTGCTGCAGCCCTTCTGAAAAGTCCGAAGAGCGTTTTGACGCATCCTGCGCGAGTGTGGACGAAGAGCACGCGAACACCACGATCAACAGCCAATTACGCATGACCGACCTCATGGGACGATGCAAGGAATTACTGTCGACATGATAAATGCAGAATGTCTTTGGTCAAGCCTGACCCTGGGGAGTTGGTGAGTCGCCAGGAAACCGAGGTCGCGGCGAACGCCAAGAGCAGCCGTGATTAAGAGGATCCCCAGGCGTCGCCACCCCAAAAGCTCATGTCGTTATCGAGTTGAAGTAAGTCGGTATTTGGCTGAACGTCTCCCAAAGGAGCGGCCGTGGCCGTGTTGTAGTACTGTGCGTAAACGCCGTTCAGATTGCCATACTGGGCGAAGCTTTGCCACGAATTGGCAAAGTCCAGCGCGGGGTTGATCATGATCGAAGCCGCCGCCAAATTGGAGATAAGGGTATTGACCTGGATCACTCCGTTTTGTGTGACACCGTCCGAGGTGTAACCCTGCGTGTAAATGGCGTAGTCGCCCGTTCCCTGCGTTTGGCTTTCCCAGGTGATTACGAAGACTCCCGCCGGATTCATGGCCACCGAGGGAAATACCTGATTGGTTGTCGTGGGCTCACTCACCTGCAATTCAGCCCCCCGTGGAATTCCCGTCGCATTGTAACGCTGGGCCTCGATGCTTGAGAGACCGCCGTTCGGCATCTCGGTGGCCCACGCGACAACAAAATCTCCTGCTGAATCCATGGCCACCGCTGGTGTCATTCCACCTAATGTCGTGTTGCCGTTGACAAGTATTTCGATCCCCTGAGGCAAGCCGGCAACGGTATAACGCTGTGCAACGACGGTCGCGCGAGCGTCTTCGACCGATTGCCAAGCGATGACAAAATCTCCAGCCGCATCGATGGCCACGGAGGGAGACGATGGAATACTGGCCGAATTTTCGCTCACGTGAATTTCCCCTCCCTGAAGATTTCCGGCCTGGTCAAATCGCTCTGCATCAATCCCCTGAGAGCTTCCGTTGGATCCCACATTTTGCCAGGTCACAATGAAGCCTCCGGCCGCATCCATCGCGACGGAAGGGTGAGCCGCTTCGGTGATCGTGGAGTTGGCGACCTGAAATTCCTCGCCTCGGACGAGTCCCGAGGCGTCATAACGCTGGGTTTCCACTTGACTGCCGCCGTTCGGGAGTTGATTTTCCCACGTGACCACAAAATCTCCAGCCCCGTCCATGGCAACGGAGGGGGTGATTTGGTTGGTCGTGGTATTTGACGTGATCTGAAACTCGGTCCCGGCCGCCGCTCCCCCAGCAGTGTACCGCTGTCCAACAATGTCAGAATTATTTCCACTCTGGCTTAAGCTTGACCAGACGATCACAAAATCACCCTCGGAATCCATGGCGACAGAAGGATGAGCTTGTGGACCAACTGTGTCGGAGTTGATCCGGAAAATGCCTGCCTGAGCAATTCCAGATGCATCGTAACGCTGCGCGAATATTCCTGGTTGACTGCCATCTTGCCCGTCGTTTTGCCACACCACGACATACGCGCCCGTCTGAGCGATCGCGACTTGTGGAGTAACGGGATTGCCAGTTGTCTGGGAGTCGTTCGAAGTCGCACTTCCCGGCACCACCGATGCTGTTGACAGCAGGTGCCGTCCTTCCAGCGGTTCGATGATTGCTGGCGCTTCCGATTGCGGCCTTCGAGCGTGGCGATCGAGTCGCATGTCAAGCCTCTCTCTCCAAAACGCCCACTTGGAAACCTGAGCCCAATTTCTTATTGGCGTAGCCCGACCTGGGAAGACTGAGTCGTCCACGGTCGTTCTTCAAATCCTCTTCCGATCGGATTCGTCGAGGCAAGTCCTCAACTCACCGATGCGATGGTCCCGTGAAGAATCATTCCACTGACCGAGCGAAGAATCCAAACCGCAATCCGAGTGCCATAAATCAAAGAAATGCGGTTCGGTTTGTGTGTGCGAAGAATTGCCGTAGCCGAATGTCGACTTCATGTGCCGGTCGGTACCAAACGGTCGCTCAGCGGTTTCTCCATAAATCGCCGTCTGCAATGCCGAGTTGGCGTTGCTGCTCCGCGATTTGTTCACGGAATCGTCGAGCGTCGACCGGATATCCCTGGGTCGGTTTGAGTCCATCGACTTGTTTGGCCCAGAAGCGATTAAATTGAGTCATCGCGAGTTCTCGAACATATTTGGCCATCATCGACGCGAGCGCCACCGGCCCGTGTTCTTCCGCGCGCGGTTGAAACCTCAATACCGTCTTGGCAACTCGATAATCGCTTCGCTCGGCACCTTCTTCCAGGCGAAAGATCATTTCTCCGTCGAGTACTTCCGCCAGCAATTCGTCATAACGATTACGGCCTCCGTGTTTGTCACCCACGATGAATGTTTCCGTGTCGTCGGGACTCCAGACGGAACGCAACAACTGAAAGGCCACGCGGGAAACGACCAGCGATTTGTTGTCGTATTCGTCAAGCAGTTGATTAAACCGACGTGGTTCGATAATCGCCGCCTTGATCGTCTGCAGTCGTATTCCTTGCCGTTCGCAGCACTGACGCCAGGCATCCACGATCGAAAAGTCGTGCTGTCCAGATGGCAACGGCAGATGAGATTCGTCGTACGCGAGGTTGGCTGCATCGGCCGCGGAGGTTGAGGAATCGAATGACAACTGTCGACGCAATTCCTCAAAACTGTCAGGTTCGAATCCCATCAATCGCAGTGCTGAAAGGACACCGCGTTCCAGTGTCACCAAGCCTCGATGCGGCTGAAAAATCTGCTTGGAATCGGCGATATGCAGCCGAGTCTCGTTCGGTTTTGGGTGATTGGTCAGTACTTCGTTGAATGCTTGCCAAAAATCGAATTGACGTGGCGAAGACGGAACGTCCCAGACAGTCACGACAACCACGAATGGCCCCAGGTTGGGGCCCAGCCCCGCTTCATCCATGCCAATCAATCGAGCCACGAAATCCGCCTGACGTTGAAGTACATGTTATTTGTTCAAGATAAGAAATCGGACACAGACGGGCATGCCAACTTCGATCGAATGGCCGGTTGGCGACAGTTTGCCGGTGGTCGCATCGATTCGCCACACAATCACATTGTTCGTGTCCTGGTTGGCGGCGAGTACGAATTGACCCGACGGGTCGATGTTAAAGTTACGTGGAGTTTTACCACCGGTCGGATGGTGTCCTGCGGCCGTGAGGCGCCCCGTTACTGCGTCGCAAGCGAAAATTGCCAGGCTGTCATGACCGCGGTTCGAGACGTACACGAATTTCCCCGACGGATGAACGACCGTCTCAGCCGTCGAATTTCCCGGAGTTGGCTCGGGCAGCGTCGAAAGCGTGTGAATTTCGGTCAGCGAACCACGAACCGGATCGTAGCTGAACGATGTCACGGTCGATGTGAGTTCGTTGTTGACGAAGACATATTTTCCCGAGGGATGAAACGCCAGATGCCGCGGTCCACTTCCCGGAGTGACCAATCCAGCAGGCGGATCGTTGGGTGTCAGTAAACCTTTCCCTCCGTCGAATCGGTAAATCAGAATTTTGTCCAAACCTAGATCCGCCACCAACGCAAATTTGTTGGCGGGGTCGAGATTAATCGAGTGCGCGTGGGGCGCTTCCTGGCGCTGCTTGTCGAGGCCGGAACCGTGATGCTGGACCGATGATGACGGCGGTTCAAGTTGTCCAGCGGCGGCAATTGGCAGTATCGCCACACTGCCGCCCGTGTAGTTGGCAACCAACACGTTTTTCCCCGCGGCATCGACAACCAGATGACAAGGATTGGCACCAGTAGAGGGCTGCTGATTCAACAACGTCAACCGACGGGACGTCGGATCGATCGCGAACGCACTGACGCCACCCGTTCGCCGACCCTGATAGTCCGAAATCTCACTCACGGCATACAAATATTTGCCAGTTGGATGAATGGCCAGGAATGACGGGTTTTTCGCTTTAGCTGCAAGTTCTGCCGGAGAGAGTTTTCCGGTCGTGCAATCCAGGGTGCTGACGTAGATTCCGTGCGAAAGTTCATTTGTATAGGTTCCGAAATAAACGCGAACATTTCCGTCAGATTGAGCGCGAAGTGAGCGACTGTGACCAAAAACTGTTGCCAACGCGATGAGCAACGTCGTACAAAGACGATTCATGCGACACCTGCCAATAATAGAATGAGCGTTTTAGAAGGCGGGGAAGGCAGACGATAGATCGCGACGATGACAGCGCCAAGTGTCTGAAACCTTCCGTCCCGCTCGATACGGAGCTTTCATGCGAACATGGTGGCCTCAAATACCTGTCAAGGTCGGCACGGACTGGCGAGCATTCCTGCTGGTCTTGAGCATCTCCGTCGGCCCTGTCTGGGGAGCGGACTTTCGCTTGAAGAACGGAGCGTTGGTGCATGGCAATAAACTCGTCATGAGTTCATTGTCGAGTGGAGCGGTGGGTGACGCAGAATTGAAGAAGGTGATCGATGCGGTCCCCGATCCTCGTCCAATCGCACGTCTGGACACCGGTTGGCAGTTTATTTATTTCCCGGTGATGCAACAGCAAGAGGCGATTCCCGCCGTTCCGATCCCTCCCCCGTTTCGAATTCCTCCCACCAAGCGTCCGGGTGGCCGACTGACTGTTACATCGTTGGGGACCGTCACCAACATCGAACCGTTTGACGAGTACGGTCGCCGTCGCGTGACGATCGTCACGCCGACGAAACCGCTGGAAGTCATTCAGACCATCAACGAAATCTATCCCGATCATGTCATGGTCGAAAGCATTCAGTGCGATTGGAAATTTGGTCTGTCGCTCAAATCGATCCCCGTTGAGATCATCGAAAAGCTGGTCCGAAAGCAAATTAAATCCGACGATCCCGCAGCACGCTTTGCCTTGGCTCGGTTCTTTATGCAGGCAGAATACTACCAGCAAGCGTTCGACGAATTGGCAGCGATTGGCCGTGACTTTCCAGACAATAAAGACATGGTCGAGAAGTCACATGCTGATCAGACCAAGTTGATGAACTATTTTGGTGGCGAAATCTTGCGTCGACTTGGCCGACGCAAGCGGGCTGGTCAGCATCATCTGGCCGAAACCTACGCCAAAATGCTGATCAAGCAGCCGCTTAGCGGCACCGTTCAGCAAGACGTGCAGCAATATCTGCGATCGTACGAAGAATCGCGTCAGGCCATCGAACGGGCCAAGTTGCTCCTCAGCGACTGGCAAGCCAAGCTGAACGATCCCGAACAGGAAAAACGGCTACATCCCCTGCGGTCCGAGATCAACAATCAACTCGACTTCGAAACGCTTCCGCGATTGGATGCCTTTCTCAAGGCAGAAACAGACAATCAATATCAGCCGTCCCAGCGACTGGGTTTAGCCTATTCGGGCTGGTTTCTTGGTTCCGCCAATGCGGTACCGGACCTCGATCAGGCACTGCGCCTTGCCGACGCTCGTCAGGCGGTGTTGGAATATCTGCGGACCGACGATCCGAGCCTGGAAGTTGAACTGATGAAAAAGCTTCAATCCGCGGAAAATATCAGCCCGAATACGGTTCTCAATCTCACGGCTCAATTGCCTCCCATTCTAGATGCGAGCGAAGCTCAACCTGGCACAGCTTATCACGTTCAAGCGCGCTCAGGCGAACCGTTCAGTTACTGGGTGATGCTGCCGGCCGAGTACTCGCCCCACCATAACTATCCGCTGGTCGTCGCGTTGCGATCGCGCAATCTCACGACAGAGAGCACCGTTGAGATGTGGGCCGGCGACAAGAATACACCCGATCTGGGGCATCAACGCGGCTATATCGTCATCGCGCCCGACTATGCCGAGCGGACAGCGACCGAATACACGTTTGGAGCGCCCGCCCACAAATTTGTACTGGATTGCCTGATCGATGCCCGCAAACGGTTTAGTGTCGACAGCGATCGCGTCTATCTGGCTGGACACGGAATGGGTGGGGACGCGGCGTTCGATATCGGTATGGCTCATCCCGACGAATTTGCGGGTGTGATTCCTGTCGCGGGACGTGCCATCAATTACTGTAACCGTTTATCGGAAAATTGTGCTTATACGGCCTGGTATGTGGTGGGATGGGGTTACGACTCGAATGGGACTCGCGATCCCGCAGGTAATGAAAGCATCCGAGTCTTCGACAGCATTCTGAGAGGCGGCGTGAAATTCGATTTCATGCTGGTGGACTACATGGGACGGAATGGTGAAGGTCTGTCCGACGAGATCCCCAAAATCTACGATTGGATGGAACTCGCCTCACACGTTCGGCGCCCGCAACCCAAACAGTTCAAGGTTGCCTCGCTTCGCAAGACTGACAATCGGTTTTTCTGGATAACTGCCGACCGTCTTCCCCGCGACTATATTCTGCCTGCTCCCGCAGGGGACGCCCAAAAAATCGTGCCCATGGAACTCGACGTCCGTGCCACGCCCGGGAATACGATTTCCCTCCCGGCATTGACCGACAAATACCAACTTCGACTGACGCCGGAACTGGTCGATTTTCAAAAACGTGTGTTAGTCCGGATTCGCGATCGGATCGAGTTCAATAACTTCGTCAAACCTGACACCGGGGTGCTGTTGGACGAGCTTCGACTTCGCGGCGATCGCAAACGGCTACCGTTGGCGGTGATCTCTCTGGGAACGGGGCACCGGACCTCGGCATCGTCGGCGGCGAAATAGTCGTCCAAGAAAAAGGGCTTTGATCCCTGAGTTTTCGGGTAGTCAGCGGAAGAACAGTTGTTAGGATTCGCAGGGTATTGATGTCGATCCCTCCAAAACCTTGCGATTTCTGACATGAAACCACGCTCACGTC
>CAIQIR010000049.1 GCA_903871875.1 uncultured Schlesneria sp.
ATCGATTCGAACAACGCACGCACCGCAGGCGTCATCTCGGCAAGAATCTCGGCGGGTATCTCAGACATCCGTTTCATGAGAATGATGTCTCAGATTTTCAAACCCCTGAAAAGATCAATCCCGACCCGTGAACGGTTACCTCTTTGTCCATCTCGAATTCGATCTCTTGTGCCAGGACGGTAGGCTGGTCTGACGGGCGGGGCTGGGGTAATTCGCCGATGACTGCGAACTGGCGAGCAACCGGACAAAAGTGGCCTCCTGCGCCGATGACAACTGGGGATCGGATTTCGTCATTCAATATCCAATCGGTTCCCTCACGCCTCAGCGAAAGAAACGCAGTGCCCAGTTTTCGTCGCGCATTCGAACGGCGCAGCAAATAGTCGTCAAACTCACATCGTCGAATCCCATAGCTGACCGTCCGATGATATTCCGTTTCGACTTCTTGGCCATCGATCATCCCGGTGATAAATCGCGTGATTGGTTGAAGAATGCCATGCTTCTGGTAGTCCGTGGTATCGAGATCCAATTCCTCCAGCACCGGAGGCGTAATCCAACCAGCACAGACTTTGTCACGTGGGAATTCCTTTTTGTCGACGATCATCACATCAACGCCGGCCTGGCCGAGCTTCCACGCACAGGAAGAGCCTGCGGGGCCACCGCCAACAATGACAACATCGCATTTCTCCATCATGTTGTCTTCTTTCTGCAGCACTCTGGATTGATGCAGAACACTCTATTGTTCGGTGGCATACCAATCCGCTCGAGTCCAGGCTAAGTCATTGTTGTCCGCTCTGGCAAACAGCACCTGAAACAGTTGCAAATCGCCACTCTGGAAAGCCGCGGATGATGCGGCCAGGTACAAACGCCACATGCGAACGAACTGTTCATCAAACATCTTTTGAATTTGGTCAGACGCCTGATCGAAACGAGCCAGCCAGTCCACACAAGTTCGAACGTAATGGAGTCGCAGATTTTCGACGTCAATCACCGAGAAGCCTTGGTCTTCAAACAGGTCCATCATCTCGCGCAGACTAGGTGCGTAAGCTCCAGGAAAGATGTATTTAACCGTCCAACGATCGAGTGGACGGGCGACATTGCGGCCAATCGAATGAATCAGACCACGCCCGCCGCGATTCAATACGCGATCGATCATCTGGCCCAGATGGCGATAGTTCCCTGCCCCGACATGTTCGAGCATGCCCACCGAAACGAAGGCGTCGAACCTTCCCTGGATGTTTCGGTAGTCATCTTCGATGAATTCGACTCGATCCGATAATCCTTCTTGTGCGGCTCGCGTTCTCGCGAAGGAAACTTGTTCGTGGGAAAGATTGAACGCTCGAACTGTCACGCCGTACTTTCGAGCCATGTGAAGAGCGAGCGCTCCCCATCCGCAACCCGCCTCGATAACCGATTCACCTGGCTTCAGACGTAACTTTCGACAAACATGGTCGAGCTTTGCGATTTGAGCCTGTTCGAGTGATGTCTGCGAATTGTAGTAATATGCACAGGTATAAACGTACTGGGGATCAAGCCAGAGTTGATAAAACTCGTTGCCGATGTCGTAATGATGATTGACACGTGACTTGGACGACGAAATCGAATTCCGAAAATGAGGCCAACGCAGTAGGCACCGCCGGTGATGAATCGGTTGATTTCGTGAGAGGCCGCGATTCATTTCGGTCAATACTTCGACCAAATCACCCTCTACTGAGATATCATTCGCCATAAAGCCTTCGCAAAAGCCCATAATTGGGTCAAAGAGAATCCGCCGCAATCCACGCGGGTTGCGGATGATGATCTTTCTCTTTGATGAACAAGGATCGCCCCGTTGTGTGCCGTCCCAAAAAACAATCTGAATTGCCGGTCTTCCAATTCTTGCGAAGAGGTATTCGATGAAAAGTTCCTCGACGATCATCGGTCGTCGATTGACGCGGGGCGTCGAAGTTACCAATGGTGAATGAGGCCGCTCGCGTTCCTCAATGATTGTTGTGACGGCCGATGGCGATGATGTTTGGCGATTTGATGCACTGGAGTGGAACATTGGTCTTAATGTCTTTCGTCAGATTGTCACACTCGGTTGTTAAGGACGAAAATTTGCCCATATGCAAATGCCGTGCGTCAACTAGTGACTCGAAGAACTGAGACTCCCTGATTTAAAACAGAACCGCAGAAGTGGAGATTCAACGTCCGAGACATGCCTATCGCAAACGGAGAGTTAGATCATTTCGATTGGAGTCGTTCAAGCTCTTTCGGAGCCTTCATCTTGTCGTACTATCGGGATGCTCTCACTAATTATACAGCAGGTTTTGTGCCGAGTCTGTCGAAAAAATAAGGCGGTGAACTGGTGCTGTGATCGCGCCAAGGCTGGCGAAATCTTTCCAGTTGAACGGTTTCTGATGCGGTCTTGCACGCTCTCTGGCCATTATCCAGGATTGGCCAATTGAACCGTGTTACGGCAAGAAAAATGCCGTGGCACCTGACCTG
>CAIQIR010000050.1 GCA_903871875.1 uncultured Schlesneria sp.
GGATACGAAGTTCACCAAGGAATTCGTGGCGACCCTGAAGGCGAAAGGGATAAGGACCAACGCGTTACCTGTCGCTTCACCAAATTTGAACGGCAGATGCGAACGGGTAATTCAAAGCTTAAAATACGAATGTCTCTTTAAGTTCATCCTGTTCGGTCAACGGCACCTGGATCACATCCTGTCCGAATGGGTTTCTTATTACAACACCCGGCGCGCCCACATGGAACGCGACCACCTGCCGCCGATTCGCGAGGCGCCTGAAGAGGTCCTGAAGCTCGATCGTGACCAGATTGTTGTCAGGTCGTATGTGGGAGGCTTGGTGAAATCGTTCGAGCGGAAGGCGGCTTGACAGGCAGTGTCATTTTCCGCTGCCGGAGTTTCAAGCAGGACGTTGAGTCGTACAGTGCGGCGAGCGTTAGTTCAAAGCGAGAGCCCGTCCGGGTAGGGCTGCAGGCACGGTCATTCGGCTACGGCGACTCTGGGCCGGTTATGCTCCGTGTCGCGAAGCAGTTCCCGAACCATCGTCGGCACGTTCCCTTCGCCGAACAAGACAAAGCCAATGGCGAGATCGAGTGGGCTTCCCTCTGACCAGCCGAACAGAATTTCGGTTCGGTTGGGGCAATTCCGGCTCAATTCCTTAGCGATGGCCGCGATGGTGTGGCTGGTTGAGGTGGCCTCGGTAACGCGAATGATCAGATGATCCTGTTCCTGGCGAATGCTGAGTCTGGGACGATTGAGAAATTCCGAAGTATCGCCTCGTTCAA
Organism: uncultured Schlesneria sp.; assembly: GCA_903871875.1. Taxonomy (GTDB): domain Bacteria; phylum Planctomycetota; class Planctomycetia; order Planctomycetales; family Planctomycetaceae; genus Schlesneria. The sequence goes on from CAIQIR010000050.1 coordinate 765, forward strand.
TCTCGACGAAAACAATTTGAATGTCTTCCGGAATGCGATGATTGGCGCGGATTTCTTTTGCTTTCTCCGACAGCAAGCGATTGCTCGGCCGATGGGGAACAAGAATTGGGACACCCGATTCGACCAGGTCGAGCCAAATCATTGAGTCTGCCTCGTCACCGAAGAGAAAGCCATCGAAACGGGTCTCGAAGGCCCGCCGATATCGCGATACGCCAGCGATCGCAAGCGTACCGACGATGAAGCAGCTGGCGATTTTCACACCGTCAGGACGCTCCCACACGTTGGCTGCCGTAGTGTAGATGAACACCAGCGTGACGAGTCCGAAAAAGGTGATGATCGCGCCGTCTTGGATTGTTCGAACTCCGGCTCTCCAGTAATGCACCAGCGACCCCACGCACGCGCTGGTCATCAACACCAGGACACCCGTGGCATAAGCACCTCCCTGCGCAGTGACATCCGCCTTGAAGATTAGTGTGACGGTCATCCGCCTTGTTCTTTTCCTTGATGGGTAGCACACCGAACTTCGTGGCGCGCATGTCCTTCAATATCTGGTCAGCCAAACTGAGCGCCGCGTGCCGGAACCTCTGTTCGCCAGTCACCTCGAACAGGAGATAAAACGCCAATGCTTCGTTTCCGGTGCTGGTCTTGCCCTTCAGAGAGGTTACAGATCCGTCTGTCTTGAGCAACCGTTCTAAATGGCGGTTTAGAGTTGCCTGCAATTTCGGCTTAAACGCCTCCAAGGAGTCCTTGGATTGTGGTATGTCAGTAGCCCTGAGCAAGGCGAACAGAACAGCAAGCAAGAGTGGGAGATTCATGGGCAGTCGAGCCTCACTTCAAAGCCAATACGCGCTACCTGAATTGAACCAAAGCCAGAATTTCCCGGTTGGATTCTGTCCTGAATCATAACGGTTCAAAAGCGGTCTTACGATCTAACGTCGCAAAATGCGACCAGGGCAAAGCCCCATCAGAGTGGTTCGACGCCATCACAGCCGATCAGCGAACTCGTCCGCCAGCCCATCGTAGCGTGCAGTCATCCCGCAGGTGTTGCAGCGACCGGTTGCGAGGGTTCACTCACGAGCCGGGAGAGTTCCACGAATCCAATCGGCGGACGAATCAGCAAGGGCACGATGTACGTTTGTTTGGCCAATCCTTCCGCAATACGATCCATCCGGTTTTGTTCACCGGTAAGTCGAGCCGGCAGCAATGGGTCGTGTGTGCCAGCAGCGAGAATTCTCTTGTTGAGTACGCCACTTAATTCAAAGCGGTTGAAAGAGCTTGAACGTCTTATAGCCGCCGCCGATGTTGAACGCTGAGAACCCCTTCTGCATCAGAATTCTGGTCGCCAAGTAGCCTCTCTGTCCCACCTGACAATAGGCGGCAATCTTCCGATCACGCGGAAGTTCGCCCAAACGGGAACGTAGATCATCTACTGGAATGTTCACGGCTCCAGGGATGTGGCCGGAAGCAAATTCTTCCGGCGTTCGAACGTCCAGCAAGAATGGTTTTTCGGCAGCAGGCGCCGCCAAAACCACATCGATATCGACTTGTGGATGCTCTCCCCGCAACAAACCACCAGCCACGAAGCCCAACATATTGATCGGGTCTTTGGCCGATCCGTACTGCGGTGCGTACACCCGAATTATTGGCGAGATGCGCAAATTGGGGATTAAAGGCATCAGCCGGCAGACGGTGCGGAACATCCTCAAAGAGGAGGGAATCGTGCCGGCGCCCGACCGGACATCGGACAAATGGGAAAACTTCCTGGAGCGTCACCAGAACACGCTATGGGCAGTGGATTTCTTCTCGGTGAAGTCAGTGACCATGCGTGGCATTCAGGATCTCTACGTGCTCGTGTTCCTCTGTCTGCACAGTCGTGAAGTGATCGTCACGTCCTCGACCAAGCATCCGAATTCCGCCTGGGTGAAGAAGCAGACCGAGATGTTCATCGAGCGCACGAAAGATCGAAAAGAAAAGCCAGACATCGTGATGCACGACCGGGACACGAAGTTCACCAAGGAATTCGTCGCGACCTTGAAAGCGAAGGATATTCGGACC
>CAIQIR010000051.1 GCA_903871875.1 uncultured Schlesneria sp.
ACCGCTCAACGACATGCTCCCAGACTCGATGATTCCTGACGACCGCCGCGAGACTCAAGTTGTCGCTTAAATCCAGTTTGCCTTCCTGCTTTTTCGATCCGTGACATGCCAGGCAATGGTTCTGCAAGAACGGCAACACCACCTCTGAGAAGTCGCGTTCCAGAGTTTCTGGAATGGAGTCGGCCCCGAACGTCGTCGCGTGATCCAAGCCGCGTATGAAGAAGGCGATCGCGAACACCGAAACCGTTACGGAGAGGCCGTGCCGAATCGCCGATTTTCTCACCAGTTCAATCATCATCGTCCTCGGTGATTGTGGTCGCCCATTCGGGAAACGGGATCTGGCTGCCTTTTTGCGATCTCCACAAGATCCGATTCAATGTGTCTTCTGGAGCTTTGTCGACCTCGCGAAAGTTAATCGTCGCGGACACGAGGGCATCGTCTCGCAAAATCGGATCGCGGATAGCCTTGGGGTCGGGATTCAGTTCGTCGAGTGGCACCTTGTTGGGGACGGAAGTAAACGAAGTGAAAATGGGCTGATCGGTGAAGCAATCGAACATCGGAGTGGCGCTGGCATCGAACTGATTCATTGGCGGCAATCCCAGGATCTGTTCCACGGTTCTGAGAAGACTTGTCGTGTTGTATTGCGTGCTGACGACTTGCCCTCGTTTCACATAGGGGCTGACGCAATAGGCCGTCGTACGATATCCGCTGATGTGGTCCCACCCTGCCTGAGGGTCGTCTTCAATCGCAAAGATGGCCATCTCTTTCCAGAATCGAGATTTCGAAAGTGCCTCGACGATGCGGCCGAACGCCAGATCGTTGTCTGCCATGCTCGAAGCGGGGGTGGGGAAACCGGGCTTGGTTCCACTGGTATGGTCATTCGGCAGGCAGATAATGATCAGTTGGGGGAAATCGCCTTTGGCTTCGAATTCTTTCAATTCGCGCAGAATGAAATCGGCACGGTATTGGTCTGGAACGGCCATTTCCCAGCCGACGAAGTTCTCGGGTGAAATCGGTCGAAGCGATTCGACCGACGGACTGCTGCGGAACACCACCTCATCCGATGTTCCCTGCCAGGTGCGGTAGCAGGCCATGTAATCGGGCTCACCCTTCTTCTGTGGATCTTTCCAGCGGACTTCGGGAGCCATGAACTCGCCGTAATTGCGAGTCTGCTTGTGATGGGCCAGCGCGTTGTCCCACAGAAAGCCCGCAGGGGAATAGGCGATGGCGTCGGCTTCATCAACACCCATTCCATCGGGGTAGCTGCGGGGAAAGCCAGCGAAGCTCTTTTCCATGTAATCGGTACTGAACGCCGTGGTACTCCACTGGTGCCCGTCGGCGCTCAAGATGCCCGAGCAATAGGTGTTGTCGAGCAGGACAAATTCGCGAACCAGTTTGTGCTGGTTGGGCGTGATCTCTTCCCCGAAGATGCAAAGGTCGGCATGTCCAGCTCCTTGAGGCAGAGCTCCGAAAACCTGGTCGTAGGTGCGGTTTTCTTTGATGACATAGACCACATGTTTGATCAGGCTGGGTTCGCCGATTCGTTCAGGAATCGCCCGCGCGGGCTGGCCGTCGCGTGGCGGAAGTGCTGCTTGCGCGATGGCTCCACGGCGAATGTTCTTTGCCGCACGTTCCGACAGTTTGGCGAGATCGTCCTCCGAAGGGACGGGCATCAACGACACCGAACCATGGTAGTGATGCGAGTTGAATCCTTCCGCGCCATTCGCCTGCTTCTTGGGGGCCAGCGGCAGCCCTTTGATGTTGGCGGCGTAGATCGCCTGACGAGGGGCGTCAAAGACGACGGCGCCAGGGAACCAGCCGGCAGGAATCTCTCCGATCATTCGGGAATCGCCTTTGTCTTCCGGATCGAAATGAACCACGGCCACGGCGTTGTGGGTCCCGTTCGCGACGTACATGGTCTTTCCCGATTGATCAAACGCGATCGCATTGGGAGAAGCACCAAACAGATCCGAGGGCTTGGCTTTCATCCAGATCGTTTCTGTTACATTTTCCTCGGCGACATCGATCACGCTCAGATGGTCGCTGCCGGCATTGGCGCAGACGACGTATTCTTTGTCCCGCGAAACGGCCAGTCCGCTGGCGTGCAATCCCACGATCAGTTCTGTGGTTTTTCGATCGTCCTTCAGGCTGACGATGCTGACGGAGCCCTCGTTGGCGATGTGTCGCACCGGATCGACTCGCACTTCTGTGCCTCGTCCCGCCGGGCCTTTCACATCGTTGGGACCTGCGCGTCGCCCGGCCCAATTGCTGACGAACGCCTTGTCGCCGACGAGCACCACGTCGTAAGGCGCTGCGCCCACATCAAAGCTGCGCAGCATTTGACCATTCTGAGTATCGATCTCGTGCAGTTGGTTCGACAGATTTCCGCAAACATACAGCTTCAAGCCATCGGGCGAGATAGCCAATCCGCTGGGGATCTCCGGTTTGCGACGTGGAGCATTCGCCGGTGGTAGCGCGAAGCTATGCGACGACTGAACCTGCCCTTGCTCGGTCACGGAAAAGACCTTGATCGAACCGTTCACATTACTGAGGTAAATTCGACGGCCATCAGGTGAGAAAATCAGTCCGGTGAAGCTGACCAAAGCCTTCAGATCGGGGGCAAGAATATTGGGCGATGTCACATCGGCGGGAGGTTCGGTTTGAGCATCGTTCGGAAAGCGGACTCGCTGACTGATCACGCCATCTTCCGGAGAAATCACAATCAATTCGCTGGTCTTGCCCGACGTGACGAGCAGCCGACCGTCCGGCGACAAAGCGAGTGTCTGAGGACGCAAGCCCGCCAATTCGATCTGGCGACCGTAAGGTGTCAAAACCTGATTCACCGGAGTGACAATCGCATCTTCGCGAGTGCGACCGACGCGATCCGTCGTGGTCTCAATTGTGGGCTCTTGTGCGTAAAGCAGGCTCCAGCCCCCACCGAGCAAAACGGCCGAGACAAGAGCGATCAACGTGCGGTGCAAAAACATGTTGTGAGTCCTCTCCCTCAATCGGATACCAGCCGACGATTCCGGTTCGTCGCGCGTGAATGCTATCCAAGAGGTTGGCGCGATTCCATCAGGTCCACTGATTAAAGCGGGAGAGGATCTTTTTCGAACGAGCAGGATCGATGAGCGACCCAGAAGATCAGTACGACTCGCAGATGAACGGCGGGCCGCACACGGTGATTTCGCTTCTGGAGATACACGAAGAACCGCGAGACGATCCACCGTGGCGTCTATCCGCGTGTTACGAGATGTGAAACCTGGGCACGAATTTCCGACGGGTCCGTATAGAGAGACCAGAGGTCGGGTTGGGTGTCGACAAAGGCCGTTTGGATTCGTTCCGCGTCACGTGTTTCCCCGCGAATTGCACGGATGAAGATACCCGCGATCTGTCCGGGGAATTCTCGCAGCAAATGGCCGTAGATTTCGGGATCTTGCTCGCCCGAGTCTCCGATCAACACGAATCGGCGTTGGGGAAATGCAGCCAGGATCGGTTCGATGGCGGCCCGTTTATGGACTTTTTGCGGCGATCGCCTGAGCTTCCGAGCCGCTTCACGGAAACGAAATCGCTTCAAATGAAACGAGCCAAACGGATATCCTTCGGCGCGGCAGAATTCATGAAGCGGTTCATAAAGTTGCCAGGGACTGCCCGATACAAAGTGGAAGACGGCGCCGGCGACGGCACAATCACGGTACAGTTCCGGCATGCCGGTCACTGGTACGAAGATTCGCGTGAATGTGTTGCGGAACAGGTCGCGTCGATTGGACACATTGCTGTGCTTGATCGTGTCGTCGACGTCGGAAATGATCGAGACGCCGGTGGGTTCGACCAGTTGCAGGTTACCGGTGAATTCTCGCGCGTCACTGGCACCCAGCACGGCCTGGCACTTTAACCAGCGTCCTCCGTATTCGATGGAATGAGTCTGCCCGACCACGATTTCGTCGTTCAGCTCAATCGTACCGCGAAACAGACCCATGTAGTCCGATTCGGCGACGTGGAACTCGCGACCGGCGACCGAGACCGTGATGGCGCGGCCCTTCAGGCCGGTCATCAAGAATCGTCGCATTCGCTGCCGGAAATATTCTTCGGCCACACGGTCGACTCGCATCGCCCGCTTGATCAAAGCCATGACCGGTGAACGCTGGATCCAGGGGATGCGTGGATCAAACACGCATCCTTGCACCACCAGCGACCAACCCCGGCCGTCGGCAGTCCGAGAAGCGAACGACGGATAGAACACAATCTGTTCATCCCGCCCGACGGTCTTGCGATTTCGGCGAAAGCTACGAAAGAGCGCCACGAGCGTTCGCCTCTAGAGGACTTTGTCGATTGTTTCCCGTAACACGCTGCCAGACTTTTGCAGCGCCATCTTTTCCTTGGGCCACAGTTCGACTTCGATGACTCCCAGCACACCTTTGCGACCGATGACCGTCGGAACGGAAATCGCCACGTCGCGCAGGCCGTATGCCCCCGATTGCAGGGATGATACAGGAAGAATCCGGCGTTGATCGAGGGCAATGGCATGCACGACGTCGGCAATCGACACGCCAACGGCAAAACCGGCTCCCCCTTTTTTCTTGATCACTTCCGCACCACTGCCTCGAGTTTTCTTTTCGATGTCCGCAATCAGCTGCGAATTGACACCCGGATATTTGTCCAGCGGCAATCCGGCAATCTGAGCAGCCGACCAGATGGCGACCATGCTGTCGCCATGTTCGCCATAGATGGTAACGTCGACTTGCGTCGGAGGCACGTCCAACCGCTGGGCAAGCAGACTTCGCAGGCGAGTCGTATCCAGGACCGTTCCCAGACCAATCACTTGCGAGGCGGGCAAACCGAGTTCCTTGATGGCCAGATAGGTCAGCACATCGACGGGGTTAGAGACGACAAAAACGATCGCATCCTTCCGCAGTCCGCTCGATTTGAGTTCCGTCAGAATTCCGCGAAACAGCACCACGTTGCGGTTGATCAAATCGAGTCGGCTTTCGTCCGGTTTACGGCGAAGTCCCGCAGTGATCACCACGCAATCGCTATCGGAACACGACTTCATATCGCCCGAAGTGATCTTTTGATCGGCAAGAATGCTGGCCCCGTGAAGCAGATCCAGCGCCTGGCCTTCGCACGCTTCCTGGTTCACGTCGACGAGATGAATGTGCCGCACGATCTTGCCGGCTTGCAACGCAAATCCCGCGCAAGAACCGACCAGACCACCACCTCCGATAATGCTAACTTTCATAATTGTCTCTCTCGTAAACGTGGGTTTGGCTCGGGGCCATTGCCGTTTTCAACATCATGTAGGCCTGTCGCCCACAGAGCAGGTCTTGGAAGCTTTGGTGAAGCGGTTGATGAGCTTGACGCTCATTTCGGTTTTGTCTGACGGAAACGCTGTTCGGCTACGGTGCCGAAACGCAGGCGTTTTCGTTATTTCCTCATGGCGGCCAGAACCTGTTCGGTGATCAGTTTGACCAGCGTTTCGGTGTCGACGTCGGGTGACGCGGCCGGTTTGGCTTCGGGCGCCTTGGCGGCCGTCTTTTGACGTTCCAGGTATCCGGCATATTGTGGCGGTGGTTCGAAGGCGATCGGCTCGAGTTTGTTCTCTTTGTAGCCTTCGCGGAATGCGCTGTTGCCACACAGGTCACAGTCTTCGACATGGAATCGTGGATCGTCGAAGCCGAGCTTCTTCTTCAGATCGAGCAGTTCGACCGATTCGCGTTCGTTGAGGTATGTCACCTTGCCCAGTTGTTTCGACAACAACAGGATGCGGCAGTATGCGTCCAGAATCTCGGTCTTCCAGTAGGCGTCTTCCAGCGTCTTGCCGAACGTTACCGTGCCGTGATTGGTGAGAATAATCGTATTCGTACCATTGCCCAGAAACGGCACAACGGTATTGGCGAAGGCGTGACCGCCCGGCGTTTCATACGGAGCGATCGGGACTTCGCCCATGAAGACTTCAATCTCGGGCAGGATGCACTGGGGAATTGGTTCCCGGGCGACGGCAAAGGCCGTGGCATGCGGGGGATGGCAGTGCACGACCGCCTTCACGTCCGGCCGATGTTTCATGATCGCCAGATGCAACAGCACTTCGCTGGTTCGCTTGCGCTTGCCGGCGATCTGTACACCTTCCATGTCGACGGCACAGATGTCGTCGGGTGTCATGAAGCCTTTGCAGATCATCGTCGGCGAACAAAGCACTTCGTTGTCGCCGACGCGGATGGAAATGTTTCCATCGTTCGCGGCGGCGAAGCCTTTGTTGTAAACGCGTCGACCGATTTCACAGATTTCTTCTTTGAGCTTCCGGTCATTGATACCGGAATTCCATTGGCTGGCCATGTTGGGCGGATCCTTTGTACGTCAATTCTCGATCATTCAACTTCAATCGTGTCCAGAATACAGGCATTGTAGGCGTCGAGTGGCTTATGGTTGGGAGCGAATGGATTGGCCGCTTCTCCCCCCTCGCTAAAGCCGATCTTCATGCCTGGTGACGCGCCGAGTTCGTCGTAAACCACAACGGCTTCGTCACGTCCTTTCTCATCCCCTTTGAGTCCCGCGACGTTCAGAGGCACGACGACCAGCCACGTGCCGCCCGAAACCATCGGGTTGCATTTGGACAACGTCACCTTGCCGATCACCTCGCCGACTCGCATTCGTGTTCTTTCTGCTGGTGGTTGTTTGACCCGCCGGGACGGGGCTCACAATCTTCGTCTCTCGTTATGCCACCGAGTTCCTTATCGCGTCTTACCAACCTGCGGGAGGTCGCGGTCTCGTTCCCGCGCACTCTCGCAGCAAGTTTCTCAATTCCATAAATGTTCGACCGATCGGGCTAATGCAGACGACATTCGCACTCAGCGTCCGCATCACGGGTTCCCACTGTTTGCTGTTGTGCATTACCGCCGCACGAACTCGCTCGTGTCGATTGGCTTTGCAGGCAATCAGTTCTGCTTGTTCGGTGAAGATGACCACGCCATCGCATTCGGCCGTACTGACGAGCGTGGTTGCCAGCGTGGCCGCTTCCAGCGGCAGCCCCACCAGTTCAATCTTCCAGCCTTCGGCCAGTCGACGCAGCCCGTCATGCAGCGCTTTGACTGTCGGGGTGACCGTTTGCAAAATAATCTGCCAGCGAATCCGCGAACCGTTGGCGATTCCTGCGTTTTTGTCCTGACGAGACCATGGCGTGTGTTTCGAATGCAGCCAGTCGCGGGCCGCCGGCGTCAGGATCGACGTTCGTCCAATTCGCAGCGGCTGTCCCGGACGAACCGAACTTTCCAACAACTCGGCCGTGATCACCGGTCCCACTAACTCGACGAAGGCGGGCTTGGTCTCGGCGACCGGCGCGGCGGTCATTGGCGGGACGGTGACGGTCGGAAGCGACGGCTTTGCCACTGGTGCTACGTTCGTCGTTGGCGGTGGTGCCTTGACCGGAACGACGGAGTGTGCAGCCACCGGCTGGAGCTGGGCCAGCACGTTGCTCACAATCTCGTCAATCAAAGTCTGGTTCACAGCCAAGTCCAAAATGTTGCGTCGTTGTTCAGTGACGAAGTCAGTGTGCGTGTCGAACCGGTCGTCAGTTTGTTTGAAAACTCATCTCAATCCACAATTCCCAGGACATGCCAACGAGCTGGCGTGTTGTCCGAACCGACCATTTCCCGTGCTGTTTTGCCATCGGACGAGATGATCACCGTGTCGCCCTTGCCACCGCCCTGATTGTCGATCACCAGTTGAGGAGCCCCATCCGGCCCCCCCTTGGGGTCCAGCGGCTGGACGAGCAGCATTCGCCAACCTTTCAGGGTTGGGTGCTTGACCGTCGATGTGGCTCGACCGATGACTTTGGCTAACTGCATGATTCGTCAATTGTCCGTGGGTGTCGTTGGCTTAGATCACTCGCAAATCGTCGACCAGGACACAGCGGCGTTGTCGGGTGAACGTCATGGGATTGGTGACCCCTTCACCCGTTGGCGTCGCGATACTGAAGCTGAGATAGCCTTGCCCGCCCAGTCCGAGTCCTGCCATGGAAGGACCGTTCTTGACGAACAGCGTCGTGTCCATTTCGCGGCCCATGCGTGTCATGTGGCGAACGTTTCTCGAATGGATCAGGCTGGTGTGACGGAAGCCATGCTCGAATTCGAGCGCCAGTTCCACACCATGCGAGAAATTCTTGCAGCGGACGAATGGCACGAAGGGCATCATCTGTTCTTCGGGCACGAACGGGTTGTTCGTATCGGTTTCGCCGTACAGCAACTGCGTGCCGGCGGGAACTCGCAAACCGATCATTTCGGCCAGCTTCGACGCATCCAGTCCGACCAGATCGCGATTCAGGTGGTAATGATCACCGGGCTTTGTCGGTGGCGTAAACGCCAGTTTCGACAAGGCGTCAATTTGCAGAGCGTTCAATCGGCAGCCGCCGTGGCGACTCATCGTATCCATCAACGCGTCGAAGATTTCATCGACGGCGAACACTTCCTTTTCACCGATGCACAGCAGGTTGTTGTCGTAGGCCCCCCCCTTGACGATCGACGAAGCAGTGTTGTCGAGGCAAGCGGTTTCGTCGACGACCACCGGAGGATTGCCCGGTCCGGCGACGATGGCTTTCTTGCGACTTTCCATCGCGGCCCGAGCGACAGCCGGTCCACCTGTCACGCACAGTAGTTTGACCCCGCGATGCGCGAAGATTTCGGCGGCCGTTTCGAGCGTTGGCTTTTCGATGATGGTGACAACGTTTTCCAGGCCGGTCGCTTTGTAGATCGCTCGATTGAAGCGACGCACACCTTCGCAGGCGATGCGAGCACCGTTGGGATGAGGATTCACGATCATCGTGTTACCCCCGGCAATCATGTTCACGATGTTGCCAGCCAGCGTGGGCAACGAGTGCGTGACAGGCGTGATCGCACCGATGACGCCGAAGGGAGCGTATTCGGTAACGGTCAGGCCGTGATCGCCGCTGACGGCATCGGTCCGCATGAACTCGACGCCGGGAACCAGCTTGATGATCTTCAGCTTTTCGATCTTGTGATCGAGGCGTCCGATCTTGGTTTCTTCAAATTCCAGACGTCCGAGTTCCTCAGCCTGTTCATCACAGATCTTGCGGACGCATTCGATGATCGCGGCTCGCGAGGCGAGTGGCGATTGGCTGAGCTTTTTGAATCCTTCGGTCGCCGCGGCCACCGCTTGATCGACCGATTGGAAGACGCCCAGGTCGCCATCGCGGTGGGGCGTTGTTGATTTCGGAGTCTTACCCAATTGGGCCAGCACTTCTTGAACAACACTACGAATCGTATCGGCATTCGCTTGCATAGTTGGGTCTCGTCGATATCCAGCTGTGATCATTCCGTCGAATCAGCCTGCGGCTGACTCGCATTCCAGTTAAAATCGATTTTGCAATTCGCGTTTCTCGTTTTCGGCCCAGCTTTCAAACTGGCCGAGTGTGGGGAACATCATTCCCATCAATAGAACGAGCAACGCCAGTATGGCGAGTGTCCACCATTGGTGTTCCGCCATGTAACAAACGAGATTGAAAAAGCCGGCACCTTCCAGCAGTGCCAGTCCAACGATCAACTGCGTTTGAAAGATGGCGAAAAGCTGTGCGTCCAGATTGGCAGACTCGGTTATCGTCAGTTTTTGAATTTGCGCGCGTTTGATGAATCCGGGAATTACAAACCGCATCGCGATCTGAAACATGGCGGCACCCACACCGATGATCGAGAGCATCTGCCCGTTTGATTTGGCGGGGACCGTAAGGGTGACCATGAAGAACGTCAGCAATCCCAGGATCAAACCGAACCAAATCGTTTGCGCGACTCGAATCCCCTTGGAGGGTTCGACGAGTGCCGGTCCGCGAAAGGTTGGTTGCAGAAAATCCATCAATGGCTCCCTTCCGACGGGTCGCTCTTGGCGTCGAAGATCGACTTCGCGCCGAGATGGACTGAATCCACAATTCCAATAATCGCGCAATCGATCGGCAACGGCTTGGTTTGAGGCGTGAAGCGAGCGCTGGACCCTTGGACGATCAGCACGACTTCGCCTTCACCCGCACCGACAGTGTCGACGCAGATGAACGTTCGTCCTGTTGAGACGAGATTGGATTGATTTTTTTCATTCACGCGCAGCGGTTCAACGATCAGCAGTTTCTGGCCGACCATGGCTTCGACTTTTTGGGTCGAAACCACACTACCTGTGACACGTGCAAGAAACATGGTTCGTCCTTAGTTCTTCACTGCTTCTGCCGTTTGGCGTGCGACGACGATCTCTTCGTTGGTCGGCACGACCCAAATCTGAACCCGACTGCTGTCCGTGGAAATCCGGCTTTCGCTTCCGCGGGGAAGCGAGTCGTTCTTGGCCTGGTCAAGTTCGATTCCGGCCCATTCCATGTTCCGACAAACACCCGCACGAATCAGGGACGAATTCTCACCGATGCCCGCACTGAAGACGATCGCATCCGCACCACCGAGTACCGTCAGGTAAGACCCCAGGTACTGACGAATCGACGCGATGAAAACATCCAGCGCCAATTGGGCTCGGGCGTTTCCTTTGGCTGCCGCTTCTTCGATGTCGCGGGCGTCCTGGCTGACGCCGCTCAGCCCCAGCATGCCTCCCTTGCTGGAAAGATCTTCCAGAATCTGTTCCAGCGTCTTCCCGGTCTTTCGCAAGAGAATCGGCAAGGCAAACGGATCAAAGTCGCCGACCCGGTTGTTGTGCAGCAGCCCCGTTTGTGGGCTCATTCCCATGCTTGTCGCTTGCGATTTTCCGTTGCGGGCCGCACACAACGAATTACTGCCACCCAGATGGCAGGTGATGATTCGCAGGTCATCCCGTTTGAGCAACTGCGCCATCCGAGTGTTCAAATAGCGATGGCTGGCCCCGTGATAGCCCCACCGTTTGACTTCGAACTGTTCAGACCATTCCAGCGGAATTGCGTACAAGCGGTTTTCCGGGGGAATCGTGTCGTGAAATGCGGTTTCCAAGGCGGCCACGAGCGGGATCTGGGGAAACGCCGCTCGCAATTGCCGCATCGCTTTGGCATACATTGGATTGTGGGCTGGGGCGATGTCGGACAAATCCTCCATCTTTTGCAACAACGCATCGTCGACAACACGGACGCCACTGAGATTTCCCGCGAAGACCGCTTTGAAACCGATCGCGGCCACTTCCGCCACCGATTTCAAACAACCATGCTGAGGATCGGTCAGTTGATCGAGACACATCCCCACCGCGGCCGCGTGATCGGCCACCGGCAATGTTGATTCTTGTCGCTGCCCATTGATTTCCACAAAGCACGCACTGGCTGCTTGACCGATGCGGTCAATGCCACCACGCGCCAGTTGAACTTCACTGGGTAAATCGTAAAGCCGGTACTTGAAGCTGGTCGAACCCAGATTCGCGACGAGTACTTTCATGGCATCCTCCGTGGATCAGACATCGGCCAGTCCGTCTGACGTTCCATCGGGCCGTAAAGCATCACATGCTCGAGGCAGCTCGGCGGAAATTCCAGACAGACAGCTCGACTAGATGAACGCCTCAAGCAGGCTCTTATCGGGACGGGCGATGATATGAGCACTCACCAGTTCACCGATCTTCGACGCCGCAGCGGAACCCGCGTCGACAGCGGCTCGCACCGAACCGACGTCACCCCGAATCACGGTCGTGATATACGCACCGCCAATTTGAATCTGCTTGACCAACGTGACATTGGCCGCTTTGAGCATCGCGTCGGCCGCTTCGATCTGCGCCACGAGACCCTTTGTTTCAATCAAACCAATCGCTTCATTCATTGGAGACTTTCCGATCTGCGGTGTTGAGGTATGGGGAACCAATGCGGCGGTGACGGTCGTCGCCGGCGTGTCGGTCAGTGCTGTCAAAGTCTGTTGCCGGGGACGGGGGGCCGCTCGTCTGGTTGCGGGCGCGGCGGACCGTTTGGCGGCGGGGCGCGGAGTTGTCGGGCGTGCCGGTGTCGCAGGTTTGCGACTGCTGGATTTCTTTGCCATATTCGCCTCGTTGCCGTTCGCCAGTTAATCAATCAAATCGATACCGACCGGGATTCTGTTACCTTGCCTGGGCTCGGGCACAGTGTCCATCGGGTCGCGTTACATCTGTGTGTTCAGGAAACCGTGCTCGATCCGGCTTTGGCCTTGGGCAGAACCGAGGCGAGTTCTTCATGCGGACGAGGAATGACCTGCACGCTGACGACTTCGCCGATCTTGCTGGCGGCGCTGGCCCCGGCATCGATCGCGGCCTTCACGGCGGCAACATCGCCGACGACGAACGCCGTCACCAAACCGCTACCGACCTTTTCCCAGCCAACCATTTGGACGTTTGCCGACTTCAGCATCGCATCGACGCCTTCGATCAGGCAGACCAGTCCTTTGCATTCCAACATTCCGAGTGCTTCCATTGCTTTCGCCATTGTCTTTGACCTTTGCTTTCAGGGAGAGAAACGAGTCACACAAATTCACGTTTTTCGGGTTACATCCCCTCGAGACCGACTCGAAGGGCTTGATGGACATTTCTGTTGAAGGAACTAATGAGTCTTACAGGCACATTCGTGCGGCTTGATCAGCTCGACCGACGTGGCGGCGGTCAGATTGATCGCATTGCCTTCGTCCGTGTCGAGGTGAACTTCCAGTTTTACGGTCGGATCGCCTCGGACGGCCAGGTCTTCGAGAGTCGTAGTGCAGCCCGGCGAGACAACTCGCAGATGCATCCGGTCGCCATTTTTGACGCCGTAATATTCCATATCGGCCGGACCCATGTGCACGTGTCGCATCGCACGGATCACGCCGGCTTTCAATTCCACCACGCCGACGGGACCGACCAGCACACAGCCGGGTGTATCGTGATGATCGCCGCTGATGCGGACAGGAGCGTCGATGCCCAGCGAAATCGAATCGGTGAATGCCAGTTCGACTTGCGAGGGCCGGCAAGGACCGAGCACGCGGACGTCAGGCAGCATGCGTTTGCGCGGGCCAACGACCATCACGGTCTGCTTGGCGGCGAAGTAGCCGTCCTGGTAAAGCATTTTCATCGGTTCAAGCTGAGCCCCAGGGCCAAACAGGATTTCGACATGTTCTTGTGACAAATGGACATGTCGAGCAGAGATGTTCACCAGCAGTGGATTTCGCGCGGGGGCCGCTGTCGGATTCGACGCAGCACTCTTTCCTAACTGCTTTTCCAGTACCGCACGAACCACACGTTCGATGTCGGCACGATTCAACTCCGTCGCCATTCGTCCATCTCCCCGTCGCAGTGATGCTCTGTCGTCGTCTTCTCGCTGAAGTCAGGTATTCACCAGTCGGTCCGAAGCCCATTTCCAGCAAGCTTCCCAACCAAACTGACGAACTCCGCGGGGTCTCGTTCCTAGCAGTCGATGATCGTCAGTTCGACGCCCGCCTTTTCAACCACGTCACGCCAGGATTGGCTTAGCCCTGAATCGACAATCATTCGTGTGACACTCGACAATTCACACAGGAATGTGAGTGCCGATCGACCAAACTTGCTACTGTCCGCCACAACCCAAACTTCTTCCGCTGCTTTGATCATCCGCCGTTCACATTCGACCAGTAGTGAATTGCTGTTGAACAAACCCTTCTCTGTGATCCCCCCGGCACTCATGATCGCTCGTGGCACGTTCAAATCCGCCAGCGTTGCCTCCGCCATCGGCCCCAGTGCCACTCCTGTTCGCGGATAGAGGTAGCCCCCGATCAGGATCAGTTCGACACTGGATTGTTGAGCCAGCAGATTGGCAATCGGCAGCGAGTTTGTGACAACTTGCAACCGTTTTCCCGCTAGAGACTTGGCGACCTCCAGCGTTGTCGTTCCCCCATCCAGCAAGATCGTCTCACCCGGTTCGATCAAATCCGCAACCGCTTTTCCGATCTTGGCTTTCTCTGTCGCTTCCCGTCCCCGTCGTTCTTCGAATGGCGTCAATGACTCGCCCGTGTAAGCCGCACCCCCACGGGTTCGGCGAATTTGACCAATTCCGTCAAGATACTCCAAATCCCTTCGCACGGTGGATTCGCTGGCACCGAGCTTCACAACAAGCTCTTGTAGTGACACAAATCCTTTTTGCTCAATGATTTGAAGTATCTCTTCGCGTCGTTGATCGAGGATCATGACCAATGGCTCTTCCTTGGCGAACGTTGGTTGATTTCCTCACAAGCTAATCCAGTCTCCCTATTCTAGCATGCGTGTGACGGATTTCAATCAAAATCTGTCACAATCATTCAGTCAGGGAGCCGGGGTCTCTTTCGGGACATGGCGTGCGTCGACGACAAGGCCTGAGAGCAGTCCCCCGCGCTTGCTGTCGACTGACCGTCGGACGAATGTTGAGGCGATTCAACGGAAGTCGTCACCGCAGTCAATGACGGTGGCTAAGAAAAGCCATTCTTTTCCCAGCTTGCCAGTTTTATCGACTTCGAAGGTCGAAATCGTCAAAACAAAGTGGCTGTGGGAACTGTACGCTTGAGTCTGAATCTGGCTTAGGCGCTTCGGGCGAGAGCCAGGGCGCCGTGGACCACGACGCTTTCACCGAGTTCCGCGGGAGCCAGTCGATAGGCGTCCCGCAGCGGTGGAAAGACATACTGTTGTACCGCGGCACGCAGTGGAACGAAGAAGATTTCTTCGCCGACCAACGACACCCCGCCGCCCACGACGACCATTTCGGGGGCAACCAGCGTGATCAGTTGGGCAATGCCCCAACCCAGGACACGGGTCGCTGCCACGTATTGGTCTTTGGCGAGTTGGTTTCCTGCCATCGCTGCTTCGCCGATGGCCTTGGTCGTCAATTGGGTGAAGTCGCCGCCGCAGCGTTCACGAAAATCGTGCAAATCGCGTGTCGCTTCGCCCGCTTGCAGCATGGCCTGCAGACGCTGTCGGGTGGAGTGCGCGATTCCAGGTCCGGCGGCGAGTGATTCGACCGTTTGTTTCGAAGATTCGGCTTCCAATCCAGGCCGCAAATGGCCAATCTCGGCCGCGGCGGGACGGTCTGTCCCATGAATCTGCCGGTCAATGACCAGGCCACCGCCAATACCCGTCCCGACGGTGACGTAGAACACGCTTCGTGCATCACGGGCAGCCCCGAATGAGGCTTCGGCCAAGGCGGCCACGTCGCAATCGTTTCCCAGCTTCGTGGGCACGCCCAGTTCCTGCTGAGTCCATTCGCTGAGCGGGAATTGATCCCAACCGGCTACCTGGTGACTGGTTTGCACGATGCCGCGGCTGCCGAAGATCGGGCCACCGAACCCGTACGCTGCGCGTTCGATTTGGTGCTTGGCGACTAACTCTCGGCCGACTTCTCGAATCTGATCGCGAATTCCCTGACCACCCCGGGCGATGTCGACGTCTCGTCGTTCGAATGCGACGACATCAGATCCATCCCCTTTTCCGACGCCAAATTGAAGCTTCGTGCCACCAATTTCAATACCGAGAAACATCGCGTTGATGGCTCCGCCGAAGGAGGATTCAGTCCTCTGAATGGCCAGAGGTCATGGGATCGTTTCGATGAACTTCCAGCCAGTCAGTGACCGGGGTTCGTATTGTGCGATGCACAACACGAACCCGGTAATCGGATCGGCGGCCAGGACAGGGGCACAAGGTTCGATACACCGCAATTGCAGATTAGTAACGAGCCACTTCGCTGGAGAGTGAACTGTCCAATCGAGGCTTGGCAGGCGTCTTGTTCGACTTGGCGAGAGAGATTCTCGCTGATTTCGCGCTAACTTGAACACGTTCCCGCGGAGCAACCGCTTGAGTGGTCACACGATCATCCAAACGCAGGGCCTGAGGTTCCGTTTCGGATCCCGACGGCGTGTTGTTGCTTGGAGTCGTGGGTTTGTCTTTGCCATCGACAGGGGGATTGATTTCGATTTTCCGGCGATCCTGCTCGTCCAACAGATTGTTGTCGGGAGCGGGTGCACGGCGTGGCGATTTGAACGGGTCGGCCGACGGTTGATCAGAATCGAAGGTTTGGCTCTTCAGTCCACCGCGTGGCAGTACCGGCTCTTCACGCAGTCCATCGCGACTGTGGCTGTAAGTTGTATTTTGTCGGGAATAGGGCGTCGGGGTGTAGATATCGGGATGTTGTTTTAGCAGGAACCGCTGCATCTCTTTCTGATTGTGTTCCAGCTCGTCCAATCGATGCAGAACCTCTCGCGACGTGGCCGCATTGTTGTTGTAATCAGGGGTTGGTGTCACCGAGCCAGATGAACCGTATCCGGCGGTTGTCGGTGCCGAATTCGTGGTGCAGTTGGAGCAGGAACCACTCGAGCAGTTTCCCGACGCACAATTTCCCGACGAGCAGCCTCCGGAACTGCAACCGCAAGAAGAACAACAAGAAGCGCAGCAATTGTTGGCGTAGTAGCTGGTCGAGGCGTAGGGAGCGTAGTAACTGGTGTAAGGAGTGTAGAAGCTCGAGTACGAGCTGCCGTAACCCCCATATCCGTAGCTGGACGGAGCCGGAACATAGCCCGTGTACCAGTCGAGCTGGTTAAAAACCGCATTGTAAATACAAGGGATTGCACTAGCGTGACTTTCGTCCGGTGCGGCCATGGAAAAGCCGAGCGCTGAACCCAACAACAGGACATATCGCGTTAGACGAGTCATTGTGACACTTTCTCGCAGAAATTCTCACATAGAACAGTCGTAAGCGCCCGAACCTCCGTGACGCCGACTATCCAAAAATGCGGATCCCACCGCATTGCCCTCAATATCTCACTTCACTATCTAATCCCTTTTAACGCTGCAGACCAAGCCATGTCAACGAGCCACGATTTCAGAATCGTAGATTTGGTGATGAATCGGTGCCACGGTCTTCCTGACCGGTAAAGTCCGATGAATTTCAATCTCAACACCGTCGGACGGCTGTAATTTCGTCGATGGAAAACGGCCCGATTTCACCAGCGATTTCTGTGCCTTCGTCAGAGCTCCAGATGAACAATTGTCCCCGCAGGCTTTTCCGCGCATCGGGGAAACCGCGAAAGCGGCGACCATCGTGCAATTCGACGGTTACCGGCGAGGTTTCCTCGATCCCTAAACTCTCGTGGATCAATTCCGGAAACCGCGACCAGGCCCATAGCCAGAGAGTCTTGTCGGGGGAGATTTTACCGGCGATGTCCAACCAGTCTGGCTCGGCTTTCAACAGATCGGCTCGGCGACTGCGCTGGCACCACGGCCGCAGCACCGTATTGATCCACTCTTTTCGGGCAGAAACCAGTTCTTCGAATGAATTCATGGGCGATACCTGCATCCAAAATGACCGGGGCCAGGCCGACACCGGGCGGAAATTTCGCGGGTCAAAAGGAGAAATGGCCATCGGATCATACACGACTGAAGACCCATTGGCGCGGCCGACTTAAGCCGTTTACGCACACCGAAGTCGGCGTAAATTAGAGACAAAAACTGATATAGACCATTGGGGGGCCGTTTGTTACTTTTCGATCCAACTCGGCAACTCTCCCAGCCGTGTGAATCATTTCAATTCGATCCAATTTCCCAACCCCACAATTCTATCAGGACGACCGACACCGTGCCGGATCTCGTCAGGACTGCGCGTCCAACTCTAGGCCTTGCCGGCCTGGCAGCGGTAACGTGCGCCCTGATGGTGGCGGGCTGTGCCTCGTGGATCGGGACGGAACCTGTTCATCGAAATAAGATTGTCGATCATTACAATCGACTGGCCGCCAGCGTGGCCCAGCTGGATCCCCATGTTCAGTCACCCGAAGAAGCACCCTCGCTTGGGGTTGGGCGCGAACTGATTGCACCCAGACCGGAAGATCGTTGGCCGCTGTCGCTGGCCGATGCCCTGCGACTGGGGCTCCAAAACAACACGATCATTCGCCAGAACGCGCAGTTCATGTCGCCGAATAACCCGGTAATGCGCAGTCCCGATCAGGTGGCCTCGGTCTATGACTCGGTTATTCAAAACGCCGGCGTGCTGTTTGGTTCGCGCGGTGTTGACGCGGCGCTGTCGGACTTCGACCCCCGCCTGACCGTGACCATGAAGTCGGGCGAAGACATCACCGTGGATAACACCACAAATCTGGCCCCGCCCGGGCAACTGCTGGACAACAATTACACGCAGGTCCAATCGCGGCTGGAGCAATCGTTGTTGAGCGGCGGAGTGATCGCGCTCAACCAGAACTGGAATTATGGACTGAGCAACCAACCCCAGCAGTTGTTTAACTCGGCTTATACCGGCGTGCTCGGGCTGGAATTCCGCCAGCCATTGTGGTCGGGCTCGGGTAAGTTCTTCACCTCGGTTGCGGGGCCTGCAAATCAACGGGCTCGCGGATTCAGCAATGTCAGCCAGGGTATTGTTGTTGCGCATATCAATAAGCGATTGTCCGAAATCGATCTGCAAGAAAACCTGCAGAACCTGGCACGTGAAATCGGCGATATGTACTGGGATCTGTACCAGAATTATCAGGACTACAACGCCGAACATGCGACCGCGCAGGTGGCCAAAGACCTGTGGGACCGCATGGCCAGCCGCGAATATCAGGAGTCGGGCGTCGATGTGGCCCAGGCCGAGGACACCTACTTCGAAGCCAAAGGACGCGAGGAATTGGCCTTGTCGAACTTGTACCTCACCGAGGGCAAGTTCCGCCGATTGCTGCACTTGCCCATTGATGATCCTCGAGTGATCTATCCCTGCGATGTGCCACGAGAAAACGAATTAGAACTCAATCGTTCGATGTGCCTGTACGAGGCACTTGTCAATCGAATCGAATTGACACGACAGAAGACGAACCTGCATAGCCTGCAACTGCAATTGGAAGCGGCGAAGAAGTTGGTCGCTCCGAAACTCGACTTTATTTCGGGCTATGCACTGAATGGGTTCGGCAACAACTTCTACAGTCCCCACAACAACGATGTCACGGGCAACGACTTCAACAGTGCCGTGTCAAATCTGTATACCGGTAAAGAGACCAGTTGGAGTGCCGGGTTTGAATACTCGATTCCGCTGTGGTTGCGCCAAGAACGCGCTCAGGTACGTCAGCTTGAGTTCCGCATTTTGAAGGCCAAGATGGCCCTGGCGATTCAAGAGGACGAAATTGCGCATGAGCTGAATACGGTCATGATGACCATCAAACGCGCGCAATCGATCTCGAAAATCGCCCGCAGTCGCTTATTGGCGGCCAGGAAACGCGTTTTTGCGGCTCAATCAGCGTATGAAGGAGGATTCAAAAACGCGGACTTATATCTGCGAGCTCTCACCAGCCAATCTCAAGCTCAAGTCGCTTATGCCCGCAGCATCACGGAATACAACAAGTCGCTTCGCGACCTCTTATTCCGCACGGGACGCCTGTTGCCGGCCGATGGCATTTCGATCATGGGCATCGATGGGCTGCCACTGATGTCTCCGGCCAACCCGGAATTGCCATTCGATCAACTCGAGGTTCCCCCTTCTCCGGCCGATCCAAACAATTCGGTGGAACCTGTTCCCGACCTGCCCTCGCCTTCTGGCCCCGATTCCCCTGACGGTAAACCGGACGCGAAGCCCGGCCCGAAACCTCAGAAAAAGCCGTCTGTGGCTGAAACAGAAGGCAGTATTCTTTCCGCTTCGCCTGCGTCGTTCGATCTATCGCCGCCGCGTCTATTGGAAGAAGGTTCCCCCGAATCGTCCGACGAGTTGAAAATGGAACTGCCGCTCAAAATTCCAGAAGAGATTTCGGATCGAGAAGACGATTCCGAGGACATCGTCGTACCGGCATCCGGAAGTCTCCAGACCCCATAGGCGAATGCCTGTCAGTCGAGAGCCCATTGGGGAAAAGAGCCTGCAAAGGACATCCGACTCAGGTCGTCTCGGGACGGACATCCGATTTCTGCTCGCTTCTTTCCCCGGGCCTACTTCCTCTCAGGCCAATTCCCTTCATGAATCGTCCCGGATCTTCGTCGGCTGCTGAGTGAAAAGTGGCCGCTCTCCACGTACACTAACGGTCGTCCGTGGTCACGATTTTTTCGTCCCTTGCGATCTGTAGCCTATGTCGTTGATGCACCCCGCGTTGTTGGCCGGATTGGGATTGGCCATCATCCCTGTCTTGCTGCATCTGATGCTGCGAGCCAAGCCCAAGCGGTTAATTTTTCCTGCCCTGCGATTAATCCAGCAAAGCCGTCGGCAGAATGTCCGGCGATTGCAGCTGCGCCACCTGTGGTTGCTGTTGCTGCGCGTGTTGGTCATCGCGCTCATCGCGCTCGCGCTCACACGACCGTCACTGCCTGCGGCGAATTATTCGCTGGTCTGGTACGAATGGGCCACGTTGTTCGCCATCCTGGGGATTGCGCTGGGCGCCTATTTCGGCGTGCTCGCCTGGTGGAAACGGCGACATTGGCCACGACATCAAATCTTGACGCGTCGAACGGTACTCCGCGGCAGCCTCGGTTTGGCGACATGCTTGCTGCTGCTATTGGGAGTTGGCTGGCCCTACGCTCGACGCGTCGCGGCCGAGATCAAATCTCCCGCGCCCAAGTTCGTGGGCAACATCCCCGTGGCGGCCGTGTTTCTGTTCGATACCAGTCCGAGCATGACCTATCGAGAAGGCAATCAAACTCGACTGCAGCTGGCGCAGCAGATCGCCCGTGACCACCTCAGCCGTTTGCCCGCTGGAAGCAAGGTTGCGGTCACCGGTTCACAAGAAGCGGCATCGCCCCCCTTTTCGCTGGATTTGCAGGCGGCGCGCAGCAAGATCGACGCGCACGAGATTAAGGCAGGCGGCCTTGCCTTGAATGAGCGACTTCGCACGGTGCTGTTAGCTCAGGAAGAGGATCGGCGACGCGTCACGGCCGAACAATCCGGCACCGATGAAAATCGCAACGATCGTTATGTGCGTGAAATCTACCTGTTCACGGATCTGGCTCGATCGGGTTGGCGAGAAGAAACATCAAGTCTGCTGCGTGATGAACTGAAACGCCTCGATTTCGTCTCGGTCTATTTGATCGATGTCGGCGAGATGAACCCCACCAATGTCGGAATCGCCAATGTGAGGCTGCTGCGCGAAACCATTCCCGCCGGTGGCACTTTGAAAATGGATGTGACGTTGTCCGCCATCGGCAATGTCAAACCGGAACAGACCATCGAACTGTTCTTAAGCGGTCCAGATGGCAAAATGGTCAAGAAAGGGCAGCAAACCACGACGGTCGAAGCGAGTGCCGAACGACGCTTGGCGTTTGAGGTTCCCAGCATCGTTGGTCGATATCAACAAGGTGAGGTTCGAATCGTCGGTTCCGATCCCCTGTCGATCGACGATGTCGGCTATTTTACCGTTCAGACACTGCCGCCGTTGAAGGTTCTGGTCGTGGCAGAGACGCAAGAGGTCGCCAAATATTGGCAGACGCCGCTGGAATATATCGCCGCGGATAAGATCACCGATTTTCGTCCCGAGTTCCTGCCCAGTGGGCGATTGACGACCGCCGAATTGAAATCCTTCGATGTCATTTGTCTGGTGAACGTCTCGGCGCTTGATGAAGCGACCTGGACGAGGTTGCACGATTACGTGGAGGCGGGGGGCGGGCTGAGCGTCTTTCTCGGGGCGAATAGCTCGGCTTCCAGTGAGGTTCGACGACGTGATCGGATCGATCCCGAAGCTTATAACGGCAAGGCCGCTCAATCGGTGCTGCCAGCGAAGTTGAAAGCATCGCTGTCCTTTTCGTCCGCCCAAACATTGGATCTGCGAAGTTCGCAACATCCGTTTCTGAAACGGCTGGACGACCTCAGCGCCTTGACGGAACTGGGCGCGATTGAGATCCAGCGCTACTGGTCGATCGAACCGCAAGAGGCGGGACTTATCATCGCCAAGTTTACCGATCCGCGGAATTCGATCGCGCTCGTCGAACGACGTCTCGGTCAGGGTCGAGTGATGATGATGACGACCTCGATCGACAATCTTGAGTGGAACGACTTCCGGCGAAATCCCTGGACGCTGTTTTTTGCCGACCAGTTGATGCAGTACCTGTCGCGCCAAGCGTCTATGCACTGCAATTTTCTAGTGGGGGGCGAAATCGTCTTGCCGCTGGATCGCGATCACAAAATGAAAAAGTACGTGCTTCGCATGCCCGATTTCAAGCAGCGAACACAAGAAATTCCCTCGGATCAATCGTCGCTGTTACTGCGGGATCTGGTGACCGTGGGTTCCTACCAGGTCGATTCGGCCGAAGCGGACATCGATTATCACGCGGGGTTCAGTGTGGACCTTCCGCCGCGTGAAAGCGATCTGCGACGCATGGAGCCGCAGGATCTTGATTCGCTGCTGGGAGAAGGTCGCTATACCGTCAATCGCGATCCCAGTAGCCTCGAACGCAACGTGCAAACCGGGCGTCTTGGTCAAGAAATCTATAGCACCGTCGTGGCGTTCCTGATCGCCGTGTTTGCCCTGGAGCAGTTCACGGCGACCTGGTTCTATCGCACTGACGAAGCGTAAGGATCCTTGGCGTCGCCGCGGTTCCTACAACACGATCGACGATTTGCTGCGGGCGAGTTCTTCCATAAACCGCATGGCGCGATTCGTGGTCTCTTCCACATCCGGAATCAAGCCATCCAGGATCAGGGCGTTGGCATACAGTTGTCGGCCGCAGTCGCGAATGAATTCGTCGTTGTCCGAATTTCCGCTCAGCTCGCACAGTCGCTCCACCAGGCCAGCATGGGGATTCACTTCCATGATACGCTTGGGGGCTTCGTAATCCTTCATCGTATGGCTGAGCACTTTTTGTAGCTGGTTGCTCATGGTTCCCTGGGGGTTCACCAGACAGCAGGGGCTTTCGGTTAAACGTGATGATTCGCGAACGTCGCTGATTTTGTTATCCAGCGCACCGCGGAACAGTTCCAGAATCCGCGTGAAGTTCTTGGGCTTGGGCTTCAGTGAATCGTCGTCGGCCGGCTTGGTTGATTCCGGGAACACGACGTCCGCCGAATCGATCGAGATCAGATCCTTGTCCTCGTACTTATGCAATTGCGTCAGTGCGAATTCATCGATGGGATCATCGAGGAACAACACTTCGAGTCCACGCTTGCGGAACGCTTCCAAATGCGGGTGACGCGACAGTGCATCGAGATCGGGGCCGCTCAGATAGTAGATCTGATTTTGTCCTTCGACAGCGCGCTGGATGTAGGCGTCGAGAGACACGGCCGGGATCTTCGGCTGGTCGCTGGTGCTGCCTGTCAGGATTGGGGTCTGATCGACGGTATGTGTCGAATGGAATCGCATCAACTTCGCGATCTTTTCGCGGTTTTCAAAGTCCTGTCCAATGCCGGTTCGCAAAATCGGGCCGAACTGCTGGTAAAACGTCTTGAACGTTTCGGGCTGTTCTTCGGCCAGGCTCGACAGATAGTCCAGCACTTTCTTGATCAGCACACGCTTAAGTTTGGGCAGTAGCTTGTGGTCTTGCAGCGTCTCGCGTGAGACGTTCAGCGGCAGATCGGCCGAATCCACCACGCCGTACAGGAATCGCAGATATTCGGGCAACAGGTCTCGGCAATCGTCCTGGACGAGAATTCGTTTCGCGCACAGGTTGATGCCGTGCTCGATTTGTCCGAATCCGAGCATCTCGAAATTCGACGGGGGGCAGTACAGAATCGAATGAAACTGAATCGGCGAATCGCTGGACAGGTGCAAATGCCACAGCGGCTTTTCCTCCGAATGGTGCGTCAACCACTGGTAGAATCCGGTGTGTTGCTCGTCGGTGACCTGATTCTTCGGCTCGACCCAAATCGGCTTTTGCTCGTTCAGCGTATCCGAATCGAGCTTGATCGGGTGCGGCACGAAGGTCGAATACTTGCGGACGATAAATTTCAAGCGATGGGGATCAGTGAATTCCTCCATCTCGTCCTTGAGGTGCAGCCGGATCTGAGCCCCTCGCGGGACATCCCCTTCGACGGGCGAAATCGTGAATCGGCCGGACCCGTCCGACTCCCAGCGCCAACCCGTTTGTTCGCGGTAACTGCGCGTCACCACTTCGACCCGATCGGCCAGCATGAAGGCCGCGTAAAATCCGACCCCGAATTGTCCGATCAGCGACAGGTCAGCCGATGGAGCGGCTTCGCCTTCGGCTTTCGCTGCCAGGCTTCGCAGAAACTCTTTCGATCCGCTGTGCGCGATCGTGCCGAGGTTCTGCACCAGCTCGTCGTGGGTCAATCCGATGCCGTTATCGCGGATGACGAGCAGCTTGGCCTCTTTGTCCGGCTCAAGCGTGATCACCAGCGGGACGTTGTCCCGATACTGTTCCTCGGAAAGCTGGATGTGTCGCAACTTATTCAAGGAATCGGAGGCGTTGGAAATCAACTCGCGTAACGCAATTTCGCGATTCTGATAGAGCGAATGTGACAGAATGTGGAGGAGTTGTTTGATCTCTGTCTGAAACGTGAATTCCTGCGGCTGAGACACGGTGGACTCCAAGACAATCAATGGCGAAAACGAGAGGAAACGGCAGTCGAAAGACCGACGAGGGTAGGAAAAGCAACTGGCGCGCCAGCCCGAAAGTTTGATAAAAACAGCTGTTTCTACCGAGTTTTGTGCCATTGCCCCGGCCCATGGGACTGCCATGTTGGCAGGCGGGGTTGGGCCACGCTGCTTGGAAAAACGCGAACGCTGTCGGGAACCGGATCGCCATTTCCTTCGGTTTCGGCGTCACTGCTTCGGTGGTGTTGCCTCCCGCACGACGGCCCCGAATTCTTCGCTGATGATCAGCAGCGAAAACTTGACGGCGACATCCAGATCATTTGTATTGAGCGATGCGAAATCAAATCGGCCGCGAAGATCGGTGTAGCCGTCTTTGTAGAATTTGACCCGACCGTCCGACAACTGGGCATAAACCTTGACGTAGGCTTTCGGTACCGGCTGACCGGTTGTCTGATGAGTGACCTTCAGGTGACCATAGTTCTCGATGACCTGTACTGACAACGAATGCGAATAGTAGGCTTGGGTCTTGGTCAGGCCGGCACCCACCACTTCCACCAGCACGTTTTTGTTTTGTAATGCGGCGGGTAGTGGGATCGTCTTTGTCAGGGGGGCGTGCTTAGTCTTCGCGTCTGCCTTGGCGCCCTCTTCCAGCGCGACATCAATCGACAGATTCGGTTTGATCGAACTGAACTGACCGCGAAACTGCTGGGCGAACGGACTGTGGCTGAATTGAAGTTCTACATCCATCTCGTAAAAGTTGACGCGGACCTGTTGCAGATTCTGATAATCGATCTTGATCTGCCGGGCTTCGACCGTGAGATCAAGACTGGGCTCGGTGGCTGCCAGTTGCGCGGTTTGCTGATTGCGATCCGGCTCGATACCGGAAGGAGGCTCCTTCAGTTCGGCTTCATCCAGCTGAGCCGTAATGGCCGCGAACGTTTGTCGCCAGCGATCGACTGGATGATCAATATATTTCGCGGCGATGGTGCGGGCTTGCTGGTGATCGTCGGTGAAGAAGTCGAGATAAGCGGCGCAATAGTCGTACTGCATTTTCGTCGAAATTTTGTCGACGTTGACTCGAGCGAATGAGGCGATCGCTTCTTCAACCCGGTCTTGCAGCAACAGGTAGTAAGTCACCGTCAACAGGTCATCGTCTTTCAATGTGCGTTCATAACTCAGTTGCTTCAATGTTCGATGATACTGGGCATCGAAGCGGTCGTTGACGATCTGACGTCGTTTGCCCAGCACATGCGTGCGGGCGTTAACAAGCGGCTTGTATTCGAGATGTTCAAACGTCCGTCGTGCCACGGGATCGATTGTCAGCAAAGGGCTGCTCAATCGTCCTCCGCACTCATTGATAATCAGATCGGCGTGCGACAAGAATTCCCGAGCTGCGGCGGGGCGGTTATGTTTGAGGGCATAGGACCACAGCGTCTGGTGGTAGACATGTCGCTGTGACAGTTTCGTCACGACGGCGGTAAACACTTCGACGTCGCGCATCCGCCAGGCAATCCGGTCCAGGTTCACGGCGGCGATGTTGTGTGTGTCGAGGAATCTCAGGACATCCTCGGTGGAACCGTTTTGCGAGATGAACTCCCACGAACCGGTATCGATGGTGGTCGGTTTGTCGACGACATTCAGCGTCACTGCGGCGGTGGCTGCAATCAGTGTTTCGTTTTTCGCGACGTGAACCGGGAAGTGAGTGTACTGGCCGGGAGTCGGAAAGTAGAAAAAGTACTCGGCGGTTTGCGTGTGGTACGGCTCAAGATCCAGTGGAACGGTCTTGGTCACCTGACTGTTTTTGACCGGGACCGCGCCCAGAGGGATCTGCAGCAAGAGGTTCAATTTCTGGCGCGTCGATGTCGGGTTGGTGACCACCACCTGACAGCCGTAGACAACTTGATTCAGGAATTCGCCGACGACAAATTTATCGATTTGTTCCCCGTTTTCGATTCGCGTGCGGTCGCCTTCACGGAAGAGGTTCTGGCTGACCAGGACTGTTGCCGCTCGATCGGCTTCGGCGGAGGGTTTGATCTCTTCATGGAACACCACCAGCGGTCCGCCCGGTGTGAATGTCATCTTCGCGCCATCAAAACGAGTATCATGTTTCGGGGCAGCAAAGGGCAGGTCGAGAATCGCCAGTGCGAACATCATTTCAGAGAAGTTGCGAGACGCTTCGGCCAGATTCCGCGAGAGAAACGGTGTGGCGGGGTCATGTTGTGCGAAGTCATTCCAGAAGGCGTTCACCGTTACGAGAGCTGAGTTCTGTTGGTCGATCGTCAGATGATGATAGTTGTTTTCGGCCCACTCCATCGTTTTGCCAAGCTTCCGGTAAAGCTGACGGATCGCGTCTGAGTCGGCCAACTCAGGAAGATTCTCAAATAACGAGATTGCTTCTTTCGCTTCGTCAGGTAACGCGGAATCGGCGTGCAATTCCACGATCGATTCACGTACCTTGTTTTTCTTGAGGTCACGACTGTGAGTCTTCAGATCGGCGGCCTTTCTCTCGACCGCGTCCGATTCGCCGAACGCCTGATCGCGCGGCTGAACTTGCAGGCCCGGTAGTTGAGATTTGGTGCTCGCTGTTCCCATTGGTGCGCCTGGTACCGGCTGGCCCCACAGGGTGTCCGTCAGCCGGACTGATTCCGCGGCGATGCCGAACGGGTCGCCAGTTTCCAGCGAACCTCGTTTGACGGCCGTATCGAACAAGCGAGTAAAATTGTCGATGTTCGGCGGCAACAGGGCGTACAGATCGCTGACATGTCGCGCTGTTCGCGGTCGTTCGTCCTTTAACCGTTGGGCGAGCAGAATGCGTTCGACAATATTCAGTTGCTCGTATTGCCAGGGCGACAGGAACACGGAAAGGTCTTCTTCCAACAGCAGACGATCGACAAATGTTCGATCCTTCTTGTTCGCCAGAGAGGGCTTGATCACGGCGTTAAAAAACTCGGGATCCTTTTTGAACAGGAAGAACGACAGTTCATGACTGGCATATTTCGAATACAGCGATCGTTTTTCCTCCGGCTTTCGATGGGGCCAATCCAATAAGAACGAGAACTCGGCCAGTTTTGGATCGTGGCTGAGTGTCGCGTAGAGGGCATAGACGTGCTCCAAGCTGTCGTAAGCGGCGAACTTGGCCGTCGTGATGTCCTGCAGCGTGAAGGCTCTTCCAGCAGGAACGATGCTAATCTGTTTCTGTTGCGTGAAATGTTTGGCAGGATCGAGACCCGCGACCAGTCGCAAATCTCGGAAAGTCGTCTTTCGCTCAGGCAGTGAAATGCTGCGGTAGGTGACATTCAGGGGATCGACGGCCACGACATGGATCTGCTGATGGGGGCCAATCGCTTCGGCATCCAGGTTGATCACGCCGTCCTCGTTGGGGACCAGGTTCACAGATACGGTGGATGCAGATGCCAAAAAGTCCAGGTTCGCGAAGTGGTCATTCGTTGTAGAATGTACCGGTCGCTCGTGGCCGTTCATGCCACCGCCCATTCCGCCCATCATGCCGCCTGGTGCAAACGCCCCGCCTTGCTGTGCGTGCTGCTCGCTGGTTGCGGTCTCGCGAACTGACCAGGGGTTGAGCAGCAACGAAGGGCGATCAAGCATGTTTCCAGGGAACTTCTTGGCGTATTTGCGATCGATGATGTAACGGTATTCGTCCCCAATATTGCGGCCCGTCAAATAGAGGGATTCGACGGGCGAAGTTATCAGGATTGTGGGGTCTGTTCCGGCAACCTGGCTCAGGTTTTCGAAAACGCTGTATTCGGGAAGATAGCGGGTGGCAAATACATGCACTCGGCTGAATTTGTTAACGTTGCGAAGCTTGATCGTGACTCCGTCGGCGGCGGGTTTGATCGATTCAATCTGCAAAGCGGCCAATTGCTCGGTTTCGAGTTGTCGGGACTGGCCCAACAGGTATCGACCGACCAACGGACCGTCGGTCACACGGATGTGGATCGGCGTGACGCTCGATTTGAGTTGCAGGTCGTAATCACCAGCAGGAAGTTTGCTGAGGACGACAAAGCCGTCTTTCAGGCTCACATTTTTGAAGCGGTCTTCAACAAACACATTGCCCCGGACTTCCAGCAGCGACAGTTCGCTGCGAGCGATCGGGGCGTCCGCCGCGATACCCGACTCACGCATGAACGGAATCATGATCGGTTCGCCGATTTTGCTGTGCCAGATTCGCCGATAGGTGTGAGCGTCGGTGGGCAAACTCCACTGACGCTTCGAGTTCTCGGGAGCGAGCGCCGTGAGTTCGATGATGTCGCTCAAGGGGCCCAGATTGATTCGACCAGACGCGTCTGTTTTCAGAGTCACATCGTATTGTTGCCGGAAATCTCGATGTTTGATGGCGAATTGAACTGGCCGTGAGGTCTTCGCTTCGCCGGTCTTGCCACGCAATTCCAGCACATACCCCGTCCCGATTTTGGCGAGATGCGGACATTCGATCTTTTCGGTTCGATCGATGTCGTTCAGTGTGATTGTGGTACTGGACTTCAAATCCTCTTTTTTCCCGCCCTCGCTCAGTTTCTTCACCTGGGCTGTCAGCTCAAAACTCAGCGACGCCAATCGGGGTGGAACCTGAAACTCGTGAGCCGTTTCACGGTCTTCGAATAACGGAAAATTGGCCACTTCCTGAGACGAGGTAATGCCATCGAGATCGGTGGAAATGATCTTCAGTTTCACCTCTTCCAGCAGGTTGGTGGCGACCTGTGTTCCGTTGACGAACAGCCCTGGTCGAACCAGTAATTGCGTGCGGTTTCGTGTTAACAACGATTCGCGGTCCACGTAGCAGCCCGCAGTCAAATTGTATGTTTCTTCGGCATGCTGAAAATGGTTCAGCGAAGCAAAGCCGTTGTGCGAGATCACGATTGGCTGATCACCGCCCGAAGTACTGAAGGGCACGAGGATCTCGCCATTCGCGCCGGCCGTGTATTCGTGACCTGCCATCCACAGCGTCGCGTCTTTCAACTGTTGGTTGTGGTCGTTCAGGATAGTGAATACGTGTCCAACGGGAGCCGTTCGCACCAAATGGCTTAAATGCCCTTTCTTGATCAGAGCCCGGCTACTGCGGCCGTTGCCGATGAAGTCGATCACATACACGCCCGGTTTTTGCAGCTGCGGAAAATCGAATTTCCGAGTGACGCGGCGCAGTGGTGGTTCTGGCAAGGATTGAGTTTGTTCACTGTTGGCGACCAGGCCATCCAGATTGATATCGGTGTCAACTTCTCGATGCTGTTCTCGATAGAAGTTCTGCGTGTTGATCTCGAAGACTTTGACGATGAGCGTGCCGACATTCTTCACGAACAGTTCGAGCTTGACCGGTTCGTCTTGCCCGAACTGCGTCTTGTTGGTGAACGCAAAATCGAGGTCCACACGTTCTTTCAATTGCTGATACTGTGAAGGAGGCAACAGCGCTGCCCATTGCTCGGCATCGCCGAGCCCGTTGACGATTTTGACTTCGGCGAACAGTTGCTGCAGGTAGATGTCGTTGATGTACGGTTCAAATTCTTTGGTGTTTGCTGCATCCACCAGAAACTGCGCCAGATAACTCCTCACCAGCGGTTCATCGTTACCGATTGGAGCGAGTAACGTTGCCCCGCCGTAATTGGCGTTCAAATCGCTAGGGAATTTCTTGAACGGTTCGGATGCCAGCATCTTCTTGGACAAGTAGCCGACGCTACGTGGCAGCTTCAGGTATTCGACGAATCGATCTTTATTGAATTCACCCCGCAATCGGTCGAGTACCAGGCGGTGATAGATCACGTGGGATTTCAGCGAATTGTGGACCGGGGCCAAACGGTTCGCAAATTTGGTCAACCGGTCGAGATAAGCTTCCAGCTGAACGGGATGATGGCGCCAATCCTCGTCATCCGTCGGCTGCAGCTTGGTGAGATAGGCCATGACAAAGTTTTGATTGTTCAGCAGGTCGGGCTTGGCCTTCACCAAGTCCTCTAATTGAGCAATCAGCAATTGGCGGTGAATACCCAGCGATCCAAAACCGCTCGATCGATCGTAATTCAAATCATCCACGACATGCTTCAGCAGTTTCTCGTAGTCGGGGCGAGTCAATCGTGACAACACACTGCGACGAAGATTGGGCGACAGTTCGGTGCCCACCAGCCAGTCCAAGGCACCATCCTCGAACTGATCGGCGTTGTCGGTTGTGATGGCGTTGGCTCGACGAAGGTACGCTTCACGCGAGATTTGCCCGATGTCCAGGGCGGTTGGGAAATCGGGCTCGGCATTCAGGACTTCTTTCTGATGTGAAAACGTCAGCCCCAGTCGTGTTCGCAAATAGTCCAGCGTCTTTTGCGGGTTCTTGTCGTAGATCGCCAGCGCAAATCGCGTGCGAATCTCGCGGACGCGTGGCGTCTCGCCGTGCCGCTGCACCCAATTGGTCAGAAGTCCGTCCAGCTTGTCGAACTGCTCGGTCTGAATGAAGTGCAAGGCGTAGTAATAACTGAAGTCTTCAGTGCCGGGTACCAGTTGCTTCAAGACGGCAGCTCGGTCTTTGGCGAGCGCGAAGTCCTCCAAAAAGTCGATCTCACCACCGAAACTCGCGGAATTACCCAGTATGGCCAAGGCAGCAATCAGGGCGAGGTGACGCATGGTTGTTCCTGCTTTGCAGTGGATTTGGATGGGCGATATCAACGGAGACTTACTGATCGATTCCTGTTGACGATGACAATGAAATCAGACGCACAGGCGGTCAGAAAGTTCCGGCTTTTTGGGATTGGTTCCAAGTTTACTTTTAACCGGTGCTGGAACCGGCGTCGACGAACGAATCAACGCATCGGAATGAATCATGGATCTCTCGATTCTCAAGATTCTGTTCTGAGAACCTCCGGCCGAGCGATTCGGCCATTTCGCTGTTGACATCAAATCGATTGGTTCTTTTGACGATTCGAGTTGTCGACGAGACCTGTTGCGCCGCATGACCGCAGGCCTTGTGGCGTATTTGATTTGTACCCCTCTACTCTGCCGGTCTGCGGAATTGTCGGCGAATTGGCACAAATGCCTCGTCGTTGATCTTTGCGCTTTCTTTACACCGAAGGTCTGACTTCTTACCCCCATTTTACATCGATCGGATTACCATTCCGTCGATGGGATTTCCCAGATCAATTCGAAATGAGAGGTGCTGCGATGGATTTTGTGTTTTTGGGAGCAACGATCGGCTTCTTTTTGTTAAGCGGGTTGCTCGTCGTGGCGTGTCGTCGCCTGTAACGGAGGAAATGATGGACGTAATGCAATTAGTGGCGTCAGTGATGGCCGCAGGACTGCTGGTGTATTTGCTGTTTGCCATGCTTTGTCCGGAAAGGTTTTCATGAATACTTCTGCCTGGCTGGAAATTGGATTGTACCTGGTGGTCTTAGTGGCCCTGGTCAAACCGTTGGGATGGTACATGTCACGCGTCTACCAAGGTCAGCCGTGTGGCTTGGATCGCGTCATTGGTCCCGTGGAACGCGTGCTCTATCGTCTCTCGGGCGTTAAGGCGGAAACGGAGATGACGTGGCCGACCTATGCCGCGGCCGTGCTCGTCTTCAACGCCTTAGGGGCGTTCACCGTGTATCTGCTGCAACGGACGCAAGGTTGGTTGCCGCTGAATCCTCAGCATCTTCCGGCGGTGGCGCCGGATCTTGCGTTCAATACGGCGGTCAGCTTCGCGACGAATACGAACTGGCAAGCCTATAGCGGCGAAAGCATGTTGAGTTATCTCACTCAAATGCTGGGCCTGACCGTACAAAATTTCGTTTCGGCAGCGACAGGCATGGCCGTGCTCGTGGCGTTGATTCGCGGATTGACTCGTCGCATGACCGAGACGATCGGCAACTTCTGGGTCGATCTGACACGCAGTACGCTTTACATCTTGATGCCACTGTCCGTGGTGCTGTCGATCGTGCTGGTTTCGCAGGGTGTCGTCCAGACGTTTGCTCCCGCGGTGGAAGTGACGTTGTTGGAAGCGACCACCGATGCGGAAGGAAAACCGGTTACGACTCAAACCATTCCGATGGGGCCTGCGGCCTCGCAGATTGCGATCAAGCAACTGGGCACCAACGGTGGGGGATTCTTCGGAGTCAATTCCGCACATCCCCTCGAGAACACCACGCCAATCAGCAACTTCCTGCAGGTCCTGGCGATTTTGGTGATCGCCGCGGCCCTTTGTTACACGTTCGGAGATCTGGTGGGTGATACTCGGCAGGGCTGGGCTCTGCTGGCCGCGATGCTGCTGATTTTCGTGCCGATGCTGGGTGTCTGCATTTGGGCCGAGCAAGCCGGAAATCCACGGCTGGCCGAATTGGGTGTTGACCAATCGGCCAGTGCGTTTCAGGGCGGCGGCAATATGGAGGGAAAAGAAGTTCGCTTCGGTGCGGCGGCGTCGGCCCTGTGGGCGACCGCAACGACGGCGGCCTCCAACGGTAGCGTGAATGCGATGCACGATTCCTTCACTCCGCTGGGAGGCCTGATCCCGATGTGGATGATGCAGCTCGGCGAGGTGATTTTCGGAGGCGTCGGTAGTGGTCTTTACGGGCTGGTCATTTTTGCCATCCTCGCGGTCTTTATCGCCGGGTTGATGGTGGGGCGAACGCCCGAGTATCTCGGCAAAAAAATTGAAGCGTACGAAATGAAGATGGCTTCGCTGGTCGTGTTGATTCCACCGATGATTGTTCTCGGAGGAACCGCGATCGCGGTCTCGTTGGACTTGGGGCGGGTCGCCGTGACCAATCCCGGTCCGCACGGCTTCAGTCAGATTTTGTATGCCATGTCGTCGGCCGGCAACAACAACGGCAGTGCCTTCGGCGGCCTGGGCGTGAACACTCCGTTCTATAACAGTCTGCTCGGGGCCGCGATGCTGATTTCGCGCTACTGGCTGATCGTGCCGGTGCTGGCGATTGCCGGTTCGTTAGCGAAGAAAAAATACACCCCCCCGTCGGCCGGAACGCTGCCGACGCATACGCCGCTGTTCATCGTCCTGGTCGCAGGAATGGTGCTGCTGGTCGGGGCGTTGACGTTCGTCCCTGCGTTGGCCTTGGGACCGATCGTCGAACATTTACAACTA
>CAIQIR010000052.1 GCA_903871875.1 uncultured Schlesneria sp.
CCTTTCATTACTCAATCCGACCGCGTTTGGAAGCACGGCGAAAATTCGACGGCTCTGCGGTTATATCTGCTCGCGATTGAATTTGACCAACTCATGGGAGGTGTCCACGGCGGCAACTCTCGCGCTGATTGGATGCATCACAGTGCCAGAAGACGCTTTAGTCCGTCAGCGCAGCGGTGGTGCCCTCACAACGATCGAACAGCACTTATTCCATTCGCACCCGCTGGTTGGTGGACGATTGATTGAGCGAATCCCACGAATGGAAGGAGTCGCGGAAATTATTCGCCGGCAGAACCAGCCTTATCGAACCTCATCCGTCAGCGCGAACACCGGAGAAACTGACCAAACGGCCCTTGGCGTCAACGTGCTGAAAACGGTCATTGATTTTGAACGGTTGATTTCGCAAGGCGTCACGAATTCCGAGGCGATCAAGCGACTGCAATCTCAGCCCGATTGTTATTGCCCCGCGATCGTCAAGGCGTTGGGCGAAGCGGCTGACATTGAACATGTCACCAAACAGGTCAATATTGTCGATCTTCTCGAGGGGATGATCCTGGATGAAAACCTCGTGACTCTCAACGGCGAGTTGCTGCTGACCCGTGGCAGCGAAGTGAACGCCACCGTCTGTGAAAGATTGACCTCCTTTGCGACGAATTCAGGACGAGTGAAGGAGCCAGTCCGAGTGCTTTGTCCCTCCTGAGCGTCCCTAAAGACCTGATGTCCGCGACCCCGCGCTGAACGACTCGACCTTTCCGCTGCTATGAATTTCCGTTGCCATGCATGCGGGCAGAGGCCTCGGCCATCTGGCTCCGGTTCGAGTTCTCGACGCAGACGAAGACCACCTGTTTCACGAACAACTTTCCTTGGCGGTCGCCGCAGTGCAGCAGTCCGGTTCATGGACGCATCGGCAAACAAGGACACTGGCACAGGATCCGAGCACGGGGGCAATCAGGTAGATCCACAGCGATTCCACCCGCATTGATACGAGTGCCGGTGCCAGCGACCGAGCCGGGTTCATTGAGGCACCGCAGATTGGTCCGGCAAACAAGGCTTCCAGAGCGACCACAGATCCCACCGCCACGCCCGCGAGCACTCCTTTTTCCTTTGAGCCAGTGGAAACGCTCAGAATGACAAACATCAAAATCAGAGTCAGGATGAATTCCAAAACAAACGATTGCATGGCACTCCCGGCGGGAATCGTTGCGCCGAGCGTCGCTTGAGTCGGAAACATCAATCGCAGCGTGATGCTGGCGAGAATCGCGCCCAAACATTGGCTGACGACATACGGAACGACCTTGCGTCCCTCGAAACGGCGGGCCATGAAAAATCCGATCGTCACGGCAGGATTGAGGTGGCAACCCGAGACGTCACCCAGGGCATACACCATCGCCAGGACGATCAAACCAAACGTCAGGGCAATCCCCACATGCGAGACAACGCCACCGCTGACATCGTTTGTGACAATCGCGCCAGTTCCCACAAAGACCAGGGTAAAGGTACCGAAGGCCTCCGCGACCAGTTTTCTGAATTCGTGAGTCATGAGCTTGAGTGTTTTCTTTCCCGTGAAGATTTCGTTCGTTGACTTCTTCTGTCAGGTGCAAATCCGAGTCGAAAGTCGAACGCACGCACAGATCCGCAACCCTCGGCGGGCGACGACGCTTGCGCACGGTTGGAAGTGAAAGCTTTCTGTTCGTTGGTCTGCCGAAAAGACTCTCACGTCTTCTCGTGGAATTCAATCAAGACCGGCCACAAGAGTCGCGGCAATTGTAAAAGCCACCCGCCCATTTCGTGAGTGCGGCTCGTGACCCGTCGGCCAATAAACTCGAAACGACAATCCGCAGAACGATCGCACCACCTGATCAGGTCAACGGCGTACTGAGATCGAGAGCGTGGAACAACACAACGATGCCGCGCGGATGTTGCACAGGCGTCCCAATCCCCCTGCGTTATCCAGCGAACAACAACTCGGAGCTTGATCTTGAGCCTTCAGCAGCGGAAACAGGAGACGGTTAGAGCCCGGCGACATCAATTCCGTTCGCCTTCGCCGCTGCGGCCAGCTTGGGAACTGCAGGACGGACGAGTGCATCGCAACGGATGGATTGAATCGACGCCGCACCTTTGCGCGAAACGATCGACGCGTCGTTGCCGCATTTGTCCTGCTCAAGTTTGATCTGCCGGATTTCGGCCCGTCGATCGATCGTCCCACGGCTTCCGGTCCCCATTTTTTGCGAATTTGCTTGGCCAAGTTGGCCAAGTTGGCAAACATCCCTGTTTTGTAGCGTTTGAGCCACTTTTGCGTTTGGCAAAGTTGGCCAAGTTCCCTATTTCGTAGAGTCTGGCGATTCGCCGTCGCGTCCAGTCCCTGCGCCGCAGTCTGTACAGACACTCCATCCCCGCCAACAAAGCAGGTGTCAGCGGCGAGACGATGATCCAAGCGATCAAGCGAACCCGCCCCCCGCATCCATCGCGCGTTCCACCCGCCGCCACGCCCTTCAGTCACGCCCCCGACTTCGATCCTGACCTGGTCCCCTGTCCCGACGCGGCCTCGACCAGAACCACGCCGAGTGTCAGACCAGCGGCCCCCAACTCCCGTCGGCGTCCTCACCACGGCCGACAACCACCAGATGATTCGTTCACCGATCACAGCCAACACCGTCGCCCAATTCGGGTCTGCCATTCGCCGCAGCGGTTCCGTTCGCCGTTGAGTCCGTTCCTCAATCCGACGACGTCCGTATCCGTGTCCGTATCCGAGTCCGACATCCACTGGCCAAGCGAGTTCCAACATTCCTGATTCCCCCCCCACTGATTCCCACACAAAACGCCCCGAATCCGCTCACGATCAAACCAACATTCCCACGCGACCCGCCGAAATCCCTCACCGCTGCAGACGGCGACTGACGTGCGACAGGCCATTAAGCACTAACATACAAAGAAACAGCCGCAGTCCAAGATCAAAACGCGTCTTGTTTCCAAACGTTTGGAAGACTGGTCAGAACCCGAAGATTTCTGGGCACTTACGCGAAATGGTCCGTTCGAAGAACGCCGGCTTCGCGGGTGCCCCTTTCCCCGGGTGGTCCCGCGTGCCCCCTTTTCCGGGTGGCCCAGTGTTGCTTTGCAACCTGGGGGCCGCAGGCCAAGGAGTCTGGAACTGCTCTTTCCACCCGACAACGCCCAAGAAACCCCTAAGAAAAGCCGCCGCCGGTCGCCTTTTTTCCGGGCGACCCCTTTTTTTCCGGGTGGCCCAGTGTTGCTTCGCAACCTGGGGGCCGCAGGCCAAGGAGTCTGGAACTGCTCTTTCCACCCCGACAACGCCCAAGAAATCCCTAAGAAAAGCCGCCGCCGGTCGCCCTTTTTCCGGGCGACCCCTTTTCTCGGGTGGCCCAGTGTTGCTTTTGCAACCTGGGGGCCGCAGGCCAAGGAGGCTGCGATTGTGAGTGACCACGGATCGAGCGGTGCAAGTCCTCTTCCGGCAGGCGTTCTCCGGCCTGTAGCTGCCCGAAACTGCGTCGCCGCAAAGCGAGGGCGGCAAGCTACCGTGATGAAGAAGATCCACGCGCTGACCGCGAACAATCCCGCCGCCGACAGCCGTCGGCACGCGTTCATCATCCGCTCTCGCCCGTAGGAGTGATCCAGAACCCCTGACGTGCGGCCATTGGCGGATTGTCCGGACAATCAATCCGTCGCGGCCAGCAGCTTTCTGGCCTGGCCTCCCAGATGGAAGCGATGCTGGCTCACGCGACTGCGAGTGGCATCGACGTGGAAAAGGGGATAAGTCCAATTAAATGTTGCTATTAACTGAGGCTGGCGATACGATCGATCCTCATGCCACGAACTGCTCGTCATGCACCGGGAGGAATGATTTTTCACGTTCTCAACAGAGGGAACGCGCGGGATCAGATTTTCGAGGACGCTGCTGACTAC
>CAIQIR010000053.1 GCA_903871875.1 uncultured Schlesneria sp.
AGCGCTGTCCATCGGGAGCGGTCCGGGAGCTCTGACGGCGGGCAGCACGACGAGTGTCGCGGCGGTGAACGGGATCGCGACGTTCAGCAATCTGCTGCTGAATACGAGTGGGACGTACACGCTGAGTGTCAGCGATGGGGCTCTGAGCGGGGCCACGTCGGGAAACCTTGTCGTCAAGTCCGGCACCGCCTCGTAACTGGCCTTGCGGATTGGACACTCAAAAATGTGGATCTAAATCAATGACAGGCCAGGAGATGGAGTGCTGGTGGCGATGAGTGCCTGTCATGCGGCGCAGCCGCTTCCAGTTGTACTATCGCCGCGCACCTTGGCTCTTCGGCTGTCAGTGTTCCGGTTTCTATGCCCTACGAATCTGGCGCTGAAGCGATAGCGATGACGTTTTCCGACGGATTTGGGTCTTCCATGGCTCCCAATGCCGTCTTGGCATGTGCATTGCGACTCCCGACTCAACCCGCAACGTGACTATTGGTTTGTCCGAGTACGGTCGCCGGTTGCGTTGGATGAGACAAGACACCGAAAGGGAAATAATGACTCAACAGCGAATTCGATTAGCGGTTTTGGGGC
The DNA here is from genome assembly GCA_903871875.1 of uncultured Schlesneria sp. GTDB lineage: Bacteria > Planctomycetota > Planctomycetia > Planctomycetales > Planctomycetaceae > Schlesneria. Next base: position 583 of record CAIQIR010000053.1, read on the forward strand.
TGGCCATCGTCAGCGTGATCGCCAGTGGAGCAACAGCAGAAGCACGAGGCCGATGCAGGTGTCAAAATGGGGGTTGGCGCCAAGGCTACAGCAACGGCTATGGCTACAACACAGCTTGGAATGGCTACAACACAGCTTGGAATGGCAACACCGGCTGGAACGGCAATACCGCCTGCAATGGCACGCAGAATGTTTACACCAACACGACCGATATGAACGGCTCGAATATGCCGGCAAACAATGTTACGGTCGGCCGGCCCACCTACGCTGATCCCGCCGCGCCTCAACAGGTCGTCAATCCTGCTCCGATCGAAACGGCTCCCGCTCCCGCACCTGCGGTGCTGATTAATCAGCAACCAAATCAGGTTCAATCGAATTCATCACCCGACCCGGACAACGAAGGGCGTAACGCCTCGAAGATTCCGGGAACCGCTCCGACAAAGGCTCCTGCACCAGCCGCGAATGGCACGCCATAAGGTTGATGCCTGCGTCGCGTCCTGTTTCTCCGGCCAGAAGCTGAGTGGTGGTGGCGCTCACGACACTCACTTCTGGCGGACGGTCATGGCTGCGATGCCGTTCAACGGCAGCCCAGCGAAAAATCCTTCATCTGATAGATGACGCGACCGTCCACGGACAAGAATCCTTCGGCGGTCAGTTCTCGAGTTGCGTCATTGACCTGCTTGATCACGGCCGAGACGGTGACGAGTTGATCGCGAGGAATGACTTGTCCGCGATAGACCCATTCGTGTTTGGCGTTGATCGCCGAATGGTCTGAAATGACGGGCGTCGCGAATTGAGCGTCAGCACCCAACTGCCAGCGCTGGGCCGCGTAGAATTTCAGTAGCTGAAAAAAGGACTCGAGTCCCAGCGAGCCGGGAACGACCGGGTCCTGATGAAAATGAGCCTTGAAAAACCACGAGCTGGGATCGACGGAGGTGGTACCGATAGCGAAGCCGCACCCCGCTGGTCCACCGTCCAGCGACAGTTTCACGTTCTCGATCATCTGGAAGCGTTGATCGGCAAACGGGGCGGCGTCAAGGTAAGGGAAAGAGCGCGCGTGCGTCAGGTCGGCGGGCGACGGAGCGAATGGCTTGGCGTCGCGGATGCCAATTTGATTCTGCAATGACGCTCGTGAGAAAAAGCCAAAATAGGTGTTGCCGACATAGACCGGTTCGTCATTGCAACGCAGGTCGAACTCGTAGTGTTGAATGATCATGCCGCCGGAATTCGACACTCGGGTCATTTTCACGGTGGTGGTCAGCGTTCCCGATTCGGGTGTCACTTCGCGGAACTGCGTAGCTGTGCCGCCCAGATTGCGGAATGACAGATCGATGTCGCTCGTCAGAGCCGAACCGACATACCCAGCCAGCCAGCCGCATGGCTGAAGAGCGGTCTCAAGCAGCACGGCGAATGGTATTCGCCGTTGCCGATCTGCATTGAAATACCAGGCATTCGGCGGGACGTCGTATTGGGCGACGATTTCTCCGCCGGCTTGCAGGACCCACGGTTCGCAGCCCTTGATCGAAACAACTCGATCGAGAAACTGAAACGGCGGTCCGGGCAATCGGGCAATCACCCGTTCGGAATCGAAGACGCGGTATTTCTCGCCGAACGCGTCTGACGGATTGCCGATGGCAAAGGCTGTAATTCGATCGGTATCGAACAGGGCGGGGCGACGGTCGTAACGGATGCTGGATGGCTTGCTGGCCTGGTGGGCTTGTTCTGCCGAATGCTGGCCGATTTGCGTGTCAGTGAGTCGTTGCGGTTGCGGTTGCCAGAGCTGTTCCACAATCTGACGGGTCAGGCCGGTTAGGCGCACTGACATATCGGTAATTTCGACAATTGGCTTGCCGTCGGCATACATCAGGGCGTCGGCAATACAATAGGCGTCATCGGAAGAGTGTTGACAGTTCGTGGCCGTGCGATCCTGATGTCCATATCCCAGCTCTTTGAGCGTGATTTCATACCAGACCTTTTTCGTATTGGCTCGGACCTGGCCGCGACACTTCAGCCGGCTGCGGATGCCAGGGATCGGTTCGTAGACGATCTGACCGGTCTCACCAATCCAGCCCATTCGCAGCAGATAGATTCGCAAGGTATGCAGACAGCATTCATACATCAGTGTGCCCGGCATGACCTGGTCATCACAGAAATGACATGTGATAAACCAATCATCGGGATGAATGTCGAGTTCGCCCAGAATTGTCCCCATCCCAAACTTACCCCCGGCAGGGTCGAGTTTCAGCACGCGATCAATGAGCCACATTCGCGAGCGATGACTTCCGTTCGCAAGACTTCGATCGTGTTCCACCAATCCGGGCAAGGTCAGGGGCTTTTTGAGTGACAGTCGCGCGAATGCAGGACCGAAGCACTGATCAAGTCGCCCATGACGAAGGTTCAGCAGTTGCGAATCGTCGTAACTGTCGAGCGACATGCCGATCAGGGGCACCCAATCGGCGGGGCGTTTTCCCGGACGAGGTTGCCGATCGAGGGCGGTATGCACGATTCCCTTACCGCTGGCCAGTTCCGCTTCAGTAAAGAAGCCCGCACAGCCTTCGCGCATCGTGAGAAGCGGCTGACCGTCGACCGTGGCATCGAACTCGAACCGGAACAGGTAGGTTTGACCTTGGCGGAAGAAGTTGATGATCCGAATGTTGTAGTTGATCGTTTTCCCGACCTGTGGCAATTCGCGATGGAAGGTGACCACGGCATCCAGCAAGCGATAGCAGGCGAGCCCCTTGGCCTGGAAATCGATTCCCAGCCAGCCGGAAAGAAACAGGTCCGCCTGTCCTGCTTCGACGGCGATGCAGGTGGGAATGCGGCCGCAATCGAGGTACCACGCGCCCGCATGAATATCATGCTCGGTCACGACGCGACCGGATGTCATCGATAAGGGCTCGCCCTCGATTTCGAGGATCCTGTCGACAAGCATTAATGGTTCGTCGGGCAAACGGACCCGGGTGGGGTATTGGTCAATCTCGGCGAACTTTTTGCCCAGGACCCGTCCAATCCGACCGATGGCGAACTCCATGCATTCCGCCCGCGACAGCGAACGCGGCGGAATGTCGCGCAAGGGAGCTTCGGAGGGGAGAACGTGATGGCTCGCGGTGTGCTCATCAGCCGTTGGACGAATTCGTGTCGCTACGGCATCGCCGTTTGATGCCGTCGTGAATGGTTCGGGACGGTTTTCCGGAACCGCCTGCGGTGGGACGACATTCGCGTCGAGTTCCGATAACTTCGACAACAAGGCGACTTGCTCGAGTGTCACCCGTTGAAATTCGGCCGACATTCGCAGATAGCTCTCGTGCGCCTTAAGCCGCGCGGCCAGTATTTCGTTGATCTGATTAATCACATTGGTTCCAAGCAATTCGAGTGAGACGTTCTGATTGCGAGTGGCATCAGAGATTGCGAAGCCTGTGGCGGGCGTGTCGTCGACAGGCGACGAGGTGTGATCTATGGGGTCTGCTGGTGGCGTTTCCAGTGGTCGGGTTTCCAGTGGCCGGAATTGCCAATCTCCGGCAGGAGTGGGAATTTCAAACTGCGGACCACCCGTTCGGGTGATGATTTCACGAATTGAGTGACCATCGATCGTTGCGGCTTCGCGCTGACCATAAAGGTAACTCAAATCCACCGGGACTTGTTCGGCAATCAGCATCGCGAGTAGCTCGAGAAACATGCCGATCGGGTCGACCGTTGCCGGAGTCGCCGCTTGCGCGATATGCGGACGCTCGCCAAGGATCTCGTCAATCATGCGGGTACAGGACGAGCCCGGACCAATCTCGACAAACAACCTGACACCATCGGCATAGGCTTGTTCGATCACTCGAGGGAAATCAATGGTATCAACGGCTTGGGCGACAATCGCGTCGGCCGCTGATTCACTGGTGAGATCGTATCGGCGTCCCCAGGCCGTGCTATAAAACTCGATCGGCTGCGAGCTGGCTGCAAGGGCAGCGTCCGACGCGTGTGATCCTGCGACATCGGTCGCGGTATTTGATCTCAACACCACCGTTGGTGGTGTTGTCCGCATCAGATGCAGGGTTCGATAGGCCGACTCGACTTGGCGCAGGATCTCGCAGTGAACGGTGCTTGGTGCGGCGAAGGGTGTGAAGCGGGCGGCAAGAATCTCGACCAGTTGCTCCAGCTGATCGCGTTGGCCGCCGATCACACATTGGGTCGGAGTATTCACGATCAGTAAATAGACTCGTGGTTGTTCCGATTGTGCGAACTTGGACAGCGCGGCGCGAACGTCACTGGCGGACCGGTCAATGACACCCGAAACCCAGTCGACGGCGAACTCGGGAGGAATACTCCAGGCTCTTCTGGCGGCGTTGAAGGGACGGACAAGGTCTGTGCCGAACAAAGAGGCGTCGTCCATTCGGTGCAACATGTCGTCGCGATCGGTCCAGGCTCGCAGGCCAAATAAGGCCGCCGATTCACCCAGGCTATAGCCGATACTCGCCGTCGGTTTGACGCCGAATCGTCCGAGTAAATCGCAGATCGCCGTTCCCAGCGCCACCTGACCAAAGATCATCGCCTTGTGGTCTTCGAGCAGTTCGGCCGTCGAACTGCCTTGCCAGATCAGTTCGGGACGATATTGATCGCGTAGCCGATCGCTCTCGGCATCCTGTTGACGAAGAATGTCTGGAAAGGCCGCCAACAATTCGCGGCCCATACCGAGGAACGCATTACCGGAACCCGGAAACACAAAGGCCAGCCGTCCGCTATGCCCCAGCGGCTGTGGTGAAAAATGGACTCGTCGATGAAGCGTGTTTGGGCTCGCTGGGTTTTGGAGCTGAATGGATGCCAGGCGGATCGCTTCGGACAATTCGTCCGAGTTCTTGACCACGAGGACGATGGCCCATTGTCGCTCGGGTTGCGGCGGTCGTTCGTGGAACCAATGTTGGGCCAATTGAGGGATGGTAACAGGGACTTCGTCGGCGGAGGAAACCGGCTGGCTTTTTTGATCGTTCCGTCCGGTCTTGGCACGCTCAGCCAAACGGTCCAGCCCAGTCACGAGTTCGTCGATCGAGTTGCCGTCAATCACAAACAGACCTGACGTCAAAGAACCCGTCAACGGCCCGCGTTTGCGTCGTGGCATATGCGCAGAAGGGCTTTCCCCGCTGGCGTGGACTTGCCGGGACGCGCTTGGGTCAGGTTCGGAAAGTTCGATCAACTGATTTCGTCCGTCGCCCCCACGTCCCTCAATGTGAACTCGTCGAACTCCGTCGCTGCGATTGGTCAACCAATGTTGTCGAAGAGGGCTGGTCAGTGTCCGCTCATTTAGCATCGAAACCGCTTGGGCAAGTTCCATCAAACCCGTTGCGGCTCCCATAGATGCTGGTAATGTTGTCGTAGGCGCTGGGGCAGTTGATTCTTGTTCGTTCAGGGTATGGATGACGGCATGAATTCGGTCTCCGTCGCGCACGGCATCTTCTAGCCGCTTCAAGACAATCGCGGCGGCTCCGTCGCAGGCGATCGGTCGTTCTGATTTGGCATTCCCCTGGAGATCGGCGACGCCGTTGGGGGAAACGGCACCATTTGATCGGCCAGCTGGCTTCGCGAAGTGATCTCTGCGGAAATCTTGTCCCGTCGTCGATGGGCCATGAGACCGAAGTTCGAAGATTTGATTCCGAATGTCGCAGGGCAGGTCGACGGCTCCGACCAGCGCGAGATCGAGTTCGCCGCGACGGAGGGCATTCGCCGCGATTTCACAGGCACGCAGTCCCGAATTCTCGTGGGAAGAAATCGTAAAGCTGGGACCGCCCACGTTGAATTCTCGCGCGAGACGACTCGCGACGATTCCGCCGAGATTTCCCATCACGCGATTGGCGGTAAGGGCCGGCCCGATGGACTCTTTGAGTTGTTTGATCCAGTCGGCCATTTCCGTCGGCGAAAACTGGAGGCCGAGGGATTCAGCCCATTGCGGGGCCAATTGTTCGACAGACCAGCGGAGATGAAAGTTCGTCGTGTTGGGGTCGAGTTCGATCCCGACGAAGACACCGGTGCGATTGCCCAAGAGCTCTGCGGAAGGCGAACCGTGAGCTTGGGTCGCTTTTCGATCGACAGGTTCCTGTTCCGCCTCGTGACCCGCGTCTCGTAAGGCTTTTGCGGCGACCTTCAACATCAACTGTTGTTGGGGCAGCATTTCCTGCATCTCTAACGGTGGGATGCGGAACTCGCCCAGTGGAATTGCGACGGACCGAATGGGGTTTAAGTGCGTTTCGGAGTCGTCGACGATCGAAGGGAATTCACGTCGATACCAATCCGATTGCTCAACACCCCAGCTGTTTGCCGGAGGACCATCGGGAAGGGGCATGTCGGTCCCGGGACGTTGCGGAAAATCGTTCAGCGACTCCGCTTCGCCGAGTTGAACGGCCAGGCCGACGATCGCGATCTTCGATGGTGCCAATTCCGAAAGGACTGGTGGGACACGACCGATTTCAGGATTGGTCTGCTGATCCGGTGTGGGCGAGATGAATTCTTCAATCAGAACATGCGCGTTGATGCCACCGAAACCAAATGCATTGACCGTGGCGCGGCGTGGAATAGGACATTCGGCCCGGCTCTCAGCAGCTGCCGCGTCTGGCAAGCGCCGATGCCAGGGCTCGGCTGTGCCTAATACTCGAAAAGGGCTGTCTGATTGCTCTAATGCCAATGCCGGCTGCTTGAAATTTGCCGTCGGCGGCAGCGTCCGGTGCTTCAGTGCGTACAACACTTTCATCAGACCGGCGGCTCCGGCACCGGTCAACAAGTGGCCGACGTTGGATTTGACTCCACCGATGACACATTGTCGGGAAGCTGCCGATTCGTCTTGCCAAAGTTGATGCAGACTGGCGATTTCGACGCTGTCGCCGACCGGGGTTCCCGTGGCATGACATTCGATCAAATCGACGTCACTGGGACGCCAACCCGCTTGTTCGTAAGCCGATCGCATCGCGCGCAGCTGGCCTTCCGAATGCGGTGCTAACAAATTGGCTCCACGATCGTTCGACAGACCAATCCCCGCGATCACGCCATAGATGTGATCACCGGCCGCGATCGCGTCGTTCAGGCGCTTCAGGACGAAGATTCCTGCCCCTTCACCGACCACCAACCCATCTGCGGCGGCACTTAAGGGCGCACAGCGACCGCTGCGAGACAAGGCTTTCAACTGAGCAAACCCCATCTGCGTGTACTGGCAATCGGGGCGGGACATTCCGCCCGCCAGCATCGCGTCGGCCCGATGAGCGAGCAGTTCTTCGCAGGCAAATTTCAATGCATACAGCGATGAGGCACAAGCAGCGTCGAGTGTGTAAGCCAATCCACCCAGATTCAGTCCCTGGGCGATCAACGCGGCCGGCAGACTCGCCGCCAAACGATTCATTGGATGCCAGGCCGACGACAAGGACGAGTCGAGACATTCGCTGGCGAGCTTCGATTGATCGTCCGGTATTGGAACCGATTTGATCAGTTTTTCGAGTAGTGTTCTTCCCAGGACGTCGCGACACATTGCCGAAGTGGATTCGGTCGGCAGTGCGATGTTCCCGAGAATCACTCCCACGCGATTGAGATCGATTTGTTCGAGTTGATTCGCGTCGCGAAAGGCCGCGCGTGCGGTGTGCAATCCGACATGAAACAACGGATCGAGTTGTTTGAGGAACTGCGGATCGAGATTCAGCCCGCTGGGATCAAACCGAAAGTCCTCGATGAAGCAGGCCCAGGTCGAATAGACGCGATCGATCTTGGGGCCATCCGCGTCGAGAGCCCGTTCCGGAGCGAGGAACCATCTGTCGGGCGGAGCAGGTCGTCCCGAGTCAATTCCCCTGGCGATGTTTTGCCAGAACGTGTCCAGGTCAGGGGCCCCTGGAAAAAGGCCCCCAACGCCGACAATGGCAATCCGGTTGGTGCGGTCAATCGTCGGCATATCTCAGAGGATTTCAAAGCGAAAGCGAACGGCAAAACATTGGGGAACCCACGAGATTTCCGATCCGAACAGGCATTGCTGCTGGCGGATTTCGTACGGCCTATCCGTAGCAGATCACTGGTCCCTACGACACGATCCCGCAACAAACAAAGCCTCGTCGTTTCGTGATGGCTCGATTGGAGGATTTGACATCATAATCAGCGAGGTTTGCGCAATCTACGTGACCGGTTAGGGAGGTTGCCAGAAGTCCTGGAACAAGAATGGATCGTAAGGGTTGAAACGAATGAAAACGAACATTCTTCCGACGAATCCGGGCAATGGTGTCAAAAGCGATTTAGAGTGGCCCGCCATGATTTCGTGGCAAGAGCTGCCGGATTCCGATGAAGTGGGCAAGATTCCGGAAAACAGATGATGGAATGTTTTTTTTGTTAGTGTGGTTGTAAGTGGTGTCATGGCAGTTTGTTGTGTCGAGTTGTTGTGGCGTGTGGGTCATTGCTTCGATCACAAACCCAGATCGCAGATGGAGAGAAACTGATCTACAAAATTGCCGGACCATCACGCAGCAATGTCGCTGCGCCTTGAACATGTGATCGTCTTCGCATGGCCAGGATCAGGACGAATGCCCCACGGGACAGATTTCTTCCGACGACTCATACTTGGCTTCTGCCTCTTCCTACCCTGGTTGGCAGGGTGCGCGGCGTTTCACCCCATGAACGGGGTTCCAGCTCGGTATATTCCCGACGACATGAAGGTCGGTCGACGAAACGGAAAACGCACGATCGACTTGTCGTTACTCAGTCAACGGTGGAACGGGGTCTATCTAGTCGACGCAGGTGATGTTTTAGGCATCTATGTCGGTGGGGTCTTGGGGAAGATCGACGAGAATCCTCAGGTTCAGATCCCACAAAATTCGGACTATCAGCCGGCTGCAGGTGTACCGGTCACGGTGCGTGAAGATGGCACAATTTCATTGCCAATGATTAAGGCCTTGTCTGTCCGCGGCTTGACGATTCGCGAGACCGAGGAAGCGATTCGCAAGGCCTACACGGATTACGAGGGTGGCAAAGAATTCCTGAAGCCCGATCGAGAACGAATTCTTGTCAGCTTGCAACGTCCACGGCAGACGCATGTGATGGTCGTGCGGCAAGATTCTCGTAATGAGCCCGTTGCTAACTCTGCTGCCGGCCAACTGAATATCGGCACCTCGAAACGAGGTACCGGAAAAGTGGTCAGCCTGCCCGCTTATCGCAACGATGTTCTGAATGCTTTGATTGCGACCGACGGCTTGCCGGGACTGGATGCAGAGAATGCGGTCTACATCATCCGACGACAGACAGCTCCCGACGATCCGGGAACGGTTGTTCCGCCAGAAGCGGTGGATCCCGCCGCGTTGATCCGTCAACGCAAAGCGACCGAGGCCACCGTCATTCGTGCTCAAAACTCGGATGGATGGGACAATCGAACTTCGATTTCCAATAATTCCAACGGTCCGTTGAACGCCAACAATCCGTTTTCCGATCCCAACGTCTATCGCCAATCGGCGGCGGGAAACGCATCCGGGCCAGTTGCTCAGACCCGAGTCAACACATCCGCTTGGGAGAGCCAGTTCCGGACGACTGATCCGGGACATCTAGGTGGGCCGTCAGCGATGGCCGACGATCGGGCGTCATTCAATCGGCAATCACAGCAAGGTTACCCCGCTTCGTCGAGTATCTCGCCCACGGATTACCAAAGTCCTCAACCGTGGGGAATGGCGAACGGAATCTCGCAACAATGGAATTCAAGCAGCCAGCAACCGAATCCCTTCGCGCCCACGCCGCTGGCGAGTCCCAATCAACGCAACTTTACTCCAACGCCGGTTCCGAACCCTTCCGCTGGACAGCAACTACCACCTCCCGTTTTCAATGGGACGGGACCATCGAATTGGGGGCCTGCGCCATCGAATGGCAACCTGCCTTACGGCGCACCAGCACCTTATGGAGCACCGAACCTGCCGGGGCCGGGTTATTCGCTGCCCGATGCAACCCCACAGGGACAGGGCCCCGTGATCCCCATGGGACCGACTGGATCGCAGGAAGAATCACTCGGCGATCAATCGCAATTCAGTCCGACTGGCAACGACATCGGCTTGGCTGATGGACGTCGTATCATCCGCATTCCGATTCGCCTGGGACCGGAAGAACGTGTCGATATTCGAAAAGAGGACGTCATTCTGAATGAAGGCGACATCATCTTCATCGAATCTCGCGACACCGAGGTCTTCTTTACGGGTGGACTATTGGGCGGAGGACAATTCACGCTGCCTCGCGATTTCGACCTCGATATCCTGCAAGCCCTGGCAATTGCCACATCACGTACGACAGGGGGCGGTGCGTCACGGCAGATCGGCGGCGTGTCGGCCTTGAACAATGACGTCACGATCAGCCCCAGCAGCGTCATCGTTATTCGGAAGTTGCCTGAGGGTGGGGAAGTGCCGATCAAGATCGATCTCTATCAGGCTCGCAGCGATCTCTCGGAGCGGATTATTATCCAACCGGGCGACTACATTCTGCTGCAGTACACACCTCTCGAAACGGTCGCGGCATTTATCGAGCGACACCTGCTTGAAGGGGCGCTCTTTGGTCTGTTCACCCAAAGTTTCACGACGACACACTGACAAGGTGTGTTGAATTCGCGCTCTGTTCACTTCACAATCAACGGTGGTACCCTCGTTTTCGGATTGAGGGGATCGTGTGGACGATTGCCCCGCTGACGTCATGGCTCCGACGAAATTGTTCGGTGATCATCGCGGGGCTCGATTGCTGCTGACCGCTTGTCGAAACCATGGCTACGAGAGGAATCAAAATGGCTCGACCGTTCATGACGGACGACATCAAATTCCACATCGTTGCCCGTATCGGCGTGCTGATGCTGGCGGCGACGATGATTGATGCGGCGATTGCCGACGATCGGCCTTCGCAGGCAGTGGGGCAAATCCGGTTTTTGCCCGAGGGACGACTGCCTCCGCTGGCAACATCGCGAGTCGTGGGATCGCCCGAGCCGCCGTTGCCCTATACGACGGAGCGAGTCTATCCGAAGTTGAAGCTGCATTTGCCGGTGACCGTTGTGCATCAGCCGGGGAGTGACCGACTACTGGCGATTACCGTTGATGCCACTGCCAAAGGGAAGACGACGCTGCAGCGATTTGTTGATACACCGGAGGTGTCCGTCACAGAGACCTTGTTGCCCGCCGATGATCGATTCGCCTATGACATTGCGTTCCACCCCGACTTTCTGCAAAACGGCTTTTTGTACGTGGGCCATGATCTTCATCTTCCGCCCGACAACGAAAAATATGTTCGGGTTTCGCGATTCAAGATGAATCCCAAGCCGCCGTTTACATTCGACCCGACGAGCGAGACCACGATCATCCAGTGGCCCTCGGATGGACACAACGGCGCTGCGGTGGCTTTCGGACTCGATCGGATGCTGTATGTGACATCGGGGGATGGAACGTCCGACAGCGACACCAATCTGCGCGGGCAGGAGATGTCGCATTTGACGGCCAAGGTGCTGAGAATTGACGTCGATCACCCCGTCGAGGGGAAACCGTACTCGGTGCCGTCGGACAATCCTTTTGTGGGAGTTGCCGGCATCGCTCCCGAGACGTGGGCGTTCGGATTACGAAATCCCTGGCGAATGACAGTCGATCGCGAGACCGGACATATTTGGGTCGGCAACAATGGTCAGGATCTGTGGGAACAGGTTTATTTCGTTCGTAAAGGTGATAATTACGGTTGGTCGGTTTTCGAGGGCAGCCATCCATTTTATGCGAATCGAACGTTGGGGCCCGCGCCGCACGTCAAACCGATGTTGGAACATCATCACTTGGAAGCGAGATCGCTCACGGGTGGAATCGTCTTGTACGGTCAGCAGCGAAAGGAGCTGCGCGGGGCTTACATCTACGGCGACCATTCGACGGGAAAGATCTGGGCTGCCAAGCATGACGGGACCCGGTTGCTGTGGCACAAAGAACTGACCGACACTCCCTTCCATATCAGCGGGTTCGGTACTGATTCGCGTGGGGAACTATTGATTTGCGACTACGCCGAAGAAACGGATGGCGCGCTCTACACGCTCGTCCCCAGTCCGTCGCCGAAAACCACCTCCTCGTTTCCGCGGTCTTTGAGTGAGACGGGGCTGTTTCGTTCCGTTCCAGGGCACGTCGTTGAGCCGGCATTAGTCCCGTATTCGGTCAATGCGCCGCTTTGGTCAGACGGAACCGAAAAACGTCGCTTCATCGCGATACCAGGCGAGACTCCCAAAATCGAAATGACGGATAAAGGAGGCTGGAAATTTCCAAACGAAACCGTGCTGGTAAAATCGTTCTCCTTGGAGTTGAAAGCGGGGGGTTCCACGTCGAAACGCTGGATTGAAACCCGATTGATGACGAAGCAACAGAACGAGTGGATCGGGTATTCCTATCGTTGGAATGACGAACAGACAGAAGCCACGCTCGTCGCGAAAGAAGGACTCGATGTCGACTTCGCGATTGAAGCCGATGATGGAATACGGCAACAGACGTGGCACTTTCCCAGTCGAACGGAGTGCATGGTGTGCCACAGCCGCGCCGCTGGATTCGTCCTGGGGCTCAGTACCAGTCAGATGAATCGAGACTATCAGGATTCCGCGAACGCAGTGCAACGTGGAAATGTTGAATCGGGATCAGGTGACACGAAGGACGCGTCGACGGGCGAAAATCAGTTGGCGATGCTCGAACGTTTGGGGCTGCTGAAATTGGACAAAAATCCCGACGAATTGGAGCGGCTGGTCGATCCGTACGATCGTCATCAGGATTTGGATCGTCGGGCGAAGTCATACCTGCATGCCAACTGCGCGATTTGTCATGTGGAGGCAGGGGGTGGCAATTCGCAAATTCAACTCGATTTCGCGACACCGCTGGAAAAGATGAAAGTCGTCGATGCGATTCCGGTCCATGATAAGTTCGGTATACCCGATGCGCGGCTGATTGCTCCTGGCCATCCCGAGCGGTCGGTGTTGCTGCATCGAATTGCCATCCGTGGCCGAAGTCAAATGCCGCAGCTGGCAACGTCGATCGTTGACCAGGCCGCCGTTACGATGCTGACAGATTGGATCAAACAGCTGCCCGCTACGAATACCTCAGAGAAACGCAGTGACTAAGCCGTCTGCCTGGTGAATTCGAAATTGTGCCGAACAATCTGTGAGTTCGGCCAGTGTCGCTCGCGCAGCGGGTCAGGCGGGCAGTCGCTCGTTCACGGTCATCAATGTCCCATCGCCACAGGACGCTTCGTGGCCAGTTCGGCTGGATCACGTTGCTTGTGCTTGATCCATTGGGGTGCCATCGAGCCAATAACCATGCCCAGGAACGACACCGCCAAGCCATAGAGCTGCGGCGGAACGCATCGCCATAGCTGATCGATGCCTTCCGAATGAATAAACTCGGCGCCGATCCAGACCGGGACCGAAAAGAGAATCGAGAACACAGCCCCTTGTGTGGTCGCCCGCGGCCAGTAAATGCCGCAGACCAGAGGCACGAACGCGATCACCAGAGTCACTTTGTACCCGCCTTCGACCATCTCATACATCGTGCTTTCGGAATTCACGGAAATCAATGTGGCGATCACGCCGACGAGGACCAGTACCACTCGAAGCAGCCAGAGCATCGTCTTGTCACTGAAATGCTGGGTGAACTGTTGCAGGACATTTTCGGTGAGAACGCTGGCCGGGGCCAACAAGGTGCCGCTGGCGGTCGAGAGGATGGCCGACAACACCGCTCCAAAAAACAGAACCTGGCACCAGATGGGGGTGTCGTGCAAGATCAGCTGTGGCAGAATCTTTTGCACTTCACGGGCATCTTCCGCCTGAAAATGCAGGGCGTAGGCGGGGTCGATCACGGTCGCAGCGTAAGCAATAAACATGGGTACGAAGGCAAAGCCAAAGTAAAACAGCCCTCCGGCCAGTGTGCCGATGAAGGCGGTCCGTTCGTTCTTGGCACTGGTGACGCGTTGGAAAACGTCCTGCTGGGGAATCGAGCCCAGCGACATCGTAATGAACTCGCCAATGAAGGCCATCCAGGCTGCCGCGGTGACGTGCGGAAACAGGTTTAGCTTTCCCTCTTTTTGAGCGGCGGACATCACCGCCCCAAACCCGCCCGCCTGGTTTCCCAATAAGATCGCAACGATAATCAATCCGACGACGATCGCCGCTGTCTGGATCACATCGGTGAGGGCGACGGACCACATCCCCCCGAACAGGGTGTAAACCGTTACGATGGCTGACCCGATGAGAATTGACTCATTCAGCGAGATCTGCGGAAACAGCACATTGATCACCAGTCCCAGCGCCGAAAGTTGGGCACTCGTCCAACCTAGGTAAGAACTGGCGATTCCCAGTGAGGTAATGACTTCCACGAACTTGCCGTAACGCAGGTGGTAATAATCACCGATGGTGAGCAATTCCAGGCGATAAAAGGTGCGGGCAAAGAAGAAGGCGACCAGCACCAGACAAGTCGCAGCTCCGAAGGGATCACCGGACACGAATCCCAACCCTTTGTGAGCGAATTTGGCCGACACCGACAGCACCGTTTCCGCTCCGAACCAGGTCGCGAAGACGCAGGCGAAGTTCATGTACAGCGGAAGAGACCTTCCCGCGACCATAAAATCCTTGGCATCACGCACGCGACTGGACGCGTAAATTCCCACTGCGACAGTGGCCGCCATATACAAAATCACACAAGCAATCAGCATCGTCGACACTCCACGTAATCTCGTCCCCCCGTCGTCAGGGGGAATTCGGCCGATATGCTAGCAATCCCCATCGGAAAGCAACATTTCGACGCCCTATTACCGTCAGATCGTGACGGTAAAATCAGCTGGATGGTCGCCAATGGATTGAGTTTTGCAGTTGTTTAAACGGATACGGCCAGAAGGTTCGTTCATCCGGAAGAATCGATGGCCTGCCCGATCAAAGAGCGACCTGCCCATGCACCACCAGTCGAACAATTTGCTGGACTGCCAGACACGAGTGGCATCGACTAAACTCAACTGAGACAAAAATGATTTGCTCGTCGCGAGCAGTGCCGTCATCAATCGAGCGAGACCTATGAAAATCGTTGTTGCGAGTGAGCATCGTGGTTTTAAAGCCAAGCATAAAATCCTGTCCCAACTGAAAGCAATGAACCACGAGGCGATCGATTTTGGGCCGCTGACTCAAGAAACGTGTGATTACCCAGACTATGCGGCAAAGGCCGCTCTAGCCGTTTCCAAAGGGGAAGTGGATCGTGCGATCCTGGTGGGAGGCACGGGGGTCGGAATGAGTATTGTGGCCAATAAGTTCCGAGGCGTTCGTGCCGCTCTTTGCCACGACGATCTGTCCGCGGAAATCAGTCGCAGTCATAACGATGCCAACATCCTCTGCCTGTCTGCGGATCTTTTCAGTGAAGAATTGGCGGCGCGGATGATTGAGGTTTGGCTGACCACGCCCTTTGCGGGTGGCCGCCATGCACGGCGGATCACCAAAATCGCCCAGTGCGAGCCACCGCTGCCGGAACAAAATGGCTTGTCGTGATCCGGTTCGATCTGATTTTTTTGCTTTCCTGGTGATCGTTCAGGTTGTCCAAGGTTCAACACGACAACGATCAGGAAAGAATCAGGCGAGAATTCCCCGCACAACCTCGCCATGGACATCTGTCAGACGATACTGTCGCCCCTGATAACGGAACGTGAGTCGGGTGTGGTCGATGCCGCAAAGATGCAAGATCGTCGCCTGCATGTCGTGAACGTGGATTGGATTCTCGGTAATGTTCCAGCCGAAATCGTCAGTGGCACCATAAACGGTGCCCGATTTCACACCGCCTCCTGCCATCCACCAGCTGAAGGCACGGCCAAAATGATCCCGGCCTTTGGGACTGGTCGGGCTACCTTGGCCGAATGGCGTACGCCCAAATTCGCCGCCCCAAATAACGAGCGTATCCTCCAGCATCCCTCGTTCTTTTAAATCTTGCACCAGCGCGGCCGAAGGTCCTTCGGTGTCGAGGCATTGTTGTTCAAGTTGCGTGAACAGATTGCTGTGTTGATCCCAGCCTGCATGCATCAGTTGTACGAATCGGACGCCACGTTCCAACAGCCGTCGCGCGACCAGGCAATTATTGGCAAATGTTCCTTTGACCAACGCGTCCACGCCGTACCGTTCCACCGTGGATTGTGTCTCGCCCGAAAAGTCGACCAGATCGGGAACGCTGGTTTGCATCCGAAACGCCATCTCATATTGGGAGATCCGCGTCTCGATTTCGGGATCACCGTACTCCGCGAGGTGAGCAGCGTTCATCGCGGCCAGATCGTCCAGCAATGCGCGACAACCTTCGCCGGTCACCCCGGGCGGATTGGCGAGATAGGGCACCAGATCACCCGTATTGCGAAACCTCACCCCCTGAAAACGACTGGGCAGGAAACCACTACCCCAGTAATAGTCAAAAAAGAGTTGCCCACAGGTTTTGGCTCGATCACTGGACGTCATCACGACAAACGCGGGTAGATTTTCACTGTCGCTGCCCAGCCCATAAGAGAGCCAAGCACCCAGGCTCGGCCGGCCAGGAACTTGAGCGCCACTCATAAAAAATGTGACACCCGGCGCATGATTGACCGCTTCGGTGTGCAGACTGCGGATCAGGCAGATGTCATCAGCGATCTTTCCCACGTTGGGCAGCATTTCGCTCATGGAAATGCCGGAATTACCGTAGGTTTTGTGCGGCTTGATTGCAGCCTGGCAAGGCCATTTCGAATAACCGCTGGACATGGTGGACAGCCGCGTCGTACCGCGGATGGAATCGGGGATATCTTGACCGTGCATCTTACGCAGCATCGGCTTGTCGTCGAACAAATCGACGTGCGACGGTCCTCCGCCCTGCCACAACATGACGACGCGTTTGGCCTTCGGCGCAAAATGCGGAAGACCTGGCAAACCTTTCTCATTGCCGCTCGCGAGCGAGGTCTGTCCGCCCAGCAGAGAGGCGAGCGCCGCCGCGCCGAGACCCGTCGCACTTGAACTAAAAAACTGCCGTCGGGTGACCCGGGTTCTGTTTTCTGACAACAGATCGTCGCTATCGTTCATGTTGGATTATTACTCTCTCGTCAGGGCTTCATCTAAGTTCATCATCAGCCGGCAGACAGCAGACAAAGCGGCATGTTCTGTCAGATCGAGTGATTCGTCTCGCTTCGAGGCTCCGACCGTCAGCAGCGAATTTGCTGCTTCTGTGTCGCGTCGATAAATCTCGGCTTGGCGTTCGTAGGCTCGCCGTAAGAATTTCAGATCAGACTCGGTGATCGGTCGACAAAGAACTCGGCGGAAAGCGTACGTTAAACTCGCATCAAGATTTGGCGATGATTTCAATGCGCGTTCGGCCAGCAATCTGGCGGCCTCGACCCAAGTGGGATCGTTCAGCGTCGTCAGCGCGTGTAGAGGCGTACTGGTCGGCGTCAATCGAACTCGACAAGTCTGACGATTGGCGGCATCGAAAATATTGGCTGGTCCCACGGTCCGACGCCAAAATGTGTACAGGCTGCGACGATAGAGATCGGTTCCGGACGATTGCGGATACGAGAAGTCGCGTTCCTTCGTGATCGCCAATGATTCCCAAATGCCATCCGGTTGATAGGGGTAAACAGGCGCTCCACCCACGCGGTCGTTCAGCACTCCTGAGGCCGCCAGAGCCCAGTCGCGGAGCAACATGGCCGGCATGCGGAACCGGCTGGCCCGGGCCTGCAGACGGTTCTCTGGATCATGGGCTCGCAAGGTCTCTGTGACGCGACTTGATTGCCGATAGGTTGCGCTTGTGACAATCAGCCGGTGTATCTCTTTCATGCTCCAACCGTTTTCACGGAAATTGACCGCGAGCCAATCCAGCAGCGGGCCATGTAGTGGATATTCGCTTTGCACGCCAAAATCTTCTGCCGTCTTGACCAGTCCCAAACCAAAAAAATGTTGCCACATCCGGTTGACCTGGACGCGAGCGGTCAAAGGATGATTGGAGGCCACCAGCCATTGGGCAAACCCCAACCGATTGCTCGGGGCTCCTTCGGGGAGGGGAGGCAAGACCGCTGGTGTGGAAAAGGCGACCTTTTCTTTCGGCTTCAGGTATTCACCCCGATCAAGAATCGAGGTCTCGCGAACTTGTTCATCACTCATGATCATGGGGCGAGGAATCTGATCACCGCGGTAGTCAGCCAATTGTCTTCGAACTCCTTCGACTTGGCCAAAGACGGGATATTTCTCGGTCAGCGCCGGACGAACCTGTTTGTTAAAGAGATTGCGCAGTTCGGTTTCCAAAGCCTTTTTTTCGTCGTCTGACCGATCCTTTTCCTCTTTTTGCAAAATCGCCACGGCATTCGCCGCCAATCCACTGATATCCGCCGGAGTACTGTCCGCAGTAATCCCCAACCGCCAACCTTCGAAGGCCGCGTTGGCGAGTGGAGTCGCTTCGTCATCCAGTTGCTTGATCTGGGCTTCGAATTCGGCGATTCGTTTGTTGTTATCCTCGGTGGGAAGTTCCAGAAACGGTGCCGCCACACGAATGCGGCTGGACATTCGTTGTGGAGTGCCGCTTTCCGGCACGCGGTTGAAGGCATCGAGCAATCCGTAGTAGTCGCGCATCGTCAGGGGGTCATATTTATGATCGTGACATTGCGAACAGGCCATGGTCAGCCCCAGCCACGTCGTTGCGGTGGTGTCGACTCGATCGAAGAGATTCACGAATCGTTGTTCCTCTGCGATTGCACCTCCTTCGCCGTTCAGCAGATGATTGCGGTTGAACCCCGAGGCAATCTTCTGATCGGTGGTGGCATTGGGCAGCAAATCGCCGGCCAATTGCCAGATAGTGAATTGATCAAACGGCAGGTCTTCGTTGAACGCCCGCACGACCCAATCACGCCACATCCACTGCCAGGTATCTCCGTCTTGCTGAAAACCGTTGCTGTCTGCATATCTCGCGGCGTCGAGCCAAGGGAGCGCTATTCGCTCGCCGTAATGGGGACTCTTTAGCAATCGCTCGACCAATTTGTCATACGCCTGGGGATCTGGATCAGCCAAGAATGCGTCGACTTCTTCGGGCTGTGGAGGTAAGCCCACCAGGTCAATCGAAAGCCTCCGAATCAACGTCGCTCGGTCTGCTTCGGGTGACGGTGACAATCCGACTTCTTCCAATTTGGCCAGTATGAAATGATCGATCGGATTGCGTGGCCATTTTGTTGCCTGCACGGTGGGCTCTGGCGGCCGTTGTGGGGTGACAAACGCCCAGTGCGTTTGATAGTCAGCCCCTTCCGAGATCCATTGCTGTAATCGCCGTTTTTGCTCTGGCGAAAGTCGACGGTTCGACTTTGGTGGCGGCATCAACTCGTCTGGATTGTCAGAGAGAATTCGTTGAACGAGAGTGCTCTTGTCTGGATCGTTTGGCACGATCGCACCGGCTTTGATCGCCGCGTCACGGACATGCAGGCGCAAATCAGCTTGTCGCTTATTGGCATCCTGACCATGACAATAGAAACAGTTCTCGGAAAGAATGGGCCGGATGTCGCGGTTGAAATTGAGCGGTTCCGCAGCGGAGGTCGAAACGCACGATAAAACCAGACTCAAGCTGATGAGGATTCTTTTCCAGCGATTCTCAACCAATGGCATCAGCACTCTCCGGCGGTCACGAACGTCGAGCACGTTTCCGGCGTGCTTTGTAGAGAACCTGATTGTAACCCATTGGATGGCCGTCGTGAACGAGGTTTTTGAAGTTGCCCGTTTCGCACGAGACTTTGGCTAGACAGGCATGCATTCGTAAAACAAAAACATCGTTCACCACAAACCGCCGAATCGGTCGCCGTGAACGATGTTTTGGGAGAATGCGATTCAGCTCATGCATCGGTTTCAAGTGAAGCTCTTAAGACGCATTCACCACTTCTTGCAGATTTCCGTAAACAGAAATCCGGTGGCATCCGTCACCGAACCGAGAGGCTGAGGCCGGCAGGTGCGCTCAGTCGAAGCTCAGCCCTCGTTACGGTGACGAAATATGTCACATTCCGGAATCAACATTCGTAATTCCGCCTTGTTCCTGAGGTGCTGTCGGAGTTGCTGGTGCCACAATCGGAGCTGCCTGTGTGGTTGGTGTGGCTGGCGCAGCGGGGGCTACGGGCGGAGCCGGAGCGGCAGCGGGATTTGGCGCTGGATTGGCTGGCTGCTGCATTGGTGTTACAGCAGGTGCATAGTCAGGTCGTCCTACCGAATAGGTATCGCCGTTCGTGGTGGTACCATTCGTCTGTACCCAGTTGCCATTGGTGTAGACACCATTCCCATAAGTGTATGTGGCACCATTGCGATTGTAGGCGTAACCGTTGTATCCATAACCGTAATAACCTTGTCGCCAGCCCCGGCAACGATATCTTGCCTCGGCGTCCCCACCACTGGCGACGATACCGACGACCGCCAATAACAAACTCGCGAAAAGCAGTCGATTACGTGTCATTTTTGATCGTCCTTTCTGCTCTGGTTTCTCATTTCAATTGCCTGGTGGAAAAACTCTTCCAACGCAGGTTTGCAAGTTCCGATTGGAATCGGCGAAACACCAAGCTCCGACCGATCCGCGAGGAACGGAAATCAGTAGACATAGACCGGTTGATAGCCGCTCACCCAATAGTTCGTTGTCGCCGGATAGCCATTGTAGGCATTCGGGTAGACGTAAGGGGCGCGATAAATGGTCGGTCCATAGATGTAAGGTCTGCCGTAGAAACGCGGCCCGCCGTAGTAGTATCCACCGCCGTACACGCCTCCATAAGAAACCGGAGGAACGTAGTAGCCGCGCACGCGATACCCTCGATACGCTGCTGCGGGACTTGCTGGCACCAGCAGCGCCATGATGACCAGTGCGGAGAGAAGAAGTTTCTTCATCATGATGTTTTCCTTTCGTCTCATGGTTCAAGGCGTCGACAGGAGGTATGCGGATCGCACCAACTTGAATGCCCCCTCCTGGACCGATGAACAAAGTTCTTCAAGAACCGTCGGCGACGAGAAGCAACTTCAATGGGCTGTTTCGACGCGACGCCGGGGTCCGGTTCGTCTGAGGTCTTTCTTGCTGATTTTGATCGATCGTACTGTTGGAAAGTGTCTCATTGGGACGTTCTCAAATTCTGAGTGAATTTCCGTCGATGACAGTTCCGCCTGGATGTTGTCCCAATCTTGTACTAGCGCCTCTAAATCGTCGTCTGTCACGGGCGATTCATCGTTCACCAGGGTGAACCCGAGACGACTGATCAAATGGCAGTCGTCACCAGTTGCCTTGGCGATTGCTCGATTCAGATGGGCTTGAATCATTTGTGTTTTCCTTAAAACTCGAATGGCAGTGCGTTGGTCTTATTTGTGGTAATGGTGGTCGTAAGAGCGGCATTCAGCGGCCACGACCTGGTTGCGAACCAGGATTGTCGAGTGATTGACCAGGCCTTGTGCCGTCAAATAACTGCTCATCAATTCAAGCAATGGGCGTACCAATGCACGAATCGCTCGTACGGATCACCCGTGTGACTCAACTTCCCTTTGAAAAAAGGCTTAAGTCCAGCCAACCTTGGGATTGAATGGCAGTGGATGTATTGCGCGAACTTGACGGCTGGTCAGTCACGATGCGCGACCGCCGGTCAAAACCGAATGGAACTTGCAGAAATTGATACGTTTAATCCGGGCAAGAAGCGGACGTGGAGGTTTTTGGCGACCGGGAAGGGGCAAGAGACAAAATCAGACGCTGGCCGGCTTCCGGCTGGCCAAAAGTTCTTCCAATGTCGCCAGATCTACCGGTTTGACTAAGTGGCGATCAAATCCTGCTTCGGTCGAACGGCTGCGATCCTCCTCTTGTCCCCAGCCCGTCAAGGCTGCGATCAGGATCGATTGCCCCCCGGGCTGCTCACGGATTCGTCGGCAGACTTCGTACCCGTTGAGCTTTGGCATGCCGATATCGAGAAGAATGATCTCAGGATGATAGGTTGCCGCCGCTTTCACCGCTCCCAGTCCGTCATAGGCGACTTCCGTATCATGGCCCATGAGTTTCAGCATCAGGGACAGTGTCCGGGCGCTGTCACGATTGTCATCGACCACGAGGACACGCTTGGGATCTGACCGGTGCAGGTCGCCGTTTTGATGTGATTCCATGGTTGGTTCGGATGAC
Organism: uncultured Schlesneria sp.; assembly: GCA_903871875.1. GTDB lineage: Bacteria > Planctomycetota > Planctomycetia > Planctomycetales > Planctomycetaceae > Schlesneria. The sequence goes on from CAIQIR010000053.1 coordinate 22,695, forward strand.
GGGATCTGGACGGTGGGCAGGCGAACGATGAATTCGCTGCCATGACCGAGTCCGTCACTTTGTGCTTCCACCGTTCCCTCGTGCATCTCAACCAGCCTTTTGACGAGTGTCAGCCCGATTCCAAGTCCCCCGTGGGATCGATCGAGTGCGCGATCGACTTGGGTGAACAGGTCGAACACCGATTCAAGCATTTGGCGAGGTATGCCGATCCCCGTGTCTCGCACGCGGATCACGGCCGTGTTACCCTCTTGTGATGTGCTGAGCCAAATCTGACCGCCGGAGTTTGTGTATTTGGCCGCATTGTTCAGCAAATTGGTCAGAACCTGTGTCAGGCGAATCAAATCGCCGGCAATCCAAATCGGTTGAGAGGCGAGCAAAAAGTGAAGCGCGTGATTGCGGGCGTCGATTTCCGGTTGACTTGCCTCTAACGCTCGTTCAACGACTGTCGTTAGTTCGATCGTTTCGCGTTGCAGATGAATTTTGTCGCGAGTGATTCGCGCGACATCCAACAAATCGTCCACCAGTCGGACCATCTGGACGACCTGTCTGTCGATGACTTCACAGGCCCATTTCACGTCGGGCTCGTCAGACGCATGATGTTCTAACAATTGTGACGCATTGCGAATTGGCGCGAGGGGGTTCCGAAGTTCGTGCGCCAGCATCGACAAGAAATCGTTTTTCTGCCGGTCGGCGAATCGGATTTCTTCGTGTAACAGAGCATTATCGAGAGCAATCGCAGCGCGGGAGGAAAACGCTTCGGCCAGTGCGAGGTCATTGGTGCCAAACGTTCGCGACGACGATTCCACTGATAAGGCCAGCACCGCAAATGTGCGTTCCCTCGCTTGAAGCGGAAGGACAACCCCCGTCGGGCTCGAGTTTCCCGACTCTGATTTGATCAATTCGCGACCGGCATGGACCATGACGCGGTCAATCGGGCCTTTAATGGCGATCGGGAGCGAATCGGAATCATCGAATTCGCTGAACATCAGTTGATCGTCAGCGCCGACCTTGGCAACGAGAAGCCGCTGCTTCCCCCCCCACGATCGCACTTAATTTAAGAATACTGGTGTCCGCCAAAAGTGGTACCGGAAGCTGAACGATATCTCTCGCCGTCGCTTCGATATCGAGGGAGCGCCCCAAGACCGCACCGGCATCGGCGAGGAATGACAGGCGACGATTGGACTCTTCGGTTGCCGCTTGCTTGGCTCGATCTTCTGCCTGCTGCGCCATTTGTCGACGCATCTCGAAGAGATCAACGAAGACACGGACCTTCGCGCGCAAGATCCCAGGGACCACCGGGGTGGGCAAATAGTCCACGGCCCCAGTTGCATATCCCTGGGCTGTTCGCACTTCATCCGCAAATGCCGTCAAGAAAATGATCGGTGTCGAGGCGGATCGTTTTCGTTGGCGGATCAAACGAGCTGTCTCAAACCCGTCCATTTCCGGCATATTCACGTCGAGCAAGATGACGGCAAAATCCTGTTGCAGGATTTGCTTGAGGGCTTCGGCTCCCGATCGGACGGAGACGATTTTTGGCCCTAACCCATCTAACATGGCCTCGTATGCAAGGTGCTTTTCGGGAAGATCATCGACGACCAAGATACTTGTCTGACCGGCATCTCGGATCTCACCGGCGCCATTCATTCATTTGACCTTACAGGGGTTTCGCGAACTCGTGACACGAATCTGGTCGTCTCAAATCGGTACAGGTGCTCATCCCTATTAACGACGCAACCACGCCCGCAGAACCGCCAGCATTCGTTCGGGGTCAACTGGCTTGGATAAATAATCCCAGGCACCTGCCTCGATGCATTTTTCTCGATCGCCCTTCATGGCTTTGGCGGTGACCGCGACGATCGGCAAATTCTTCAATCGAGGAATCTTACGGATCTCGCGCATCGTCTCCATGCCATCCATTTCGGGCATCATAATATCCATTAGTACAATGTCGATGGCGTCGTCCTCTCCCAGCATCTTGATCGCATCGCGACCGTTGTCCGCTGACAGAATCACCATATTGTGTTCTTCCAGAACCGTCGACAGTGCGAAAATATTTCGCATGTCATCGTCGACGATTAAGACTTTCTTTCCATCGAGGATGGAATCGGAATGGTGCAGTTCTTCAAGCATCTGCTGTTGTGATTCGGGCAGACGAGCGACGTTGCGGTGCAGAATCAATGCGACCTGGTCTTGCAGCCGATCGATCGAATGCGACCGATGAATCACGCATGAGTGTGACAGCCGCTTCCATGAGGCGTCGTCGGGATCAGTCCCGTTGGCGGAATGCACGACGAGCGGCAGTCGCATGCAGACTCCGTCGTTCGATTCCTCTGTTTGAGGAATCAGATCGTCGAGATTGGATGTCGACAACTGGGAATCGACAACCATGCAGTCAATGACATGATCACGAAGAAGGGACGCCGCCGCAGAGAAATCGGGGGCTGTCAAGATGTGGACATCCTCGCCAGCGAGTTTTTTGGTGAGCAATTCACGCAGTTCCTCATGCGGTGCGACGATCAGCACGTTGCGATTCTTGCGTTCGAGGAAATCCGTTACCTTGACCAAGAGTGTGTCCAGCAAATCGCGGCTTTGCAACGGCTTGCCGACAAAGGCCAATGCTCCCGATGCGAGTGCCCTGTCGCGAGATTCATCCGTCGATACGACGCAAACTGGAATATGGCGCTTCGCCAAATCACTCTTCAGTCGATCGAGAATTCGCCAGCCATCGATATCGGCAAGATGGATATCGAGCGTAATGGCATCGGGTTTATACTCTCGGATCAGCGCCAAACCGGCTGCTCCTCGAGAACTGACCAGTCCCTTCCAACCTTCTTCCCGGGCTGTATCAAGCAGAAAACGAGCGAACGCCATGTCATTTTCGATGATCAACAGGACGCGGTCGCCGAGACGTATGTAATCGCGATCGTCGCTGACCTCGTTGGACAAGTGTTCCAGCGGCGGTTCTGTCACCGCAATGGGTATTAAGTGTTCAAGAGCCACGGCGTCGTCAGATTTAATTCGGTTGTCGATCAATAATCGCAAGGCAGAGGCCGAATCCGCAGCTGGCGGTGGAGGTAATTGTCGATCCGCCTGACTGGATTTGTAGCTGGTGCGCAGATTGGTATAGATCGTGGGAAGATAGAGAGTAAAGGTGCTTCCCTGACCCGGAATTGACGTCAGTCGAATCTCGCCGCCAAGCAACCGTGACAGCTCGCGACTGATCGCCAGACCAAGACCGGTCCCTCCATACTTGCGGCTGGTCGAACCGTCCGCCTGCTGGAAGGCTTCGAAGATAATCTGCTGCTTGTCGAGCGGGATCCCGATTCCTGTATCAGAAACCGAAAATGCAACGACTTCGGTGGCCCGATTCAGATCCTCGTTATCGGAATTCCAGCCAGAGTCCACTTTTGCAACCGACAACGAAACTTGCCCTTGCTGGGTGAACTTAAAGGCATTCGACAGCAGATTCTTGATGATCTGTTGCAATCGTTTGGCATCGGTGTACATCGAGGTCGGCAAATCAGGGCTGAAGGCGCTCTTGAAGGCCACATTCTTGGCTTCGCCGACGTGTCGGAAGGTTCGCTCGACATAACCGTGCAGTTCGTTCAGTCGCAGTTCGCTGGCATCGACCAAAACGGTGCCCGATTCGATCTTGGAGAGATCGAGAATATCGTTGATCAGCATCAGCAATTCGTTGCCAGATGAATGGATGGTCTTGGCAAACTCGGTCTGCTTGGTGTTCAAGTTTCCTTCTTGGTTCTTGCTTAACTGATCCGACAGAATCAACAGACTATTCAACGGCGTACGCAGTTCGTGCGACATGTTCGCGAGGAACTCGGACTTATATTTGGATGTCAGCGCCAGTTGCTTGGCCTTTTCTTCGAGTTCTTGTCGAGCCTGCTCCACTTCGCTGTTCTTGCGTTCCACTTCCTGGTTCTGCTGAGCAAGCAAATGGGCTTTTTCTTGTAGTTCTTCGTTCGTCTGCTCCAACTGTTCCTGACGAGCCTGCAGTTGTTGGGCAAGCGACTGAGACTGCTGCAACAAACCTTCCGTTCGCATATTCGCCTCAATCGTATTGAGCACGATGCCGATCGATTCCGTCAGCTGTTCGAGCAACGCATGGTGAGTGGGATTGAAGCCTTCGAATGATGCCAGTTCCAACACACCTTTCACTTGCCCTTCGAAAATCAGCGGCAGAACCATGATGCTGTGCGGCAATCCTTCGCCCAAACCGGACGAAATCCTCAGATAGCCAGGAGGCGGATTGTCGAGAATCAATTTTTGCTTTTCCAGAGCGCACTGTCCCACCATTCCCTGCCCCATGGAAATCCGCTTCCCTAACGTTTCCTTACCCTCGGACGCATAACTACCCAAGAGAGTTAGACAGGGGTCGCGTTCGTCGCTACTGTCGAGCACATAGAATTCGGCCCGTCGGGCGGAAACCACAGGGCACAATTCTGATAGCACCATACGACCCACATTCGTCAAGTCACGTTGACCCTGCAGCATGCGCGAGAACTTGGCCAGATTGGTTTTCAGCCAGTCTTGCTCGTTGTTCTTGATGGTCGTGTCCTTAAGATTGCGAATCATCTCATTGATATTGTCTTTCAATGCGGCCACTTCACCCTGAGCCTCGACCTTGATCGATCGAGTCAGATCTCCCTTCGTCACCGCAGTGGCGACTTCGGCAATCGCACGTACTTGAGTCGTCAGGTTGGCGGCCAATTGATTGACGTTGTCCGTCAGGTCTTTCCAGGTTCCTGACGCTCCTGGCACCGATGCCTGGCCACCAAGTTTTCCTTCCACACCCACTTCACGTGCCACCGTGGTTACCTGATCGGCGAACGTGGCGAGCGTATCGGTCATATTGTTGATCGTGTCGGCCAATTCGGCGATTTCACCTTTCGCTTCCACCGTCAACTTACGTTTCAAATCGCCGTTGGCCACGGCGGTCACCACTTTCGCAATACCGCGCACCTGGCTAGTCAGATTGCCGGCCATAAAGTTCACATTGTCGGTGAGATCTTTCCACGTTCCCGACACGCCTTGAACTTCCGCCTGCCCGCCCAGTTTTCCTTCGGTTCCCACTTCACGGGCCACGCGGGTCACTTCCGAAGCGAACGAACTGAGCTGATCAACCATCGTGTTGATGGTGATCTTCAGTTCCAAAATCTCGCCTTTCACATCGACGGTGATTTTCTTGGAAAGGTCACCGTTCGCCACCGCTTTTGTCACGTCGGCGATGTTTCGGACCTGGCTGGTCAGGTTACCGGCCATAAAGTTCACATTGTCTGTCAGGTCTTTCCAGGTGCCCGCGACGCCAGGTACTGAAGCTTGCCCTCCTAATCGACCTTCGGTACCGACTTCACGCGCCACGCGAGTCACCTCCGACGCGAATGATCGCAACTGATCGACCATCGTGTTGATGGTGTCCTTCAGCTGCAAAATTTCCCCTTTGACGTCGACGGTGATTTTCTTGGACAGGTCACCGCTGGCCACCGCTTTCGTGACGTCGGCGATATTTCGGACCTGGCTGGTGAGGTTACCGGCCATAAAGTTCACATTGTCGGTCAAGTCCTTCCAGGTGCCGGAAACCCCTTGCACGTCGGCTTGCCCGCCCAGCTTTCCTTCGGTCCCCACTTCGCGGGCGACACGGGTCACTTCTGACGCAAACGAGTTGAGCTGATCGACCATCGTGTTGATCGTGTCTTTCAGTTCGAGAATTTCTCCCTTCACGTCCACGGTAATTTTCTTGGAAAGGTCGCCGTTCGCTACGGCTTTCGTCACGTCGGCGATATTGCGGACCTGGCCCGTCAGGTTCTGGGCCATCGAGTTGACGTTGTCGGTTAAATCCTTCCAGGTGCCCGCGACATCGCGGACTTCCGCTTGCCCGCCCAGCTTTCCTTCGGTTCCCACTTCACGGGCCACACGAGTCACTTCGGCGGCGAACGAGGACAACTGGTCCACCATCGTATTGACGGTGTTTTTCAACTCGAGAATTTCCCCCTTCACGTCCACGGTGATCTTTTTGGAAAGGTCGCCATTGGCCACGGCTTTGGTCACGTCGGCAATGTTACGCACCTGGCCCGTCAGGTTTTGGGCCATCGAGTTGACGTTGTCAGTCAAGTCCTTCCAGGTTCCGGCCACGTCGCGAACAAGGGCCTGCCCGCCGAGCTTTCCTTCGGTTCCCACTTCACGGGCCACACGAGTCACTTCGGCGGCGAAGGAGGACAGCTGATCCACCATCGTATTGACGGTGTTTTTCAACTCGAGAATTTCTCCCTTCACATCGACGGTGATCTTCTTGGACAAGTCGCCATTGGCCACTGCCGTCGTCACGTCGGCGATGTTTCGCACCTGGCTCGTGAGGTTCGACGCCATGAAGTTCACGCTGTCAGTCAAGTCCTTCCACGTTCCGGCCACACCGCGGACTTCGGCCTGGCCGCCCAGCTTTCCTTCGGTTCCCACTTCACGGGCCACACGGGTCACTTCGGCGGCGAAGGAGGACAGCTGATCCACCATCGTGTTGATGGTGTTCTTCAACTCGAGAATTTCCCCCTTCACGTCCACCGTGATCTTGCGCGACAAGTCACCGTTAGCCACGGCAGTGGTCACGGCAGCGATATTTCGCACTTGGGCGGTCAGATTGCCGGCCATGGAATTCACCGAGTCTGTCAGATCTTTCCAGGTCCCTGACACTCCCTCCACTTTTGCCTGGCCACCCAGTTTGCCTTCTGAGCCCACTTCGCGGGCGACGCGCGTCACTTCGGAGGCGAACGAACGCAGTTGGTCCACCATCGTGTTGATGGTGTCTTTCAATTCGAGAAATTCTCCTTTGACGTCGACAGTGATCTTCTTGGACAAGTCGCCATTCGCCACGGCCGTTGTCACGTCGGCAATATTGCGGACTTGCCCCGTCAAATTGCCGGCCATCGAATTCACCGAGTCGGTCAATTCTTTCCAAATACCCGCGACGCCTTTGACTTGGGCCTGGCCTCCTAATTTTCCTTCGGTCCCCACCTCACGAGCCACACGAGTCACTTCGGCCGCGAAGGCGCCCAGCTGATCCACCATTTTGTTGATGGTTTGTGCCGTCCGTAGGAATTCACCCTGCAGCAGTCGATCATCGACTTCCAAGGCCATCTTGTGGGAAAGATCCCCCTGGGCCACCGCTCCAATCACACGAGCCGTTTCACTTGTCGGATGGACAAGATCGTCGATCAAATCGTTGACCGACTGAACTGATTCACTCCAGAAACCTGTGACATCTCCCACCGACAGTCTTTGGCTGAGTTTCCCTTCCTTACCGACAACCTGACTCATACGAGCCAAGTCACTCGACATTCGCTCATTCAATTCCACCACATCGTTAAAGGCGTCAGCAACTTTGCCCGCGATACCTGTCCATTCGTGCGGTAGTCGGACTCCAGGCTTCCCTTTCTTGAGAGCGATCAGAGCGTTCAACAGGGCGGTCATTTCGCTACTGGACGTCATCGGCTCTTGAACGGCGATCATGAAATTATCCTTATTCAACGGGATAACGCGATAAGAAAAGAATGTGGCGAACGATTCGAAATTAGAAACGAATGTGGGCGCTGCGGCGCGCAACGAGCATTGAGTGAGGTGGAGATTTGCCCTCAAAGTTCCCAACAGCGAAAGAGATTTGTTGTGAGCAATACATCAGGAATCCCTTTGAACAAGAGGGAGGAGTGATTCCGGCTAACCTGAACGATTTACGAGAAGTCGATCGCGGATCAATCACAGATGCAGCGCAATTCAAATCAAATGTCGTTGACAGCTCATTAGTAGGAAGTGATGAACCGCTCGAACGTGCTAACTCAATCCGCGAACGCGTCAATTGGGCATTTTTCATTGGCGACCTGAAGATCAATGGATTTCTACTCGCAGACAATCCGAGTTGCAACTGCTCCAACTCGATAAATTGTCAGGTGTTCAGGTCAACGATTCCGCTGATCGTTGTGGCAAATGGATTGCAAATAAAGCCGTGACAGAGTTTCTTCTGCCACGGCTCTTGCGCGTTGCGATCGTCGACTGGATCGAAAGAAAGCTCCCTGATGGGATCATCCTTTGTAATCGTGACGAGCAGTTACTTGGTGCTGGCTTGTTTGTTTCGGGTGGAATCCGAATCGGCCAACTTCTTCATAAGTTCTTCCGCTCGCTTCAGGTGCTTTTCGGTGGTTTCCAAGCCTGAGGCCAAGATCGGATTTAGCTCCGCCGACGCATGTCGTTCGAAGACAGTCAATTTGTTCTTCATCTCACCGTGCTTAGCAATCTGGTGGCCGATGAAGCATTCGTCGAACTTCGCGCCTTCCTTTTTACTTAATTCTTGCTTCGCCTGCCGGATACAGTTTTCAGCGAGTTCGCGATGGAGTGCGACGAAATCGAGTTGCTGAGGAGCTTCTTGAGTTCCCGCTGTTTGCTGGATCACCGATTGTGCCCGCGGTTGTGCAGTGTTATTTCGCTGGTTTTCATTGGCTGCTGATTGTTCTCGTTCCATTAAATACCCGTCACGCGTCGCTTCAGGTGCATATCGCTGAAGCTTTTGCAGAAATGCCTGATGGTCCTTAACCAACATCTTGGCAAATTCTTTGACCTCTGGATTGTCCGCCTTCTCTTCCGCAAATTTCGCGATCGCGATCTCTTCCTGGTTTCCAATCGCGACGCAAGTCGCTAGCTGTTGATCGGAATTCTGCCATTGTGCGCGCTGACCGACCTGCGCGGGCTGTCCCTGGACCTGTGTCTGGGGTGTTTTTTGCTGTACTTGCTGCTGGGCCTGGGCGAAATTGGCGCTGCCAAGACATCCGCCACATACGGCAACCGCGACGAGTTTTTGAAGCTTCATTGAACTGACTCCCTTATCCGTGTCACGCGAATTGTGCCGACAAGACCGAACAATTCAGCCCACGGCACGCAGTACCGGAACGACGAGCAAAGTCAATGCCGCTGAATGAAACCAAGGCGAGCCGATCCAGTACATCCGCGACTTATCTGTAGTAGCAAAAGCGGAGTACTGTGCAGCCGGGCGCGTTGCCGATGCTCTCAATCGTCTGCCCGTCTTTTGAAGGTGTGGGGTTGGGTTGCTTGTCGCATCTTGAACCCGTTTTCTCGCCACCTTAATGAGTCGCGCTGACCGTTGCCCAGATGCGCCGATTCGTCTTCTGGAACTCCATTTCTGGAACTCCACGTTCGTCATCGCCCTGCTTAATGTGTTACGCCGTTCTTTTTGGCTTGTCTGTAACATTGGATCGATCACGACGTGGCATGCTTCGGTACTCCATGAGTGACCGTCGCGATTCCAATTCTCCAACGCGTCCAGCAATAGGGGAGTCCAGCCTGAGAATTCTCGTTTTGATGGAGTCGATGGCGTCCACCTTTTCGACTCTTGCAAAATGCCCTGTGGATGGTTGAATCGCAGCGGACGGGCTTTAAGCCTCTGAATGTGGTATACTCCGTCACGCAAGCGGCAGGCCAATGCGATTATTACCCTCGGTGGTGCTGCCCGCGCGTCGAAATCGCTTCGATCGACGCCACTCAAGTACTGAGTGTTGAGTGACCACGTTGAGTGGCCACCGACCTATCTCGTCGCACAAGTCACTCTGACTTTTGCTCATGCGGTTCTGTTTCGGAAAGCGCTGCCATCAATTGGTTTGTGGCTGGAACTCTGCTGATTTGGATGCGCTCTTCGAGGTGCGTTGTAGCGATTCGGACTGCGATTAAATGGCTTCAAACTGGTTCAACGGCGTTGTGGCACGACATTCGCCTGAGCAGTTTTTCTGCCAATATCGCCCCTCTTTTTGGAGAAAGATCATAATGCGAATCTCTCATGACCTGCTGCCCAATACACCCTCTCGATCATCGCTGCAAGATGGCTCAACTCATGAAGAAGAAATTCTCATCACCGATCTGCGAGGGCGAATGACTCCGTCGGAAGGCGTTGATCGGAAACTGCGAGTGGCATTGCGCCGCGCCAGTTCATTTGTTTTTCAGTCCCCTGTCTGGCCAGTTGAGTTCGATGATGTGGCACCTTGTTGATTTCGACAGATCGCTGGGCGTATTTGTCGCCATTGCGGCAATTGAGCGGCTGTTTCCGCAAGATGTCACCGCTTCTCACAGGATGTCTTTCGTATGTCGCCACGGACCCTGAACCGGCTTCCCGCTCACGCGCCTTGGCGTTTGCGTTGTGAAGAAAAGCCTCTACGGGCGGAGCCTTTCAGCGAAGACCATCTCGCCGAATACTCTCATCAGCTCGCCGACCGACTGACGTGCCGTGCCTCGAAACGCCAAGATCGTCGATTTCTCGAACGATTTCGTGAGAACGCCGAATTCCTGCGAGACGCGATAGAATTGATCGCGACCAGCGCGCGTGACGGGTTGACGCTTCGCCCTGATGCGGAATGGTTGCTCGATAACTTCTACATCGTGGAAGAACAGCTGCGGGAAATTCATGACGATTTGCCCAATCGTTATTTCCGCGAGTTGCCAAAGACGGTCTCGGGTGAACCACGTGTTTACTCGCTTGCGGTCGAGTTGATTACGCACACGGACAGCGTGTTGGACGAAGATAATATCGTCCGCTTCGTCAGCGAATTTCAAACGGTTGCTCCATTGTCGATGGGCGAGGTCTGGGCGATTCCGATCATGCTCAGGCTGGTGTTGACGGAAAATCTACGCCGCATCGCGGCGCATATGCTTAGCGGTCACGCGAGTGAGCGCAAGGCGAATCAAATCGTCGACGAATGGAGCGAGGGGAACGCGTTTCCACTCGATCTGACTCCCATCGACGAACATGGCAGCTTGATCTTCCACGTCATTGACAAATTGCAGCAGGACGGCGCAACGAATATCGAACGGATTCGAGAACTTGAGCGACGATTGGCGCTTCACGATTTGACGATCCCGCATTGCGTGCATGTTGAACATCAGCGGCAAGCCAGCAGCCAGGTGTCGATCGGCAACGTCATTACCAGCATGCGGCTGATTTCCGCCGTGGACTGGGTCGGCTTCTTCGAACGCACAAATTTGGCTGAACAAATTCTGCGACGCGATCCTGCAGGGATTTATCCCTTAATGGATTTTGAGAGCCGTGACCGATACCGGCACATCGTCGAAGAACTGGCTGATGGATGTGATCTTTCAGAAACCGAAGTCGCCGAAGCGATGATCGAACTGGCCAGAAAGGGCCAGGGGAATCGAGAACAAACTCGTCACATCGGCTATTGGTTGATTGACGAAGGCCGACCCGAATTTGAAGCGATCTTGAAATTTCGGCCGAGTATCCTCTCGCGACTGTCTCGCATTTTTGCCAGTCGTCCCAATTGGACTTACTTGGGAGGAGTCGGCCTGGCCACAGTCTTTGTGATTGGGATTGGCGAATACTTGCTCGGCCGGACTCATACGCCGTTCTATTGGAGAGTGATCATTGGTGGGCTGGCCATTCTACCCGCCAGCGATTTTGCGGTCAGTCTCATCAATACGCTGGTGACGACTTGGCTACGACCACGGCTGCTGCCAAAATTTGATTACAGCCTTGGCATTCCTGCCGATCAACGAGCGGTCGTCGTTGTTCCGTGCATGCTGTCGCGAGCAGCCGAAATTGAATCGCTGCTTGAGCGATTGGAAATGCACTATTTGGCGAATGCAGACTCGGAACTCAGCTTTGCGTTGCTATCCGATTTGCCTGATGCTCCTCAAGCCGAAATGCCGGCTGACGCACCGTTGATCGCTCAGGCGAAGGCCGGTATTCGGGCGTTGAATGAGAAGCACGCAACTGAGGGCCAGGGGCTCTTTTTTCTGTTTCATCGGGCACGGCAATGGAATCCGCAAGAAAATATCTGGATGGGGTGGGAGCGTAAACGCGGTAAATTGATGGAATTCAATCGACTGCTACGCGGACGCATTGATACCAGCTATGCGGTTCAGGAAGGTCAAATTTCAACGCTGCGATCAAGCGGCGAGCGGTCGGCGATCCGTTATGTGATCACGCTCGATTCGGATACGACCCTTCCGCACGATGCCGCCAGGCGGCTGATTGCGGCCATCGCACACCCTTTGAATTTGCCGGTCTATGACACGGCGACACACCGCGTGACGTCCGGTTATGTGCTGTTGCAGCCACGTGTGACCGTCAACCTTTCGAGCGCGGAAAAATCGCGATTCGCTCAAGTGTTTGCGAATAATCCCGGACTTGATCCGTATTCGACGTGTGCTTCCGATGTCTATCAAGATCTTTTTGGTGAAGGCAGCTTCACGGGCAAGGGAATTTATGAAATCGACACTTTTGAACAGGCGCTGGAAGATGCCTTTCCGGAAAATCAGATTCTCAGCCATGATTTGATCGAAGGTTGCCACACTCGAGTGGGGCTGGTCAGTGATATCGAGTTGTTTGATAACTATCCGGCGAAATACGAAGCCGACGCCAAACGTCAACATCGATGGGTTCGTGGCGACTGGCAAATTGCCCCGTGGTTGCTGCCGATCGTACCTTGGGCACGAGGTTGGCGAGCGAACAGGCTCTCGTTACTTTCGCTCTGGAAGATATTCGACAATCTTCGACGAAGTCTGGTCCCACCGGCAATGATCGCCTTTCTCGTGGTGGGTTGGTTCGCTTTGCCGGAACTGGCAGGCTGGTTCACCGCTGCGGGTGTGATCGTTCAGGCATTCCCGTTGTTGGCTCAATTGGCGCTGGCCTTGCGTGGATGGCCACGCAATGTGGCGGCCGCAGATCATCTGCAGGTGATCTGGAAGGATCTGAAACGTTCGCTGGTCCAGACGGTCTTCCTGATGGCGTTTCTTCCGCACAAGGCCTGGATGATGGTGGACGCGATTACGCGAACCGCCTACAGGGTGCTGATCAGTCGTCGCCATCTGTTGGAATGGGCGACGGCATCCGATGTCGAGCGGCAATTGGCGTCGGACGCGAGTGCGACGGCACTTCAGCGGGGTGTCGTTCCGGCATTGGCCGTTGGCCTGGCGTTGTTACTAAGACCGGAAGCCTTGATCGGGGCTAGCCCATTTCTTGTCGTGTGGTTTGCTGCTCCATTTCTGGCTTATTGGCTTGATTTGCCGCCGCGAATTCAAGAACAGACACCCCTATCTTCCAATGATTATCACGTCCTACGGCTACACGCACGCCGTATTTGGGCGTTTTTTGAGACCTACGTCGGGCCTCGTGATCACTGGTTGCCACCTGACAATATTCAGGAATATCCCCAAGAGAAGATTGCGAATCGAATTTCTCCGACCAATGAGGGGCTGTTTCTGATCTCTGGATTGGTGGCTCGAGATTTCGGCTACATCTCTTTGCACTCACTCGTCGAGTTATGGGAACACAACTTATCGCAATGGCAACAGTTCGACCGAATGCAGGGCCATTTTTACAACTGGTATGACACCGTAACGCTGCAGCCGTTGATTCCTCGATACATCTCGACCGTGGATAGCGGGAATCTTCTGGCTTGTCTGTTGACGATCCAACGGGGCGTGGAAGATATCCGTAACTCACCGATCGTCGGCAAATTTCTGGAGGAGGGGCTGGCGGACACGGTGGACATCATCGTGGAAGCCGGTGATCAAATGCGGCTGGTGGACGATTTACGAGTCCAGGCTTCCTGGCAGCAATTTGTCGAATCGCTCAATCACTTAAAGTCGTCCACGTTTGGCCTCGCGGATGATCCACGTGAATGGCAGGGACAGGCACGCCGTTGGCTCGATCTGCGTGGCGAAGTCGCAGGTAAGATCGAGCCCTTGGCCGTCTCGCTGCACGGTTCAAATCAGGGGTTACTCTTACAAATCCGGCTTCTGCTGGACTGGTTGACAACCATGTCCCAGGAAATTGGAAACTTGTACCCTTGGTTGACTGCGATTGACCAGGGGACCATCGAAACGGTCCGGGCAGATGGCGGCAAGGACTTGCGTTGGCGATGGTCGAAGCTCAACGAATCAACTGACACCGCATTCGCGAATCTGTGGAAGATTTTGTCTTCTGCGAAGACACTGACCGACATTGAACAGCTTGGTAAGCGAGCCGCGCCCGCATTCGAAGATCTTTTGCGTCATCAAGGCGAGTCTCCCGTGTCAGATGACGACGGCAACGCGAACGCATGGGTTCAACGGATGAAATCCGCGATTGATGCCGGTGTCGACGCGGCCAATTCACTCGACCAGCGTCTGAAATCAATTTCAGATCAGTGCGAGCAACTGGTTCAAGCGATGGACTTTCGTCTGCTCTATAATCCCCAACGCAAGTTGTTTTCGATTGGATTCAACCTGGAAACCGGGCGACTCGACGGTTCGCACTATGACATGTTGTGTTCAGAAGCACGGATTGCCAGCTTCCTGGCGATTGCGAAAGGCGATGTTGAAGCCAGGCATTGGTTCCGTCTCGGCAGACCACTGACGCAAACGGCCGGTCAACTCTCCCTGCTCTCGTGGGGCGGGACAATGTTTGAATACCTGATGCCACAACTGTTTCAAAAGACTTATCGAGATTCCTTGTTGATGCAAAGTTGCCGTGCGGCGGTGGCGCGGCAACAAGAATATGGACGCCAACGGGGCGTACCGTGGGGCATTTCAGAATGTGCCTTCGGAGCATTGGCCTCCAATAGTGACTATCACTATCGCTCGTTTGGTGTTCCCGGCTTGGGTTTGAAGCGAGGGTTGTCGAAAGATCTGGTGATTTCCCCTTATTCCACGCTACTCGCGTTGGAGATCGACCCACCGGCCGCGCTTCGCAATCTGGAAAGAATGCAGGATGAGGGAGGGCTTGGTCTGTGGGGCTTTTACGAAGCCCTCGACTATACCCCTGAACGCGTACCGGCTGGGAAACGGTCGATCATCGTTCGCTGCTATATGGCTCATCATCAAGGAATGAGTCTGCTCGCGCTCGGAAACTTCCTGCGAGACGGCGATACCCGTCGCCGGTTCCATGACCATGCGATAGTACGAGCCACAGAACTGCTATTGCAGGAACGCACGCCCGTCTCGATGCCGAAACTGGAACCTCATTCGGATGAACAAGCGGTCGTTCCCAGCACTCAAGTCGAAGACGATATGGTCAGCCGCCGGATCGTTGGAGTTGCCACTGCGGTCCCGCGTTTGCAACTGCTTTCGAATGGACAATATCACGTAATGGTGACCAGCACGGGTGGCGGGTACAGCCAATGTAACGCTTTGGGCGTGACCCGATGGCGATCTGACGCGACGCGAGATCACTGGGGACAATTTCTGTATCTTCGGGATACTCAGACTAATCATGTCTGGTCGGCGACATTCCAGCCAACCTGCGCAGTGCCAATGCGATATGAAGCGATTTATTCCATCGACAAAGCCGAATTCTTTCGGCGCGACGGGCAGTTTGAAACACAGTTGGAAGTGGCCGTGTCGCCGGAAAACAATTCCGAAATGCGGCAACTGAAAATTTCGAACAGTGGCAATGTGACGCGCGAGATTGAAATCACGAGCTATGCCGAAGTGTCACTGTGCGAGCCGGCGGCCGACCTTTCCCACAGCAGTTTTCAAAAGTTGTTCATTGAAACGGAATTCGTCGCGGAGAAGTCGGCGCTTTTGGCCAGACGACGTCCTCGCGACGCGCAACAGCCGGTGATCTGGGCCGTCCATGCGTTGTCGGCCAGTGCGGATGTGATCGCCACTGTCCAGTTTGAAACGAGCCGACAATCGTTTCTCGGCCGGGGACGTACGCCGCAACGTCCGGCAGCAATGGAGCCGGGTGCGCAGCTGACCGGGACAACTGGTGCCGTTCTCGACCCGATTTTTTCACTCAGATGTCGCGTGATCGTGCCACCCGACCAATCGGTCACTGTCGCCTACACGACCTCACTCGCCTCGTCTCGGGATGAGGCGGTGGCATTGGCTGATCAGTATCATGACCCTCGTGGAGTTCAGCGGGCCTTCGAATTGGCTTGGGCCTATTCGCAAGTGGAATTGCGGCATTTGCATCTGTCGCCTGCGAAGATGCACCTGTATCAACGTCTGGCTTCCGCCGCGTTGTATGCGGATCGCGGACGCCGCCCCACGGCCGATCGGTTGCGTCAAAATCATTTGGGACAGCGAGATCTGTGGCGATACGGCATTTCGGGCACGTTGCCGCTGTTCCTGGTCATCGTGACTAAACCGGAGCAAATCGAGTTAGTGCGCGAATCGATCGGGGCTCATCTCTATTGGAAAGGGCGAGGCCTGAAAAACGAGTTCGTCATTGTGAACGACTACCCAGGAAGTTACATCGACGAGTTGCAGGATCAGATCATCCAGTTGATTCAAGAGTTGCAGATTCGACTCGATGAAAAACCCGCCACGGTTTTCCCATTGCGAGGGGCCCAGATCTCGGCCGAGGACCGAATTCTGTTGGAATCCGTTGCCTCCATTGTCTTGCACGGTGATCGTGGATCCTTCGGGCGGCAAGTCGAAGCGGGTATGACATCCAGCTCGGGGGGGGTGACGAGGCCCAAACCTGTCAGGTCGTCGCTTGTGGCCACTACCACAAAAGCGTTTCCGACCATCCCTGTTTCATCGCCATCCGACACGCTTGATAAGTCCGTAAATCGTCGCTTCGAGATCGTCGCGACGAAAGATCTGGAATTCTGGAATGGCTATGGCGGCTTTGCTCGGGATGGCCGCGAATACCATATTCGGATTGGACGCAATCAGACGACGCCGATGCCCTGGTCCAACGTCATCGCCAATCCTCAATTTGGATGCCTGGTGACAGAATCCGGCGGAGGCTATACGTGGTTCGGAAATAGCCGCGAAAACAAACTCACCAGTTGGGCCAATGATCCCGTTACTGATACCCCAAGTGAGATGCTCTACCTGTTTGATTTTGATTCTGGCGAGGTGTTTTCACCGTGGGCCGGATTGAGTCGCGGTGAAAACGAGTACTGGGCCCAACATGGGCAGGGGTATTCGCGGTTTGTTCATCGTTCGAATAGTTTGTCTCAAGAGGTTCTGGTCTCGATTGCCGCGGACGATCCGATCAAATTCGTCATTTTGACGTTGCGGAATGAAAAGCCACAGTACCGTCGGCTATCGATTTCTTATTTTGCGGAATGGGTGTTGGGGGTTAGCCGCGAAGAGACACAGATGCATGTCGTCACTTCGGTTGACGAGCAGACGGGGGCGCTGCTGGCGACGAATGCCTACCACCCCGAATCGCCCAAACAGGTGGCCTTCCTGCATGTGCTTCAAGGTGAACGGACGTTGACTGGCGATCGCACGGAATTCCTTGGTCGAAATGGGAATCTTGCACGACCTGTCGCTGTTGGGCCGGCGCCATTATCGGGGCGCACGGGTGCGGGCTTTGATCCCTGTGGCGCGGTGCAATCGTCCATTCGGCTGGCTCCGAATAAAGAAATCGAAGTGGTCTTCTTATTGGGGGCGGCGGAAAGCCTGGAGGCTGTTGGTCCCTTGCTGGAGCGTTACGGCGGCCTGACTCAGGTCCGTCAGGCATGTGACGAAACACGCAATCGCTGGAACACGACCCTTGAGGCGATTGAAGTCAAAACGCCCGATCGCGCGTTTGATTTGATCGTCAACCGATGGTTGCTCTATCAAACCCTCAGTTGTCGCGTCTGGGGACGTTCCGGCTACTATCAGGCGGGCGGGGCGTATGGGTTCCGTGATCAGTTGCAAGACGTGATGGCAGTGGTCTATTCGCAACCGGGTGTCGCTCGCGGTCAAATCTTGAAGGCGGCGGCGCGGCAATTTGAAGAAGGTGACGTCCAGCACTGGTGGCATCCGCCAGAAGGGCGTGGAACACGCACCCGTTTTTCAGATGATCTGTTGTGGCTGCCGTTTGTCGTTTGTCAGTATCTCGCGGTGACCGAAGACGAAAGTATTCTCGAACAGCAGCTGACATTTCTGCATTCGCCTCCTCTGGAAGAACACCAGCAAGAGCGGTACGAGACGCCTTCCGTTTCCACGAATCAGGCCAGTCTTTACGAGCATTGCCGACGCACGATTGAACATGGATTCAAAGTCGGAGCGCGTGGTTTGCCTCTCATGGGATGCGGCGACTGGAATGACGGAATGAACAAAATCGGTGAGGAGGGCCGCGGCGAAAGTGTCTGGGTCGGATGGTTCCTGCTGGTGGTTCTCGATCGATTCTTGCCCCTCATGGAACGCCACGGCGATATGGAACTTGCCAACGAGTGGAAGGCCCGGTCAACTGACTTGCGCCGGGCGATTGAAGACAACGCTTGGGATGGCGAATGGTACCGTCGTGCTTACTTTGACGATGGAACTCCGCTGGGTTCTTCGCAAAATGATGAATGCCAGATCGATTCGATTGCTCAGACTTGGGCGGTCATTGCCGGTGGCGATCCCCAGCGGTCACGGAAAGCGGTCGAGTCCGTAATGACGCGTCTAGTCCAGTGGAAGTCGGGGCTGGTTTTGTTGTTCACCCCGCCGTTCGACAAATCTCAACTCGATCCCGGTTACATCAAAGGATATGTTCCCGGAATTCGCGAGAATGGTGGTCAATACACTCATTCGGCAACATGGCTGATTCAGGCGTTGACGCTTCTGAATGATGCCGAAAACGCCATTAAGATCTTCGATCTCGTCAATCCAATTCACCATGCGCTGACGGCCACAGAGGTTCAACGGTACCAGGTCGAACCTTATGTCATTGCCGCCGACGTTTATGGCGTCGCTCCCCATGTGGGGCGCGGAGGTTGGACATGGTACACGGGATCGGCAGCGTGGTTTTACCGAGCCGCCATCGAATTCATTCTTGGTTTCCAGTTGCATGGTAATTCCGTGCGTTTCGATCCCCAAATCCCGGCAGCCTGGGACGGATTTCAGTTGAAGTTCCGGCGTGGAACGCAAACGTGGATATTCCGCGTCGTGCGTAATGTTGATGGCTCGACTGGTGTTTCGTCCGAAGCCTCGCCGTCAGGTTTCAACCCCGGTGAGGTCATTTCGCTCGACGATGCAAACCGCCCAGACGAAATTGTGATCAATTTGCGGCGTGATCCCGTGGGCACCTCGTTGGGGGGGGCGGCTTCGCAACGCCATTCTGAGCCGCATCACCGGCCCGAGATCTCTCAGAATGGAAGTCATCAATTGGGCACCGACGAAGCCGTCAATGCGGCTGTCGTCCGGAAATAACCGCGGGACGAGATCCGTCGATTGCCAAGTTCTTGTCAATAATTGCGAAGAACATTACTGGAGTCGATTTGATGATTTGGAGATTCCTATGAGTGCTCAATCTTCTGTCAGTGATCAACAGAAACGGCCTGCGGTGAAATCGACGCCAACTGCTGCTGGAGGTTATTTACTTCAGTTTGCACAGACCCTGAACGACGAACAACATGATTGTTTGATCAAAGAGATTGCTGGAATCGATTTTGATCGAATCACCGCATTGTTCGCGGCCAAGGATGTGAAAGACGCAGGTTTGAAACTTGCCAATAGTGCGGGGGCACCGACGAAGCTGATCCCGACAGACATCGCCACCAAGAATCCGGCCGAATTCAAACGGGCCGAAGAGGCTGGTTGGAAAGCTCTTCGCGAAGGCCGAGTGGGGATTATTCTCGTCGCAGGAGGCGAAGGCACGCGACTGGGGTTTCCACATCCCAAAGGGCAGTTTCCCATCGGTCCTGTCTCCAACAAGTCGCTGTTTCAGCTTTTAGCGGAGCAGACGGTTGCCATTTCGCAAAGATCCCGAACGAGAATCCCCTATTACGTGATGACCAGCGAAGCCACCCACGTGGAAACTGTCGCGTTTTTTGAACAGCACCAGTATTTCGGGCTGGATCCGGCTGACGTCCGCTTCTTTCGACAAGGGAATATGCCGGCAGTCGATCAAAAATCCGGTCGGGTTCTGATGGCTGCGACGCATTCCGTCGCGTTTTCGCCGGACGGACATGGCGGGTTGCTGGAGGCCATGAGCAATGCGCGAATCTTCGATGATATTCAAGATCGTGAGATCGAATACCTGTTCTACCATCAGGTTGACAATCCCCTGGTCCGCGTCTGCGATCCTGCGTTTATCGGTTTCCATTTACTGAATCGCTCCGATGTTTCCACGAAGGTCGTCCGCAAAGAGGATCCCAATGAAAAGGTGGGTCTTCTGGTCGAGGTCAACGGTCGACATCACATCATCGAGTACACCGATCTTCCGCCGGATTTGGCGGCACAGCGTGATCCTACGGGAGAACTGCGACTGCGGTGCGGCAATATCGCTGTCCACCTGTTTCGATCTGATTTTCTGAAACGGATGGCGGAAGACGAAGAAAGTCTGCCCTATCATCGCTCGTCGAAATCAGTTCCCTACGTGGATGATTTGGGGGAGCTGGTTCAGCCTGCGGAAAACAATGCTTTTAAATTTGAGCGATTTATTTTCGACATTTTGCCGCAAGCAGAACGCCCCTTGGCCATGGAGGTGGTTCGTGAACAAGAATTCATGCCACTTAAAAATCGCGAGGGACTTTTTTCACCGGACCACGTTCGCCAAGCGATGTGCCAACTGCACACCAGTTGGTTGAAGCAAGCGGGTTGGACCACTGCGGATGAACTGCCGATCGAAATTCCTGCTGCCGCCGCACTGGACGCGGCCGATTTTCTCGCTCGCCATCACCGGCGATAGGCTAGCCAAAGAAAAAAAGCCCCCGAGCGAATTCATCGGTCTAATTCGCTCGGGGAGTTGCGATGAGCAAGCTTCTATTGAGTCTCGTCTTTCGATCGAGTCCCGATAAAAGCGGAGCCGCCACGATTTCACACGGCCTTACCACGAATCGTCAGTGTCGGCGATTCATCGACATCTGAGCAACGTGTTCATCATTGACGGCTCCTATCACAATGAGATGCACGCGGCGCGCCAATCGAGTTTTTGGGGAAAACGACTGTCAATCTGCATGATCTGAATCCAACAATTGGTTGGTCGACAATCATGCTGATCGAGTGCCATCCATCAAACGCCTCTAAAGATCGTTTCATTTCTGTCTCTGTGGGAGATATTGGGCCTACGCTCGATGTCCAAAGCCTTTTCACAACATATTCGGCGAGGGGTTGTGGAAGACTTCGTCGGAATCATCGTCATTCAATGGGGTGGCAGAATGGCTCCATCGCCGGTAACCGGCCAGCACACTTCCCTGTTCAAACTTTGAAGTCCCGTCGGGATTGGTCTTCAGTTTGGCCCAATTGACATAGGCCAGCGCCTGCAACTCGGAATCAAAGGTGGCGACAAGTGTTTGATGTTCGCCTGACTTGGAACCATAAAGGTAAGCATTTGCGTTACTGAATTCCGTTCGATGTATTCGTCCTCTCCGTCGATTCAGGGGATGACGGTGATCCTCGAAATCTTCTAAACGGCAGCCGGTGAATCAGTTCAGTCCTCGCGATCGGTTTGGATGAGACAGAGCGGAGGGAGCGTGATTACTTCGACATTGTTCACAATCCGCCGCCCCTCACCCATTCGCAAGGCGATTTGAATCGCGACTTGCAGGTAGTAGTAGCGATTCACCTGACCGTGCAAAACGAGTTTGGAGTCGTCGACGTGACAACTCACGTGATGTAACGGATATCCACTGTTAAGAAATGCACGCACTACGTCCTCTGCGATTGTTGGTTCATGGGGACGTGGCTGAAGAGCAAGCGGCGTGAAATGAATTGGAACTGCTTTTCGGCGAAGGGTTTCGGCTGGTGCCATCACGGAGTAGCGGTTCCCGAATTCGGCTGATTCAATTCGGTCAGACGATTTTTGCGAGCCGGTCGGCATCGATATTTTCAGCATCATGTGAACTCCGAGACACGGGACAAAAAGGCGACGGGAACAACTCGAATCGGAGATGAAAGAGTGGCGGCCGATCCAGATCGAATCGATTGTGGGTGCATCCAACGTGCCGCGTTTCAGAAATCGATCCGAAGATCGAAAGATCGCTGCTGTCGCCAAGATGTCTCAGAAATAGGCTCGCGGACAATGTCCGTGGAACGAGTTCCGCAAGATGCTAGACTGCGTCACTTGGCATTCGGAAGAGAGTTGTGATTGCAGCCGTTGATGGTTGGATTGTCGGAACGACTGCCGGAGGTTGCGGCGCGTTTCAGGACCTCTTTCAGAATGTCCAGGCTGGTCGGTTTAATCAGGTGATCATTGAATCCTGCCTGCAGACTTCTTGCACGATCTTCTTCCTGACCGAAGCCTGTCAAGGCGACAAGTGTTACCGAGCTTAATTCCGGTATGGCACGGATTCGTCGAGCCACCTCGAGGCCATCCATGCCGGGCATGGCGATATCGAGAACGATCAGATCGAAAGGAGTCTTGGTAGCGCAGGTGATCGCAGACGGCCCATCGTAGACTTCTTCTGTCTTTTGGCCGAGAGTGCGCAACATGAGCCCGAGGGTCTTGGCGGACGCTTGTACATCATCGACTACGAGGATTCGCAACTCGGGCAGCGGTTTTTCTGTGGTGTTAGTCGCTTCAACTGTGATTGTGTCTAACGGAGCAGCAGCGAGAGGCAATTCGACGACGAATTCGCTTCCCTTACCGGGGCCGGGACTCGACGCTGTCACCGAGCCGCCATGTAACTCAACAAGCGTACGAACTAGGGTCAGGCCGATTCCCAAACCGCCGTGAGCGCGATCGAGAGTCAATTCGACCTGCGTGAACAAGTCAAAGATCTTCGTCAGCATTTCCTTGGAGATTCCCGGTCCATTGTCGCGGACTCGGAAAAGAACGTCGTTTTGGGAACGTTCCACGGTCAGAGACAATTGTCCGTGAGAGTCTGTGTACTTTGCCGCGTTGTGCAAAAGGTTGATCAAGATCTGGGCCAGGCGGGCCGAGTCGGCATCGACCCAAAGTTCTTCCTGAGGAAGATTGACGGTGAATTGATGCTCGCGTTCGGAAATGAGCGGCTGAACGGCCTCGACTGCTGCAACGACAACGGATTCGACGGCAATTGGTTCCCGGCGCAGTCGCATCCTGCCTGTTGTAATTCGCGCCAGGTCCAACAAATCGTCGATCAGCCGCGTCATTTGGCGTAGCTGCCGCTTCATGATGCCGAGCAGTGCTTCGGAACTGGCCGGGTCATTCTGAACTGAAGGAAATACCTGCAGCGCATTACTGAGGGGCGCCAGCGGATTTCGCAATTCATGGGCGAGTAACGCCAGAAACTGGTCCTTCCGATGATGTTCCTCACGCAGGGTTTCTTCCGCCTGCTTTTGATCGTGAATGTCCGTATTCGTGCCGACCCACATCGCAATTTGACTATCCGGTTGATAGAGCGGCAAGGCTCGGGCCAGATGCCAGCGATATTCTCCCGTGTGCTTACGGACGCGATGTTCCACCTCGAACATGTCACCGCTGGCCAGCGATTTCTTCCATGCCTCCAAATGGTTTTGCAGATCATCCGGGAAGATCAGCATGGTCCAACCCCAACCCAGCAACTGTTCTGTTGTCATTCCGGCATATTCCAACAACATATGGTTGGCATAGTCCAAACGACCATCCGGCCGTGCCGTCCAGACTTTTTGTGGCATGCATTCGGACAGAATACGGAAGCGGGCATCACTTTCCCGTAAGGCGGCTTCAGTGTTTTTACTTTGTGTGAGGTCCGTTACGAAGACCACGACGCAGTCTTGTTCGTCCATCAATCGAGCGGCCGAGATCAGTACTGGGACACGCGAGCCATCCATTCGCGTGTAAGTCTTTTCAAAGGGTTTGCAAACCCCGCTCTCGCGAAGCTCAAGTCGAGCGCGGTCATCCAGTGGACTTTGACCTTGTGGAACACTGCTCCAGCTGAGTGCCGCCTCATTCAATTGCGCTGGTTGATATCCCACCAGATCGAGAAAGACGTCGTTGGCCTCCATGAGATATCCGCGAGAGGTGCACACCGCGATTCCGATCAGCGGTGTTTCAAACATTCGCCGGAAACGCCGCTCGCGTTCGCTGATTTCCATTTCAAATCGACGTCGCTCGGAGCAATCTCGGAAAACAAATACGACACCACTGATTTTCCCAGACTTATCGCGGATGGGGGCGGCGGTCTGTTCTATCGGGATTTCCGTCCCGTCGGTTTGGACCAATACCGTCATTCCGGCCATCCCAGCGATCTTTCCCTGCGCCAGCACCTGGCTGACGGGATTCTCGACGGGCTCTCGAGTGACTTCATTGAGGAGGGAAAAGATGTCCGCTAACGGTCGTCCAATCGCATCCCGCGGATGCCCCATAAGTTGTTGGGCAACCGGATTCGCCAGCTTTACTCGTCCCGCGGCGTCGGCCACGATCACGCCATCGCCGATGCTGGTTAACGTGACCCACAAGTTCTGACGTTCAGAATGGGCACTGGCTTCCGCCAACCGCCGCTTTCGCAATTCTCGTTCGACCAGATACCAGGCCACGACCGTGAGGGTTGTGCCAATACTGACCGCAGTGAGGTTGGCCGCCAGAACGATATAGAGACTGTATTCTTGATCGTGATTTCGCTGACTGAGCAGTTGGTTTTCTTCGATTTGAAACTGATTGAGGGCCTGTCGAAGCTGCTCCATTTCCTCTTGGCCACTGCCCGAAAGGATTTGCGATTGAGCAGTATCGAAGCCCTGCGTACCTCTCGCGTCGACGATGTCCTGAAGACGTGAAGATCGTTCCTCGACAATTCGTGTCAGTTCGCTGATACGGTTTCGTTCAACGGGATTGTCCGCAACGGCTTCGTTCAACAACCGCATCCGATTGGGGACAATCACGGCCAGGCGGCGGTAATTGTTCAGGTACGATTCGTCACCTGTGACGACATAGCCCCGCGCTTCAGATTCTGCGTCGACCAATGCGGAGACGATTGCGTCATCCCCTTCGTGAACCCAGTCGCCAACCAACCAATCAAATTGGCGGAGTTGAGCCGCATGCTGGCGGCTTTCTTTGACGGTCCGTTCGCGAACACTGGCCGTGAGCCATCGATCGCCCATTTTCACGTGGACGGCGGTGTAGCCGCGCAGGACCGATTCTGGATCGTCGGCAAAGGTGACTGTTGTCACTCCGTCTTCGAGTGCGACGCCAGAACCCACGAAGCGAAGCGAGGTGATTTCAAGATTGATTCGACTTCCCGGATTCGAAGCGAAGAACGCGGTCAGCACATCTTCAATCGCTTGCCGCCCGCGATAAAGATTGCCTTCAGCGTCGACATACTCGGCATCCATCGTGAAATGCTCTGCCGCCGCTTTCGCATTCCCTTGAGCGAACGCTGCCACGTAAGAATCGCCCGTCGCACGAATTGCGGCCTCTTCAGGCGAAGACTTCTCCGCAACCACCGATTGATCCGCCGGAGCCTGGCCAAGGTGAGGGTCGCTGGGGGGAGCTGTAATTTTTCCTTGAGCTGCCGGCTCGCCGGCCTTTTCAGTTGTCTGGTTCTGCTGTCCGTCCGCGGCGAACGTCAGCCGAATCGCAGTGAGTAACATGATGGCAGCGGTAAAGACGGCATTTCGTTGCATAGTGACCTCACGATTTCTGACCATTGACGGTCGATCAATGTGTGAAAAGTATCCTTTGAAAGTCGAAAGAAACTCGAAAGCGTCGCCCGGCTCATTGCGGATTCGATCTTATCAGTCCGAAAATAGCACAGACGAGGTTGTTGAAGCACAGCCCATGGCGAGCAAAGGTGACGGCGGTTATTTAGAAACATCCGGAACCTCGATCCCCAAGGCAGTGGCCAACGCGATCTGATGATCTTGTTCCTGGATGAGAATGTTTCGGATCTGTTCAGCCATCGCGAACTCGCCAATCGCCTCACACTGACGAACTCGCGCTCGATATCGTCGGATCGTTTCGTTTTCGTTGTCCAAATCGAAACGCAACATCTCCTCTGCCTTTGCCGACGTTTTCACTGGCTTGGGAGTTGTTGTTGGCATGCCACCGAGGTAATCGATTTGATTTGAGATGATCAGTGCATGGGACAGTTCTTCTGCGGCGTGCAGTTCTAATTCGGCGGCAATATTCATGTATTGTGCGCCCTTGAGCACTTGCGAATAGATCACGTAGGAAATGATGGCCTGGTACTCGCCAGCAAGATCCTCATTCAGCAGTTGCACGAGTTCGTGGCGTGTCACGGCCTTCGGATGATCGTCAACCAGAGATTTGTCAGTCATGTGGATCTCCTGTATTCGTGGATTGTTGCAGGCTGCAGAAGCTCTCTTTCTGGGGGGCTCGAATCATATCGCTGAGCTGGACGCGGGGGTTGTGACAGTATGGCTCGGTACAAAAGTCCCGTTCGCGTTCACTTGGGCACCCTGGTGCCCAAGCGTGGTTTGCGAGGAAACAATTGTGTCGCCAACCGCGGTAAGCGCTACCGGCAACAACGCTTGTCACCACCAAAATATTCCTGTCAAACAAAGTTTGCGATCAATCATGTTCCGTTGTCCTTTTTCGGTTCGACAGTTCGTGGAACACGAAGAACGCCTTTTCCTCTCCAGTCCAATAGACCTGAGAGGGCTAGGACGCTCGCTCTCTGCAATGTCGTTTGGTGAGTCGATTCACCGACTCAGTCGCTCGTCGGTCAGTTCACCAAAATGATTGAAGTTATGTCCGCCATGTTTGGTGGCAATATTCGCGGCAAGCATGGCTTCATCGCGATCCTCGGTATCGATGATCAAGGCAAAATGGCCGTTATCGATTTCGACGATGCCCTGTTTCATCACTTCTTCAGAAGTTTCTCCCCACAACGATTTGCCCATCATGCGTTTCAGTAATTGCGCACCTTCTTTTCCGCTCAAAACGGCAATCGCGGAATCGGGAAATCCGGCGTAGTTCAAATCGTGAATGATGGCGTCGCATTCGGAACGGGTGTTGGCAAATCCAATCGCGTGGCCCGGCAATTGAGGCATTTCGTGTTCTAAATCATGTAGCGGCGTTACTGTCATGGTCTGTTTTCCTTACTCGCTTAGGGTGACCGACACTCGCCAATTCGCGTTTCCACGAGTTCACACGGCGGCGGGCGAACGCACGCCTCAGGATAGCCCAACGCCGAGACCCGGTCACTGGGTTTTGAACCGTGCTTTTCCCTGAACCTCTTCGTCGATGACAACTAAACGCAATGTGCATGCCAAAACTCACTTTGCCATGCTGACTTCGGTAAAATGAGATTGAAACGGCGATTCGGTACAGCGAAACGAACTGAAACCGACTTTTTGCGGAATCGTTTTTGGTTTCAGCGCGATGATGGCTCGGCGATCAATCTGCGCGACACCACGACAACAGGGAGATTGGGGGCCGCCCAAACCTCTCCGTCATTCATTTGGGGACAGAATGAGAATTCGCTCTGCACGGGAAGCAATGGAGGTCGTTTTGAACTCCGGCGACCTCCAATTGCGGATGTTTCAAGCGGCCACTGTCTCGCACGAGACCGACCCACCGCATAGACTGCCGATTGCTGGATGACAAAAGAACGTTGGTGAACCGCGAGCTTCATGTCTCATTCTGTTTTCAAGGCCTTCTTTTCTGAAAGCGAAACAGGTTGACCGGATTTCGGGTGGCGAACGTCATTCCCTCGTGCAGAGGCATGCGACGTTCACCGAAGTCGGATGGTAAAATGCGTCGAATTTCGATTGCCCGGCCATTGGCGGACACGCGGGGGAGGTTTCGGTGACATTGATGACGGAAACCTCTTCCTTCCAGAAGGTCGGGCCTTCTTTTTCGAATGTCGCTCTGCCGGCCTGCGCGATCGTTGCTGCTGGAATCCTGGTTTATTCCAACAGTTTTGGCGGGCCCTTTGTACTCGACGATATTGGGGCGATTGTCCAGAACAAATCGATCCAGGATCTATCAAAGGTGGGAACGGTCCTGACAGGAGCGACACATGCCACAGTCATCGGTCGGCCCTTGTTGAACCTATCGTTGGCCGTGAACTATTGGTTGGCGGGGTCAGAAGGGGTTTGGGACTATCACGCCGTCAATTTGGCCGCTCATCTTGTTGCCGCCATCCTGCTATTCGCGGTCGTGCATCGGACGCTGTTGCTGCCGGTGATGGCAGGGCGAACGCAGCGCGACGCGACGGGCCTCGCGTTTGCGGTCTCATTAATTTGGGCCGTCCATCCGTTACAGACGGAATCCGTCACTTACATTGTGCAACGGGCCGAATCACTCGTCGCGGTATTCTATTTCTTGACACTTTACTGCGTCATTCGAGGGGCTACGGGAACGAGACCCACTGCGTGGTATGTGACCGCAATTGCCGCCTGTACTTGCGGAATGACAACCAAAGAGGTCATGGTCACTGCACCGGTGGTGATTCTGTTCTACGACCGAGTCTTTCTGGAACAATCATTTGCCGAGATCCGACGAAAGCGAGCGGCCTTGTATTTTGGATTGGCCGCGACCTGGATCTGGCTGGCAGTGTTGATGCGATCCTCAAAAGATCGCAGTGGTACGGCGGGCTTTGGCTTGGGGCTGGGAGCATGGAATTATGCCATGACACAATTCGGCTTTATTGTTCGATATCTCCGGCTTAGCTTTTGGCCCAATCCGTTGGTGTTTGACTATGGAAATCCGATCGCTGTCACATCCATGGAAATTCTTCCTTTTGCGACGACGGTTTTCTGTTTACTGATCGCCGCGGTTGTCGCCTTGCGTTACCGTCCTTGGATTGGTTTTTTAGGGCTCAGTTTTTTTATCATCTTGGCGCCCACTTCCAGCGTCGTGCCATTGGTGACTCAAACTGCGGCCGAACACCGTATGTACTTGCCGCTTGCGTCGCTCGTCGCACTCGTGGTGCTGCTGGTACATCAATTGCTCGATTGGGTCGCGGCACGCGGTACAGTGTCTTCAGGTGTTGTTCCGGCGACATCGCGAGTTCTCCATTGGGTGACCCTGATATTCGTTGCCACTGGGTTGGGGTACATCACCTACCAGCGTAATCTGGATTATCAATCGGAATTGACGCTTTGGCGGAAGACCGCCCTCGACTTTCCGTCCAATGCTCGCGCCTATCATGCAATTGGCTGTGAGTATCTGAAGGCTGGGCAGGCGTCACGTGCTCTGCAGGAATTCAATCACGCGATCGAATTGAGTCCAGATGTCATTCCTTTAATCTACAATCGAGGAAACGCCTACGTTGCCATTGGGCAGCTTGAAGAGGCGATTGCTGACTACCGCCGTGTTGTTGCCTTGTCACCAATCGGCTCGGTCGATCAAGCTCAGGCGTACTATCAGATGGGGAACGCCTTAGGTTCGTTGGGAAAACACGAAGAAGCCTTGGAATGCTTTGTTCTGGCGCTTCGAGCCCAACCGGGTTATGTCGATGCTCAAAAAATGATTGAAAAGGTCCGACGTCACTTAGGCCGGCATCAGGAAAATCCTGACAAATGATGGCTAACCTTCTGACATTCCTTCTTGTGGCCAATCGGTGAACAGACTTCTACTAGGTCACGCTCGCGCAAGTAGCGTATTGGAAGGTTCTCGCGGTATTGGTGAAGGTAGTGAACAATTCTTCATTGAATCCGCACTTAAAGTGATTGAGAATGTTCCGGGGCGCCGAAAGCGATCGTCGACTCAAGTATCCGCTTCAAATTGGCACGACAGAGAATGAATTACTCAGGTATCCCGACATCGCCCAATCAGCGACCAGTTGATCGATTTACGTCGATGTGGCAAAACTCGGATGAGCAACCTGACGTCTTTTTGTTTCTGGCGAGCCATGAACGGCTTTCACCGGAGGAAGTTGTCGAAATCTGTGCAATTGACCAGATGAATCGATGGCATTCCGGTCGGGAATTTCCCGTAGAACGGTATTTTGAGTCACTGGCAACTGTCCGATTAGATAAGCGGCTCAAACTCGGGCTGGTCCAAGACGAGTTTCAATGCCAGAGCGAACGTGGCCTAAGCCCGGACGTCGATAGTTTCGTGAAGCGATTTCCCGAATTGGCGGAGATATTGCCCGCTCTTTTGCCGGTGGGGAATCTGCCAACTGTCGAACGGCGGCAGGAGGCGATCCGCGGAGAAGGACATCTGGTTGATGGGCGGTCGGACATCTTCAGTCTTGGAATCGTGTTTTACGAACTTCTTGCTGGTCGTCGGCCGTTCCAGCAAAACCGACTCGAGCATACGGTCGCGACGGAACTTCCTTCTTTGCGGCAGATCGATGATTCAATTTCCAGGGAATTGGAACGAATCTGTTTTAAAGCCTTGTCGTACCGAGTCTCTGATCGTTACGGAGCGGCCGCCGAAATGGCCGCAGATCTGCGAGCGTTCTTGCAACACGGCCCTGTCTCGGCGGGGCGACCGCACCGCGCTTCGGGGCTTAGCGATCAACAGCTGAGTGCCACCACAGGTCCATTGACGAACGAAGCGGGCATCCAAATCGTTCCCAAAGGTCTGCGTTCGTTCGGTCGTGACGACGCAGGCTTTTTTCTTGAGTTGCTACCGGGACCGCGAGATCGCGAAGGAATTCCAGAAAGTGCCCAGTTCTGGAAGAACCGGATTCAAGCTCCGGAATCGGAAACCTTTCGTGTGGGTGTCATTTATGGACCCAGTGGTTGTGGTAAATCCTCGTTTCTGAAAGCCGGCGTGATTCCGCTGCTTTCAGAAGACATTACTCCCGTTTACATTGAATCAACTCCGTTGGAGACGGAGTCCCGTTTGCTGAAGGCTCTTAGAAAGTCCTGTTCCGAGTTATCACCCGACTTAGGTCTGGCTGAGAGCTTGACCGCACTTCGACGACACGGCGCAGAAAAGTCTGGACGGCGTGTATTGATTGTGATTGATCAGTTCGAACAGTGGCTGCATTCACGATCTCATGAAGATTCCAGCGAGCTTTTGCGAGCATTGCGTCAATGTGACGGAGCGCATCTGCAGTGCATTATCACCGTCCGGGATGATTTCTGGATGGCCGTGACGCATTTCATGAACGAGCTCGAAGTGAATCTGGTCCCTGGCAATAACCTCGCAGCAGTCGATTTATTCGATCTTCGTCATGCGAAAAGGGTTCTTACGGCGATCGGCCGGGCCTATCGGATTCTCCCAATCAATGCTCAAGAGATTGGA